>CAYUYU010000064.1:0-12554 GCA_964449405.1 uncultured Thermotogaceae bacterium
CTGAGCTTATCTTGATCGTCTTTCCTGTTTACAATCATATATTCCCCTTTATTATCCAACGATTTGTCGATCGATTTCAAAATCTTGAGAAAAAGAAAATCATCGCCATTTGTACTTACGGAGACAGTCCCGGAATCGCCTTGGAATTGTTTAATAAACACTTAAAAAATAGAGGAGCAAAACTCTCAGGGGGTTTTGCAGTTAAAATGCCTTATAACTATGTAACCCCTCCTAAATCATTTAAGCACTTTTTCAGTTCGTTCACTCTCCGAGAAATTACAAAAAACGAAAAGGAAGAAATCTTCCAAAAAGGGAAAGAGGCGTTATCACAAATACTTGATCATATAAATGGGGAAAACACTGAAATAGTGATAGAAAAGGAATATGTCTTCATTGAACGATTGCTGGATTGTTTGAATTTAAGAAACACCCTTCAAAAAAAAGCCTGGTTGAAGATTGCCGGATACCCTGAGAAAACAGATTTACCACTTATAGAAGCTGTTCAACTTTTCGATCATGGTTTTCATACTAATCAAGCCTGTAATGGCTGTGGTATTTGTCAAAAAATATGCCCGGTTGATAACATCTCCCTAAAAAATGACAGACCCCAATGGCAACATCAATGTGAGCAATGCTTCGCATGCCTACAATGGTGCTCCCAAAACGCCATTCAATTTAGAAATGGCACAGAGGGAGGAACAAGATATCATCACCCGGAAATCACGCTTTCAGATATGCTTAAAATAAATAAAATAGGCATGTAAGGAGGATTTTTATGAGCAATTCAACTTTAATAACAGGAATTTCAATTCTTTTCATCATCACAGTAATCGCAGGCATCGTTTTAACTCTTTTGGGACGGCCTTTAAATGCTGTGCTTTTCAATGTACACAAGTTGATAGGAATCGGCATGGTTGTTCTCAGTGTGATAGCCTTCGTCAGATTGTTTAAACTGGAAACTCTTCCTGAAGGTCCTGTGAAATTGCTTGTGGTTATTGCCGCCATTTCATTGATCGCCTTGATTGCAACAGGTGGGCTTCTGAGCTTTGACAAGTTTTCAAGTAAATTTGTCGTGATTCTACATGCCATTTCAACGCTTGTTGCGGGTACTTCTTTGGGAATTCTTCTGTTTCGGATTTTCAAACGCTAATCAAATTGATACAACGATATCAATCTTTTATATAAAGCTATATCGGGTTTGCGGAATAATCGTTCATAAATTTTGTGATTTTTGAAAAAAGCTCATGATAAATTTCCAGCAGAGTATCTATTTGATTGACCTCAAATCTAACCTTCTTTACTAGATTCTCATGCAACAAGGATCAACTCATTTTCATTTTTAAGATATTGTGAAAAAGCATCTTTATTATCAAGATTAATAAGATCAACCGAATGATCTAAACCCATCAGGAGTTCACCCAATATTTCAAAATATTTTCCTTCAGGGCAGTTTTCCACAGCAAGGTCTATATCAGAATTACTCGTTGCATGATCTTCAACTAAAGATCCAAAAAGATACAGCTTTGTGCAACCATGTTTTTTTAAAATTTGCTTTGCTTTTTCAATATCCATTTGAAATTCTTTAGGTATATTTTTCATTCACTCCACCTTCTGTTGTCGTTTTCTGATTATCTGGTTACGAATATTTTTGAACGATAAATTATATCATAATCTAATAGGGGAGACAGGTACGATAATTTATCTCCCCGGAGTGTAACACTCATTTATCCGATTTTTATATCAACTCTTCCGTTTCCACAAAATCTTCTTCAAACTGACTTTTGTAAAGCTCAGCATAGAAACCATCACGTTCCAACAACTCTTTATGATTACCTTGCTCAACAATGTCCCCTTCATTCATTACCAGGATTAAGTCAGCATCACGAATGGTGGATAAGCGATGGGCAATGACAAAGCTGGTTCGATTTTTCATCAGGTTGGTCATGGCTTTTTGGATTTGTACTTCCGTTCTTGTGTCCACAGAACTGGTGGCCTCATCCAGGATCAGCACTTTGGGATCGGCCAGAATCGCTCGGGCAATTGTGATTAACTGTTTTTGCCCTTGGGAAACGTTAGTGGTTTCCTCATTGAGCATGAGGTTATACCCATCTGGGAGCATATGCACAAACGCATCCACATGGGCGGCTTTTGCCGCTGCCAGGACTTCTTCGTCAGTGGCATCCAAGCGTCCGTATTTGATATTATCCCAAATCGTTCCATTATACAGCCAGGTATCCTGCAAGACCATCCCAAAGTTTTCCCGCAAGTCGTATCGGGTGTAGTCTTTGATGTTATGCCCATCCAGAAGGATTTCTCCCGAATTCACATCATAAAACCGCATGAGCAGTTTTACCATGGTTGTTTTTCCTGCACCGGTTGGCCCGACGATGGCGATGTTGTGGCCTTTGTTGACCTGGCAGGAAAAATCTTTGATGATAATTTTCTCTCGATCATAGCCAAATCGGACATGTTTGAATGCCACATTTCCTTCATTGTTGACGTTTTTCACAGGATTTGCTGTTTCTTCGATTTCTTCGTCTTCTTCAAGAAATTCAAACACCCTTTCGGAGGCTGCGGCGGTTTGCTGGAAGATGTTCATGATGTTGGCGATTTGAGCCACAGGTTGTGTGAACTGTCTGACATACTGAATGAACGCCTGAATATCACCCACAGTGATGATGCGCTTCACGGCAAACCATCCGCCGAGAATACTGATGAGGACATATCCGATATTTCCCACAAACATCATGATGGGCATCATCATGCCGGACAAGAACTGAGATTTCCAAGCCGAATCGTAAAGCTCGTCATTGAAACTGCTAAATTTCTTAATACTGTCCGCTTCCCCGTTGAAGGCCTTCACGACAACATGCCCCCCGTACATTTCTTCCACATGACCGTTCACATGCCCCAGATAATCTTGCTGTTTCTTAAAGTATTTCTGGGACTGCTTGACGACGAGTGCAATGAGTGAAGCTGATAAAGGCAGGATCAGCAACGCAATCAGGGTCATTTGCCAACTGATGGAAAACATCATAATAATCACACCAATAACGGTCGTCACAGATGTGATCATCTGTGTCAAACTTTGGTTCAAGGTTCGACTAATCGTATCCACATCATTGGTTACTCTGGAGAGGACTTCCCCTTGGGATGTTTGGTCAAAGTATTTTAGGGGTAATTTGTTAATCTTAAGCGAGATTCTTTCTCTAAAGCCATACGTGACCTTAGCGGAAACACCGGACATGATCCATCCTTGGATATAGGCCAACAATGTACTAGTTATATACAGTCCAAGCAGAATCAAGATCGTCTGTCTGATGGAGTCGAAATTGATCCCCTCGCCGGTTCCTCTGATTTTGTTCATTAACCCTTCGAACAGTTCAGTGGTGATGGTTCCCAAAACCTTTGGTCCAACGATCATTAAGAGGGCGCTTAAAGCCGCAAAAATAAAGACCATAATGATGAGCACTTTATACGGGCTCAGTTCGTTTACCAATTTACGAAGCGTTGCCTTAAAATTCTTAGGCTTCTCGGCTCCAGCCATCATTCCGGGTCCGCCTCCTGGGCCACCATGTAGTTGTTGGTTTCGTCTTGTACTTGAATTATCCTGTTTCATGATAATTCCTCCTCTGAGAGCTGGGACCTGGCAATTTCCTGATACGTTTGACAGCTCTTCATCAGTTCTTCGTGCCTGCCCTTGCCAACAAGTTTCCCTTCATCTAAGACCAGGATTTGTTCGGCATTTTTGATGGTTGCAATCCTTTGCCCAACAATGATCATGGTGCTCTCTCCTGTTTCCTGCTTGAGTTTTCGCCTCAACGCAGCATCGGTTTTAAAGTCAAGAGCTGAAAAACTGTCATCGAAGAGGAATATCTCAGGTCGTTTCAACAAGGCTCTGGCAATGGATAGCCGTTGCTTTTGCCCTCCGGAAACGTTGTCTCCCCCTTGAGAGATCGGAGCCTTGTATTTTTCTTCCTTCTCCTCGATAAACTCTGTGGCCTGTGCAATTTCTGCCGCCTTTTGTATCTCTTCCATCGTCGCCTCATCATCGGCGTATTTCAGATTGGATTCGATGGTTCCGCTGAAAAGGACTCCTTTTTGAGGGACATAACCAATATGATCTCTCAGTTCATGTTGCTTAACATCTCGGATATCAAGCCCGTCCAGCAACACTTGACCATCACAGACATCGTAAAATCGTGGGATCATATTCAGCAAAGTGGATTTCCCGGATCCGGTTGAGCCTATAATCGCTGTTGTCTGCCCCGGTTTGGCAGTAAAACTGATTTTATCCAAAATATTCTCTTCTGCACCCGGGAACCGATAACACACATCCTTAAACTCAACTTCCCCTTTAAAGTCCTTTGGGAATTGCTTTGGATTGTCAGGATCGGTTATTTCAGGATCAACTTTCAGCACTTCGTGAACACGGTTGGCAGAAACAGACGCCCTGGGGATAAAGATAAAGATCATCGTCAACATCAGGAATGAGATGATAATCTGCATGGCATATTGAATATACGCCATCATATCCCCAACTTGTAAGGACGACTCGGCAATCTGCTTGGCACCCACCCAAACGATCAGTAAAACGATCCCGTTCATCACGAACATCATGATGGGCATCAACATGACCATCACACGATTCACGAAAAGGTTTGTCTTTGTCACATCCTCATTGGCTTCCCTGAATCGCTTCTCCTCGAATTTCTGCGTGTTAAAAGCCCGAACAACCATGAGCCCCGACAAATTTTCCCTGGTGACCAGATTCAACCTGTCGAGTAATTTTTGTATCTTCTTAAACTTGGGTAAAGCAACGGCAAAAACAATACCGATCAGACCAAGAAGAATAATGACCGCCAAGCCAATCACCCAAGACATGGACACACTCTTTTCAAGGGCACGGATTACACCGCCAACTCCGAGAATCGGTGCGTAAAAAACCATTCTGATGATCATCACGATTACCAGCTGTATTTGAGTGATATCGTTTGTCGTTCGGGTGATGAGAGAGGCGGTGGAAAATTTGGCAAATTCCACGTTGGAGAAGTTTTCTATCTTTGTAAAGACATCTTTTCTGAGATTTCTTGAAACTGCGGCTGCAATTTTGGAGGCGATAAAGGCCACCATAATCGTGGCCGCCGTACTCAACAACGCCATCAAGACCATCATGAACCCTGTCCTGAAAACATAGCGACTTTGAATGTTGTCCGTATCCATCCCCAATTTTTGATACTCTTCTTTGATGACTAATACGGAAGATTGTGTGATCATGCTTTCTCCCAAGACTTCTACCATTTTATCCATATCAGAAAGCATTTGCAACCTCATAGTTTCAGGAAGCATTCGCATCATCTTGAAAGGATCTGCTCCCTCGGGAATCGTAACCCCACTGGGTGGAGAAAAGTTTTCATTTCCTTGAGCGCCACCACTTTTAATTCCTGAATAGGCCATTAAAGCCTTCCCAAACGTCAGTTTTAACGCTTCATTATTCTCAATCTCTTCATTCACAAGAACATACACCGGTTCTGTTTCCAATGCCGGATAGCGTTCAAGGTATTCCTGATAATTGGTTGAATCTTGTGTGATCAGTTCATAATAGCCAAGAATCGCTTCTTTATTCTGAGCACTCATAAATAGTGAGACATCATCAAAGGTTTCCCGACTGATCGCCTGAGGAACAGGATCCTCAATCCCTCCCTGTTGAATCCCAACATTGACAATCTTCGACATATAATCCGGAAGAGCCAATTCACTCAAAGCCTGGACAAACAGTAAAGCAATGGCCACCAAAATAAAAACGGTATATGGTTTTAAATATCTAATCAGTTTCAGCATTGACATGACCTTCTTCAACGGTTTGTGCCTTTTCCAAAAGCTTCTTCAACTTTTCCAGAGCAACCGCTATATCATCCAGTTCCTGTTCACTGCCATAATCCATCACGCTGTTCAACCGATTACACATAGCCTCAAAGTGCCTTTTTAAAGGCTGGCAATGTGATTTAGCCAAACTGATCATCACCACTCGTCTGTCTTCTTCACTTCTCTTTCTATCCACAATTTCTTTCTCCACGAGTCTGTCCACAATCCCGGAAACCGTACTGTTTGAAAGGTCTAAGTGCTTCGCAATATCACTGACTTTCATATCCCCATGCTCCATCAAAGTCCTGATGATCAATCCCTGAGATTGCGAAATCCCAAGGCTTTTGAATTCCTGATCCAGTTGTTGTTTAATCAACATCATGATTTTTTTCACCGTCATCATGATTTCAAGTATTTTTGTGTTGACCGGCAACTCACACACGCTCCTTTATGTTATCGAGAATAATTCGCAAAAAAATATTCCGAATACATTTATTTCGTATTCGGAATATATCTTATCGTATTTTTTTTGCTTTGTCAACTTTTATTGGTTCTTTCCATTTTCAACAGAATTTAGTCAAAAATCTCCCGGACCAAGGGGTGCGCATTGTCCTCGCCTGAGTTTTTTGTTGGATTGTTTACAAAAAATAAAATCAAATGGTATAATAAATCAAGACTAGTGAATAAAAAAGGTGAGATAATGGAAAGAAATACAATTCTTGAATTTCTTAAAAAGAATACTCAAGAGTTCAATAAATTTGGAGTCAAAAAAATCGGTCTTTTCGGGTCATTTGCATCACGTAGAAACACAAACAACAGTGATATTGATATTCTTGTAGAATTTAAAACCGGCGAAAAAACATTTGACAATTACATGGATTTAAAATTCTTCCTGGAAGATAGACTAAAACGCAAAGTAGACCTTGTTATCGAAAAAAACATCAAGACTGAATTAAAAGAAGAAATACTTAGCACTGCTAAATATGCGTGATTACTCCCTATATCTGAATGATATCTTATCCGCAATCATAAAAATTGAAAAATATTCAAAGGACAGTTCATACGAAAGATTTCAGCTTGACGGTATGTTACAGGATGCAGTGATCAGAAATCTTGAGATCATTGGAGAAGCCGTAAAAAAGCTACCTGATTCAATCAAAAAAAACTACAAAGAAATAGAATGGAGAAAAATTGCCGGGATAAGAGATATACTTATCCACGAATATTTTGGGGTAGATGCTGAAATAGTTTGGGACGTTGTAAAAAACAAACTGCCTGAATTAAAACAAGTGACTTTAAAGATTCAAAACGCATATAAAAGGTGCTGAGTATGGAATGATCAGCCCATATTCTCAAAAATATATTCCGATACAATTATTTCGTATTCCGAATGTATCTTATCGTATTTTCTGGTTTTGACAACAACCAGAACAAAAATGCTCCAAATTTTTTGCAAATGATTGAATAATTCTTTTTTAGCCAAAAAGAAGCCTTTTTCCAAACTTTTTGGGGTTCACTTCATTGTGGGTGCCTGCGTAAAAAAAAACGGCTTCCGCATTTTTATCTTTTGCCGGAAGCCGGTTTTTAAATTAAAGGAACGTCTTTACTACAGGCCGGTATCGCTTATGGTTCCATCCGCATGGTATTCCATCAGGCGAACGTCTGTGGTCTGCTCACCAGATTCGAGAACGACAAAGCTCCTGACTGGACCAGCCGGGTTATCATCAATCCAGGTACCGCTGTTGGCGTATACCTTTTCGGTGTTATAACCCTCTGGGAATCGATTGACGAGCGGTACATGTGTGTGGCCGAAAACGACGACATCAATGGTCGGATCCAGATTAAAATACTGCTTAACGGCCTGTCCGTCGGCGAAGGCATGGTCTATCGCTCCTGCAGTCGCCTCAGGATAAGGATTCTTGACAGCTACATGGTTGAGCTCCTGAACTTTATCCCAGCGCCTCTGAGCATTCGCATACAAAACGGCGCTGATTGATCCGTCATCCTGGACGGTAGGTACTAAATCGCTCATGGAAAAGCTTTCGTCGTATCCATTTACACCCAAATATATAACTTTTTCGTTGAAACCTTCCTTTATAGGAAAGGTTGTCTCAGTCCACTCCCATATTCTATAATACATATAAGCACCATATTGGTCAGCATTTTCTTTTGAAGGCGTTTTAATTTGAGAAAGTTCTCCCTCGAATGTTGGTTTACCTTCCACAACAAAGGTGGATGCTATGCGGGTAAAGAAGTAACCCGGGGGTAAAAAGGAAGGATAATCGCCAGTTATTTCTTTGTTGGACAATGGATCGGGTGAGCAGAAAGTGTCATATCGATGGCCGTGCTCAATGACGATCTCGGAACGTTCACCCGTGCGATATGTTCCCAAACCATCCGCATCGCGAGCCTGAATGATCCCAGGAATCAATTTCGAAAGTATTTCTGCGTCCAAAAGAAGGTCATGATTGCCCGGAACATAAATGACCTTGACACCACTTTGAATAACTTTTTCAAACGCTGCCATAATCTCAGCATTATTAGCAGCAGTCCGTGTGAAGAATTCTTCCAAATCAGTAATTGGCTGATATGAAATCGGTACGAACCACTCGTCAAGTAAATCGCCGGCAATAACAAGTTCGTCGATGTCACTTACCACGACTCTTTCGAGGAATTCGACGATCAGAGGTTTATTTTTTACTGTTTCGGAAAAGCTGTCATCCACACCGAGATGAAGGTCACTGATGATAACAATCCTCTTGGCTTCATGTGTGGCATCTTTTTCCCATAAAGGCAGGGGTTCAATTTTTCCAGTCGCATCTGCAAATACGCCGATAGACAGAAAAACCATTAGGACAAGTGCGAAAATAAAGCTTTTTTTTAATCCTTGCATAAAATCACTCCCTATTTGTCAGCCTTATGGTGGTTTCAGCAATAACAAGAGACCGCTAATAAAGCCAAAATTGATGTACTCATTTTCAAAAGCTCCGTTTGCTTTATAATATCAGCTATTTATCAGGCAAACATCAAAAAAGTCGGAGAACGCTATTGAAGCATATTGTTCTTAAATTAGCATCTCAAGCTTTTTTGGGATTATAAACTCTCTAGTATATCATTAAAAGAACGATCAATGTGGTGACTTCTATGACAATTGAGTTAAATTTTAGCTGTTTGGTTATTCTGTGAAAATTTACAATCGATCATGCCCAAAAAGTGCCTGTAGAGGCGTTAAAACAAAGGCAATTGCTCCTTCTCTTGTTTTTCTTTCAAGGTATGCATATACAAAAACAAGGCATTTGTATCATAGACCATTCCATGTGCTTTGCAGGTGGTTTGTAAAAGATGAAGTAATTTTTGGCTATTGGGTGAAGGGATTTCGTAAGCGTTTCCATAACGCTTGATATAGCGCTCTTTCAGTCCGGAGAAGTGTTTAACCAGTTGTTGATAATAATACTGCCTGTCACCGTCCCGCAAGGTCAAGCCCATATTAAAACACAGGATGCCGTAAACTTTTGACCGAATGCAATCATCCAGCAACCCCTTGATATTTTCGGACGTATCATTGATAAAGGGTAATATGGGAGTCATCCAGACGATGGTGGGGATGCCTGCCTCGTGCATGATTTCCAACACTTCCACACGTCTTTTGGTGGTGCATACATTGGGTTCTAAAATAGCGCACAGGTTTTCATCGTAAGTGGTGAGCGTCATCTGAACCACACATTTGGCGTTTTTGTTGATACGTTTGAGCAAGTCCAAATCCCTCAAGATCAGGTCGGATTTTGTTTGGATGGCCAGGCCAAACCCGTAATGCTCGATGAGTTCCAGACATCTTCGAGTCAATCCCCGTTGCTTTTCTTCATGTACATACGGATCGCTCATAGCACCGGTGGCAATCATGCATTTTTTTCGTTTACTTCTCAGTGCTTTTTCCAAGAGCTGGGGCGCATTGATTTTTACTTCCACATCCTCGAAGTCGTGATCCATCTGATAGCAAGTACTCCTTGAGTCACAGTAAATACACCCATGGGTACACCCCCGGTAAAGATTCATACCATTTTCGGATGACAAAATCCCTTTTGCATGCTTCTCGTGGATAACGTTCACCTCCCTCAGATGAAATATTTTAGCATCCTAATATGACAACTTTTGTCAGTTTTAGGTAACCATACGAAAACCCCGAAAAAAAATGTAGGGGCGCACCGATGTGATGTGTGCGCCCGAAAAGAGAGAAATATTTTTTTCAGCACATCCGGTGTATAATTATTTGCAACTAAACATCGATTCATCCTGTACAACAACAATTATTTCTGTTTAAGGCGCCCACAAGGGATGCCTTCTTAAAAATCATATACCCACGAAAGGAGTACAACATGAAAAAAACCACTGTATCGCTACTCGTCTTAATCCTGCTTTTATCCTCTGTTTGCTTATTCTCAGATACAAAAGTCACCGGTGATCCCATGGTAAAAATCACCAGCCTTACTTTGGAACAGGATTTAAACGTGATCCTGCCCTTGATCAGCTTGGAAGTTTCTGAAATGACAGGACTGCCAGAAGCCTTTATCACCTATTACTGGTCTTTTTTTGAAACGATCTACTGCCCGGGATGTGAGAACGTCGGGATTAAAAAACCCATATTTGTGGATTTGTACGTTCCAGGCTTTATGTCTGAAGAAGAAATCCAGACCGTGATGAAGAGCCTTGCACAGGCCATTTCAAATCACACGGATTACAGTAAAAAGGATCTATTTATCCATACTCATGTGGCTGACAAATACCAACTGTACATTATGGGCGACGTGGTCACCAACTGGAGTCAGGTTGGCGGACCGGATTATTAAATCACTTATTCCCTCAAGGTACTCATCCACAAATACGCTAACGTGTAAGCCGGAATATAGGATTGAACGTGTTTGCCCGTTGGGAGTTCGATATACTCCACTTCTTCGTCCTGATTATGGGCATTGTAATAGTCTTTGGCCGTTCGTGAATTTTCAACGGGAACCGCTTCATCTGTTGAGCTGTGGAACATGAACATGGGGAAATTGTCCAAGTTCGGGATCCAAGTGTTGTAAAGGTCGTTGTCCTTCAAGGCTTTTGAAACCTCGGATTGGTTATTCGTCAAATCCGTAAACAACTTTTCCTTAAAGATATCACTGGCTTTTCCAACCCCATTATTGGGAAGACTTGCCCTGATCTGATCGGATGAATGCTCGCCATCAAACAAGGGCGGGAGGGTTGTGGCGTAGGGCTGCTTAAACACTTCATCCGGTGAATCAAAGAGAGGATAGACACTGTTGTAGGCGAAGATCATGTAGGATAAAAAATCAAGGTGTGTGTATGCATTGTCATCGGTGACGATCTTTTTCATAACGGTTGACATATTGTAAGGGCCGGCCATGGGAGCCAGACCTGTGATGGTTATTTCTCCCGAATGTTTTTGCTGGATCTCTTTGCCAGCAGCCATGGTTGCAAAACCGCCTTCTGAATAACCGGCAATGAACAGTTGTGTGTTCCAAGTGTAATCATCCGATTTACCAAACAAAAACTGTTTTCCCGCTCGAATCATATCCACAACCGAGTAAGCGATCGACTGTTCATGACAAAACGGGTGCAGGGTTTGATCATCCACACCAAAGCCACTGAAATCAGGCATAAACACTGCGTAGCCCATGGAGGTTGCCAAAATGGCGTTATAGACTTCCATGTTATCGGTTTCTCCACTTTCAACCAAATTAGAAGGTGATTTCTCTCGACTGAAGATCGTTCCATGTTGAATGGACAAGATTGGCACTTCCAGAGGGGAACGAGATGATGTCTCTTCGGCTGACACGGGAAGCAGAACAAGACCCGATTGAGTGGATTGCTCATCATGAGAGCCAATCGTTTTAAAAGTGATTTTATACGCCTTGACATCGTAGATGATTTGAGACGTTAAACTATTCAAATCAAAAATCGGGATGCCACCTATCGTAACAAATCCCCCGATCAGATATTCCTGCAAATAGTCATCCAATAATTCCGCAATCTGAGAACCCTCTACCAAAAGGACTGCCTCAGATTGGCTAACCAGCTCTCCCCGCTTGTATGGATTATCTTTTATTTCTTCAAACAGAAAACAGCCCGAAAGCACAAAGATCAAAGCAAGTATAACCGTCGAACACAATAGCTTTTTCAAATCATCACCCCATTTTCATGTTTTGTAGTTGTTTGCTGGACAAGAATTCACTATTATACCATCATTTAAACTGTTTCATTGCTCACACAGAACTCAAATGCGCAGGATTCTCTAGCATTATCAATAAAGCCGTGGCGGGATATTGTTCTGAAAACCGTGTTATAATTATTAAAGACCTTCAAAACAGTCATCTTTTTTAGAAGAGATCATGAAAACAGGGGTTGAAGTCGCTTAAAAGAAAAAACGAGAGGAGCTTTTCCTATGAAAAAAACTGTATTATTTGTGATGATAGGTATGATAGCAATCTTGTTATCCGGATGTTTCCTGCTTTCTTCCCAACAAAAAGAATGGACGCTAATGCTCTATCTGGATGGCGATGAATCCGCCATGCAGCAGGATTTCATCGCAGCCTTTCACGACATGATTGCAAAAGGCGTTGGCAGTACGGACAAAATCAACGTGGTCATTCAGTTTGACAGAATACCCCATAGAGAGGATGTTGGGGGAT
>CAYUYU010000065.1:0-12522 GCA_964449405.1 uncultured Thermotogaceae bacterium
TCTCACATGGGAGAGATCTTCATACGGGGGAAGGATGCCTTGAAACTGGCTGAATACCTTGTCACGAACAATGTTTCAAAACTGAAATACGGCGAAATATGTTATACCCCCATGTGTTACGAAGATGGGGGCATCGTGGATGATTTATTGGTTTATAAAAAGACATCAGAGGAGATTTTAATGGTTGTCAACGCTTCCAATGTTATCAAAGATTTTGATTGGGTCAAATCAAAAGCAGAATCATTTGATGTTGAAGTTCTCAATAAGTCAGAACAATATGCACAACTTGCCGTTCAAGGTCCAACAGCTCAAGAGAGACTTCAGGAATACGCAGGAGTCAGGTTGGATCAAATTCCCTTTTATTCTTTTAAAGAAGGGCGTTTTAATGGGATAGATTGTTTGATTTCAAGAACGGGTTACACAGGTGAAGACGGTTTTGAATTTTACACCTCTACAGAAGCGGTGATTCCTCTATGGAGAAAATTCATTGAGATAGGTGCCAAACCAGCCGGGTTGGGTGCCAGAGATTTGTTGCGATTTGAAGCTTGTTACATGCTTTATGGTAATGAGATTACAGAAGACACCACGCCCCTTGAAGCGGGATTAAAGTGGACTGTCGATTTCACAATGGATTTCATTGGAAAACCCGCACTTCAAAAACAGGAAGAAGCAGGACCTGCAAGGCGCTTAAAGGCTTTTGAAGTAACGGAAAAAGGTGGTATTCCAAGAACGGGCAATAAGATCTTTAGTGATGATAAAGAAATTGGATTTGTGACAACAGGAAACAAATCCACAACCCTGAATAAGATCGTTGCGTTAGGTTATGTGCCTGCAAAAGGTTTTAAATTAGGCAAAGGAGTAGAAATCGAAGTAAGAGCAAACAAACGGTTAAAGGCAAAAGTAGTCAAAAAACCATTTTACGTCGGTAGTGTAAATCCCGGTAAACAATCAAATAAATAAGCGAAAAAGGCCAACTGCAAAAACGGAGGGAAGGACATGAAAAAGTATACAGAATCACATGAATGGATTGAAGTAGCGAATGGAGAAGCAACAGTAGGAATCAGCGAACATGCTCAAGAACAACTGGGTGATATTGTTTATGTCGATCTTCCCGCAGAGGGAAATGAACTGTCAAAAGGGGATACGTTGTGTTCAATCGAATCGGTCAAATCCGCTAATGATGTATATACCCCTGTTTCAGGAGAAGTAGTCGAAATCAATGGCGCGTTGGAAGATGCACCTGAGACCATCAACGAATCTGCAGAAGGGGAAGGCTGGATTTGTAAGATTAAATTGTCTGATGAGTCCGAATTGGAAGGACTTATGAGTTTGGAAGATTACAAAAAAATGGTAGAATCTGAAGAATAATTTTATATCCCCCTCCTTAACGGAGGGGGGATAAAAGACAGGAGTAAGCATGATTATTGCATTTACATTGAATAGTAAGGATTACAAAATGGATGTAGATCCTGCTATGCGCGCACTTGATTTTTTAAGAGATGTCATGAAAATGAAAAGTGTGAAAGAAGGATGTTCCGAAGGAGAGTGCGGTGCTTGTACCATCATACTCGATGGCGATGCTGTTTGTTCATGTCTTTTATATGCGGGAGAATTAGATAAAAAGAAGATCTTGACTTCTGAAGGATTGGGAAATCCTGATAAGATGCATCCCATCCAAGAAGCCTATGTGGAAGCGGGTGGTGTGCAATGTGGTTTTTGTACACCGGGTTTTATCTTGTCAACCAAAGCGTTGTTGGATAAGATTCCAAATCCCAACGAAGAAGAGATCAAGAAGGCGTTAGAAGGTAATCTATGCAGGTGTACGGGATATACAAAGATCATCGATTCCGTAAAACTTGCTGCAAAAAAAATCAGTCAACTGAAGGGTTAATGAGGGGGATTTAATAGATGCTGAAAAAGACACACACATGCGGAGAACTAAAAGCTGAACATAGTGGAAAAACAGTGGTTCTTGCCGGTTGGGTGGACCACCGTCGGGATTTGGGGGGAATCATTTTTACAACACTTAGAGATAGATATGGAACGACACAGATTGTTTTTGATCCTGAGAAAAAGGATTTGATTGAACAGGCAAAGAATCTTAGTGGAGAGGATGTTATTGCCGTTAAAGGTGTTGTTAGATCCAGACCGGATGATGCGATTAACAAAAAACAGGCAACCGGAGGAATCGAAGTGGATGCTAACGAACTGATAATCCTTTCTTCAGCCCAAACTCCGCCTATTTATACCAATATCGAATCCGATACATCGGAGGAAATGCGATTAAAATACAGATATCTTGATTTACGGACAAAAAGGATGCAGAGGAATATTATTATGCGTCATAAAATTGTGCAATCCATTCGCGCATTTTTCAATCAAGAGGATTTTCTCGACATCGAAACGCCTGTGCTTACGAAAAGCACACCTGAAGGAGCCAGAGATTATCTTGTCCCTGCAAGGCTAAAGCCGGGGAACTTTTATGCACTTCCCCAGTCACCGCAATTGTTCAAACAATTACTGATGGTTTCAGGTTACGATAAATACTATCAAATTGTCAAGTGTTTCAGAGATGAAGATCTGAGAGCCGACAGACAGCCGGAGTTTACTCAAATTGATTATGAAATGTCTTTTGTGGATGAAGAGGATGTCATTGATTGTACCGAACGGATGTTGGCAAAGGTATTTAAAGAGACATTGAATGTGGACGTCTCCCTGCCTTTACCGAGAATTTCATACGAGGAAGCCATGAACCGTTTTGGAAGCGATAAGCCGGATCTCAGGTTTGACTTGGAATTAGCCGATATCACGGATTGTTTTAAAGGGACCGGGTTTCAAATCATCGGTGATATTATTGATAACGGAGGCGTTGTTAAAGCAATCAAGGTGGAGAATGCCGCTTCAAAATACAGTAGAAAGATGTTGAAAGAGCTTGAAGAGCATGTGAAACTGTATGGTGCGAAAGGGCTTATGCATATCAAACTGACAGAAGGAAATCTTAAGGCTTCTTTTGCAAAGGCAGTGGAACAGGAAGTCATGGACAAGATTACCGAGTCACTTGAACTGAAAGATGAGGATTTTGTTTTGATTGTTGCCGGTAAAAGGAATACGGTGAATGTTTCACTGGGTGCTTTAAGATTGGAATTAGCCAAAAGGGAGAACTTACGCAATCCCAAGGATTACAAACTGTTATGGGTGACACGTTTTCCGATGTTTGAGTATTCTGAAGAAGAAGACCGATATGTGGCACAACATCACCCCTTTACCATGCCGGTACTTGAAGACCTTGAACGATATGCCGATGAAGATCCGTCAAATATCAAGGCATACGCCTATGATGTGGTGTTAAATGGTTGGGAATTGGGAGGCGGTAGTATTCGAATTCACGAACCTCAGATTCAAGAACGGGTATTTGACTTGTTAAAAATTGACAGACAATCCCAAAAAGAAAAATTTGGTTTTCTCTTAGAAGCCTTCAAATATGGAGTGCCTCCGCATGGCGGATGTGCACTTGGACTTGACAGAATGGTTTCTTTGATGGTTGGAGAAGACAACATCAGAGATGTCATAGCATTTCCAAAAACCACCAGCGGCACGTGTTTAATGACATCAGCCCCTTCGCCGGTGGATGAAGAACAGCTGCACAAGTTGAATCTTGAATGTAGAAAGAGCGGTAAAAGTCATGAATAAAACTTTAAGGAGGATGACTTTATGAATGACCTGAAATTTGAGTCGCAGAAATCCGGAAATGAAAATATCATTGTTAAGATAAGCGGGGACATCGATGCGTATCATTCTCCAAAGATGAAAGAAGAGATGGAGGGATTTATCAAAGGGGAATATAAGAATATCATCATGGATTTTCAAGAGGTTCCCTACATAGACAGTGCAGGACTGGGAACATTGGTATCCATTTTAAGAGAAGTCCGTAATTATCAGAAAGAATTAAAGATTGTTGGGTTGAGAAAAAATATAAAAAGGATATTCGAAATGACCCGTCTCGACAATATATTTAACATATATGATACAATAGAAGAAGCTGAGAAATGACAAATGGCTTTGCTGTAGCTATAGATGGACCTGCCGGATCAGGAAAAAGTTCTGTGGCAAAGGCTTTGAGTGAGAAGTTTGATTTTATTCACTTCGACAGTGGAGCTTGTTATCGTGCGGTTGCTTATTATTTTTTGTCCCGAGGCATTCAGGATATAAATGAGATAGAGCGTTCGAACTTGTCTTCGATGATTCATCTGGAATATTTAAACGGTTTTTTATTTCTGAACGGGAAAAGATTGGGAGATGAGATTAGAACACCTGATGTGAGTCAATTTACCTCGGATATATCAACAAAGAGAACGATAAGAGAATTTGTCACGAACAGCATCAGGGATATGATAAAAGGACACAATGTCATCATGGAAGGAAGAGATATCGGAAGCGTTGTATTGCCCAATGCGGATTTAAAGGTTTATTTAACGGCAACTCCTCAGGAAAGGGCAAAGAGAAGGTTAAAAGATTGGCAAAAAAATGGCGAACAGATCGATCTGGAAAAGGTCAGAAATGAAATCGAGCGTAGAGATCAACAAGATAGCACCAGAAGTCTTGCTCCTTTAAAACCTGCAAAAAACGCCATATTAATAGACACATCTTCATTATCTTTCCATGAAGTAGTAGAGGAAATCGCAAGTTTGATCCTCAAAAAAAAGGGTGATTCAAGTTATTATAAAAAGAGCTGAACACATCGGTTTTTGTTCGGGTGTGGATCGTGCAATTGCCATGGCTGCGGATGTTTTAAAACAAACAAAACCGCTCTACGTTACCGGTGATTTGGTTCATAATTCAGAGGTAATGGATGAATTAGCTGTAAAAGGACTGAAGGTTATCGATCTGCATGATTTACCCGAAAAAGCGCTGGTTATGATTCAAGCTCACGGCGCTTCGCCGGACTTGATTGAGGCGTTACAGACAAGGGGAAACGAGATCATTGACGGGACTTGCCCCATTGTCAAAAGGAGCTTTGATATTTGTAAGAACTGTTCTCAATCATCATATAGGCTGATTGTGTTCGGTCATTCAAAGCACCCGGAAATGGTAGCATTGAAAGGTGTAGTTCATGATGCCTTGATTATCAATGATTTAAAAGAATTAAAAAAGGACATCAAAGTGATGAATGCGTCAAACAAACAAAATATTGCGTTGTGTGCACAAACGACCAAACCCTTAAAAGAATTTAGTGAGTTTTCATCTTTTTTAAGTACCCAACTTAATCAGTTTCAGCACCTAATAGTGTATAATACCATTTGTGATGCCACCACGTACCGAGAAGCTGAAATAAAAGCACTCGCCTCGATTAACGATTGTGTTATAGTGGTTGGTGGTGTTAAAAGCTCCAACACCAGAAAATTGTACGATATAGCAAAGTCCCTAAACAACAACGCGCATTTGGTTCATTCTTTGAGAGAACTCGATGCGATAAAGGAAAACATATTTCGATCCGAAACTTGTGTAATCGCCAGTGGTACTTCCACACCGATGAGACAGGTTGAAGCGGTTGAAAATTATATAACAAGCGAAATGTAGGAGGTTGACAATTATGGTCGACAGTAAAGACGGTCAGGAAATCACAAACATGGAAGAGGTAATGGAAGAACTCGAAAGGAGTGATACTTTTCTCGCAGATCCCAAAAAGGGTTCGATGGTAACGGTTCAGGTATGGGAAGTTCATGACAATGAACTCCTCGTTAAAAGTGGTGGTAAGAGTGAAGGCATGATTGCAAAAGAGGATCTGGTTAAAGATATCTCCGAATATCAGCCTGGAGATCAATTAGACGGAATAATTACTTACATAAACGAGGAAGATGGACATATTAAGATTTCCGAGAAAAAAAGAGTCATGAAGGAAATACTAAACAATCTTAAGGATTATCATAAAAATGAAACACCCGTCAAAGGTAGAATTATAGCAAAAAATAAAGGCGGATATGTTGTCAAGTTGTTTGGAGTTCTTCAGGCTTTTTTGCCCGCAAGTCATTCAATGTTAGACAGTAATGCAGATGTAGAGGGAAAGGAAATGGAATTTGAGATTATCGATCTCAGGTACAGAAGAAAGGGTAATCCCAATATCGTTCTATCCAGGAAGAAGCTTCAGCAAAAGATTATTGATGACTTCCTCACTAAAGTATCCGAAGGAAAGGTTATTGAAGGAAAAGTCGAGGGAATCGAAAAGTTTGGTGTCTTTGTGGATCTTGGTCCGATAACCGGATTGATCCCCAGATCAGAGTTAACGTATGACAGAGAACTGGAACCAAAAGACGTTGTCGATATCGGAGATCCCGTTAACGTAATGGTTCTAAGGATTGACAAAAAAGCCAACAAGATTACCTTAAGCCGAAAACGCCTTCAACCCGACCCATGGACCGGTATTGAAGCCAAGCATCCGGTAGGATCACGGGTAAAAGGTGAGGTTATCAGAATACAGCCATTCGGTTTTGTCGTTAAGATTGAACCGGGACTTGAAGGACTTGTTCACACATCAGAGATATTCTGGACCAACAGAAGAATGGACATCAGAGCGGTTGTTCAGGAAGGGGAGCAGGTAGAAGTCGAAGTCATAGGTATTGACAAGGAAAAGAGAAAGATGTCTCTCAGCTTGAAAAAGGTTAAAGGCAATCCTTGGGAAGATGTAGAGAAGAAGTTTCCCGTTGGCAAGGTATTTGATGCCAAAGTGGTAAAGATTCTACCCAGCGGTTTGATTGCCGAGCTTGACGAGGGTATATCCGGCTTTGTCCACGTTACTGAAATGTCATGGAACTTCCTTGATAACATCGAAGACGTTTATTCAATAGGAGATGAAATTAAGGTTTCTGTGATGGAAGTGCTTCCTGAGGAACAGAGAATTAGATTGAGTATCAGAAACATTACGGAGGATCCATGGAAGCGTGCAAGCGAAGAACTTAATAAAGGTGATGAAGTCAAAGGCAAAGTCATCAGGCTCACCAATACCGGTGCTACAGTCATGCTCGACGATTACAACATAGAGGCTTTCCTGCCTGTCAGTCAGATTTCCGTTCAACGTGTTGAAAAACCTGAAGATGTTCTCAAGGTTGGAGATGAAGTTGATGCAAAGGTTGTAAGAACGGTTTATGAACCTGAAAAGGAAAGAAGAAACATGGTTATTTCCATTAAACAAAAGGAAGTAGACGAAGAGAAAACGGACTATCAGCAGTATATGGATAAGGAAGAATCAACAGTTACCATGCATGAACTGATGAAGGAAAAGGGGCAAGAGTGAGCGATAGATTACCAGTCGTACACATACTGGGTAAACCCAATGTTGGAAAGTCAACGCTTTTCAACCGATTAATCAGGAAAAAAAAGGCAATAGTCGATGATACTCCCGGAGTAACAAGGGATGCTGTTAAGGGAGAGGTCCGGTTTGATAATCGGGCCTTTTCTCTTGTGGATACTTGTGGACTTTTTGGTGACCCTGAAGGGGTCATCGAGGAAAAGATGTGGGATATTGCAACGAAAGATGTTCATAAGGCTGATTTGGTTTTGTTTGTTGTGGATGGGGTCAATTCACCAACTAACGAGGATTATAAAGTCGTTGATTTTCTCCGCTCCAAGGGGATTACACCCCTGCTCGTTGCCAATAAGACAGAGAGTAATAAAAAATACGAGGCTAATCTTGCCGATTTATATCAACTGGGCATGGGAGATCCTTTTCCGGTGTCAGCTGAACATGGGTACGGGGTTTTAGATTTGGTTGAGGAGATCATAGAGTACCTTTCAGATGCCTATCAAAGACTTGAGGGCGAAGAAGCGACAGAAGTACAACGGGATGAAGACATATTAAAGATCGCCATTGTGGGAAAACCTAACGTGGGAAAGTCCTCACTTTTCAATCAGATACTAAAGGAAGAAAGAAGTATGGTTACGGAAATAGCGGGAACGACCCGGGATACCATTGATGCCGATATTGAATTATTTTCAAAAAAATACAGATTGATTGATACGGCTGGCATTAGAAGGAAAAACCGAGTCAAATACTATACAATTGAAAGTTATAGTATCCTCAGGGCAAAAGATGCTATAGATCGCGCGGATGTTTGTGTGATTATGTTGGATGTGAATGAAGACATCAGTGACCAGGATAAGAAGATTGCGGGTTTTGTTGAAAATGCCGGAAAGGCCAGCGTGATTGTATTTAACAAATGCGATACACTTAGCGAGCCTGAAAAAGAAAGTCTATACCCTGAAATGAGAAAGAATGCGCAAATGGACTTTTATTTTATTCCCTATGCCAAAGTGTTTTTTATCTCAGCATTGACGGGAATGGGCTTAAGGAAGCTTTTTGAGGCTGTGGATGAGTCATACCAATCATTTTCCAAGGAATTTTCCACCGGCGAGATCAACTCGGCGTTGGAGAGGATTAATATATTGGTGCCTGCTCCCTCACCTAAGGGTAAACGTATCAGGTTGTATTACGCCAACCAAATTTCTGTGAAACCACCGATTATTCAAATCTTTTGTAATTATCCTGAACTCGTTCCTGAAAACTACAAAAAGGCGGTAAAGAAAAATCTCAGAAAATTTCTCGGACCGTTGCCGGGGAGCCCGTTGTTTACAAAATTTGTAAGCCGGAGGAAAAAATCGTGAATATTTTTTATGTCATCTTATTGTATATATGCGGATCCATCCCTTTTAGCTATTTGATACCCTTTTACACAAAGGGAATCGATATCAGAAAGGTAGGATCAGGAAATATAGGGGCAACAAATGTGATGCGAGGGGCTGGAAAAAGACTTGGGATCATCTGTTTGATCCTTGATTCTCTGAAGGCCTATATCCCCTTGATGCTGTTAAGATATGTGTTTATACCAGACGATCCTTATATGACTGTTTGGTTTGCCGTTGCGGCAATGGCAGCGGTGATTGGGCACGATTATTCAGTATTTATAAAATTTGCCGGGGGGAAAGGGGTATCCTCCACAATGGGTGTCTTTTTTGCGGTGAATCCCGTTTCCGGAATTGTTTTCTTTACTCTTGGGATTACTATTGCGTTTTCCACCAGAATCATGTCCCTGGCATCCATTGTGGCTATGTCCGTTACTACCATTTGTATCTTTTTCCTTGAATCCTATCCTGCTTTTTGGATATTGTACATCGTCATGACGCTTTTTTCTGTTTACAGGCATAAGGGCAATATCGAGCGATTGTTCAAAGGGAAAGAAAATAAATTCATGTGAGGTCAGGACAGTTGAAAATGGAAAACGGTGATTTTGAATCATTTATTAAAAATCCGGATGCAGAAGAGAATATCAAATCAAAACGGGGCAAACCGTTACCATTTGGTGCAACCGTTGAGGGTAGCGGTACTAATTTTTCGCTGTTTACTCGTAATGCTGTGGGAGTGACACTGGAACTATATCAAAATTACTACGATGAAAAGCCCTCACATGTATTTCATTTGGATTCTAAAAAAAATAAAACCGGTGATGTTTGGCATACCTTTTTAGAGGGAATTGATTGTGGCCAATTCTATGGCTATCGAGTTCACGGTCCCTATGATCCAAAAAACGGGATGCGCTTTAATCCCAATAAACTGTTAACAGATCCCTATGCTCAGGCCATTTCCGGGGCGTATAACTGGGATCAGGAATACGCTTATGGGTATGACAAAAACTCTCCATTGAAAGACTTGTCTTTTTCTGAATTAGATTCAGCCAGAAGTCAAGCTAAAAGTATCGTGGTTTGTGATAGCGATTTTGATTGGGATGGCGATCAACCCTTGAAAGTTCCTTTGAATGACACGATTATCTATGAGATGCACGTTAGATTTTTTACACGTTCGGACACTTCAAAGTGCGAACTTCCGGGAACCTTTCATGGTATTACCGAAAAAATCGATCACTTAAAAGAGCTTGGTATCACAACCGTTGAATTGATGCCTATATTTGAATTTAACGTCAATTCCAATATCAATCTCAATCCAAAAACCGGTGAAAAATTGATTAATGCTTGGGGTTACGACCCATTGGCGTTTTTTGCCGTTGAGAGTTCTTACACACATTGTATAGGTATAGGCGATCAGGTGTATCGATTTAAGGAATTTGTCAAAAAAATGCATCAAGAGGGAATCGAGGTCATTATTGATGTGGTTTACAATCACACCGGTGAAGGTGATCAGGAAGGGCCGACACTTTCTTTCAGGGGTATCGATAATGCTGTTTATTATCTCCTTAATCAGGACAATAAACGATTCTACATGAATTATTCAGGAACCGGCAACACGTTAAATTGTAATAAAACAGTGGTTAAACAGATGATCATAGACAGTCTCAGATATTGGGTAACACAGATGCACATCGACGGTTTTCGTTTTGACCTGGCGGCTATATTGGGAAGGTCAACGAGTGGTGAATGGATTGGTGATTTCTCACTCTTGAAAGATATCTCTGATGACCCCATTTTGGCAAAATCAAAATTGATCGCCGAAGGTTGGGATGCAGCCGGCGGATATTATGTTGGAGAGTTTCCAAAAGGTTGGGCCGAGTGGAACGGTAAATTTCGTGATGTGGTCAGACGATTTGTACGTGGAGATAAGGGCCAGGTTCCTGAATTAGCTACCCGTATAGCCGGCAGCTCAGACCTTTACAACAAACCCGGTAGAAAGCCTTTTGACGGGATTAACTTCATTACAGCCCATGACGGTTTCACACTATGGGATCTTGTTTCTTATGAAAGAAAACATAACGAAGAAAACGGAGAAAACAACAAAGATGGTACCAATGAGAACTTTAGTGCAAATTATGGTCATGAAGGACCTACAGATGACCCGAAAATATTGACCATCAGGAAGAGGCAGATCAAGAATTTTATCACGACATTGATGGTCTCTCAGGGGATTCCCATGATTTTGATGGGGGACGAGATGTGTCGATCACAACAGGGGAACAACAACGCTTATTGCCATGATAACGAAATTACCTGGTTGGATTGGTCTCTTAAGGAGAAAAATAACGATATTTTCACGTTTTTTAAAAAATTCATTGCCTTTAGAAAGGCTCATAATTGCTTAAGAAGAGAGCATTTTTTCACAGGAAAAAAGACCAAACAAGGTGTCAGAGACATCACGTGGCATGGAACACAGCTGCATCAACCCGATTGGTCATACAATTCCCACACCTTGGCCTTTGTCATTAGTGGAACTGATTTGGATTCATTTATAGTAAAAGACAACGATGTGTATGTAGCCATGAATTTTTACCAGGACGCTTTGAATTTCAATTTGCCCAAACCGGTTAAGGGGAGTTGGTATAGAATAGTGGATACCTACGAAAATGACCAAGATGATTTTCTTGAACAGGGCGTTGAAGTATCGGGCAATGACTATTTGGTGAGAGAAAAAAGTATAATCGTCTTAATTAATCAGTAAATGCTATGAAAAGGCTACTTATCTTATTCTTTTTGTGTGGCTTAGCCCTTTCGCCGGGTTTTTCCATTGAAATTAATTTTGAAAGGACCGTTCCCCTATATCTTCGAAATTTCATAGAACCTCAAATTGAAAGAATATCATTAGAACTCTCAGATTTATGGAATGTTGAATTGGAATATCCATTGCTTATTGAGATTGAACGTAAAAGACAACTGGGTGCCAGTGGTGAGGCTTCTTTTGATGGAACGCAGTTTCGTCTGTTTATGACGCCTGTAACGGACGCAATCTCTTCTTTATTGAGACACGAGATGATGCATGTGTACTCCTTCCAGTGGTTTTACGACCACGCCATTACCGATGTTCCACTATGGTTTATGGAAGGCGTTGCCGTTTGGTATGAGAATCACAAAGGTGTCAATATAAGAGATGTGAATCCCGTGTCTCTCATCAAAGAAATCGATGTGTTGAATGTGGAGAAATATCCGTCCGGTGACGCCTTTGCACGCTATTATTCATTTCTCGCTGATTTTTTCTATTTTCTGGATGGAGAGCTTAATATTAAAGATTCGTTTGACGGAATCCTCCAAAGAGTTAAAAGTACGGGTGATTTCAAAGAGGCCTTCACAGATGAGAAAACTTTTAACAATTTATATACCCGGTGGAAGCGAACCAGAATCATCATGTCTATTCTTGGTTTTATCATCCTTCAGTTTAGTTGGATTGTGCCGGCTATCGTTATTATTTTCTTGGGGATTTACACATACATAAAGAGAAGAGATGTACAGGATATCGATATTCGGAAATTAGAGAAATATTACGGTAAGAATTACTGGAAAAATGATCAATAAATCATTTTTGTTTTCAGGAAATACTGCCTTAATGAATCATAGTGTGCGCGTTTTTATTCAACTCATTATTGTGATCATCGTATTGTTCAACTCTGTTCTTTCCCAGCTTTTTTGCTATATATAAAGCGATGTCTCCCCTTCTTTCGAGTTCTTTGAAGTCATCGTATATGTCTTTTTCCATGGAGTCTATTCCGAAGCTCATTGTGGTATTGAATGGAAAAATAGGAATTTCTTCAATGG
>CAYUYU010000066.1:0-12443 GCA_964449405.1 uncultured Thermotogaceae bacterium
CGATTTGACTTGAGATCAAAAATTTTATACCATTTTAATGTGAGGTGATATTATGAGTAGTACACAACAATTAAGAAAAGAGATTATCAAAATGGAAAAAGCATTGGAGCTTTCTGAAGCAAAAGGCGAATTTGATTTTGAGCTTGAATGCAAAATCCAACAAGCAAAGGCTTTACTCCCTGAATACAATTTCAACAGAATTACAGAAAGTTAGTTACGCCTTTTGTTGCTGTTGTTGAGGGGGGCTTTCAGCTCCCTTTTTTTATTGCAAAACTCATGATAGAAACCAAATGGTATTCATCCTCAAGTTTGATCAAAGAATACCGATAAACATATGTAAAGGATAAAATAATTTGTAATTAAGAGGTGTTCGTGATGATTGACTCCGGTGGTATAAACAGGATTAATTCACCTGATTTGTATAAGCAGTTAAAAAAAGCACAAAATCAACAAAAAGAGGATGAGAAGGTCAAAGTTGATCCTTCGCTGTTCAAATCTGAAAATCTTGAAAAAAGCAGTCATATAAGGCAAATGTTGGATGAGGCTCACAAGGTTCCCGAAGTAAGGGAAAAACTTGTACATCATTTTCAGGAGCTCATTCAAAACAATGCCTATCATACCGATGCAGATAAGATCGTTAAAAAAATATTAGATCTATGATCGGAGGCTAAATTTGAACCAGTTAAGGGATTTCAAAAACCACATTGAATTTTTAACTTCCTTGTTTAAGGAATATGGAGAAGTGCTTGAAAGGAAGGAAAAATATATCATAAAGGGAAAATACGATGAGCTTACGGAGCTTATTTATGAAGAAGAATCCATGGTTGTCAGAATAGATGAGGCCGAAAGAGAAAGGGAAAGGCTTTCAAAAGCGCTTTGCAGGATGATCAATATACCTGAAAATTCTTCAATATCACAAATAGCTGAGGCAATGGGTGAAGAAGAAGGCACTCAATTGATGATTTTAATTGCAAGATTAATGGAATGCTTACAAGAGATCAGTATGCTGCACTTTAATATTGACAGGATGATCGGCTTTCAATTGAAAAATATCCAGTTACTCCAGGATACTGCCACCGGGCAGGACAGAATCAACACTTATGATATGAAGGGTAAGTATCATGGTGATAATCAAAAGAAACTTTTTAAAGGACAAGGCTAACGACAAGAGGGTGTTATAAGATGAGAGTAAATCATTCAATGCTTCACAATACAATATTACAAGACATTACCCGCGATTATAAGCGTGTGGCGAAGTTGCATGAACAAGGCTCTTCGGGGTTGAAGGTGAAATATCCCTCCGATGACGCAATTATCGCCACGAGGGCTTCCAACGCATCTTCAAGATTAAGAGAAATGGAACAGTCAAAGCGAAATGGAAATACCGTTAGCACCTATCTTCAGATGTACGACAAAGTCACTCAAGAAATGTCAGCTCTTGTAACAAGAACCAGAGAGTTGACCGTTCAAGGGGCAAATGGGACATTAACACCTGAGGATAAGAAAACGATCTCTCAGGAAATCCGCAAAATCAAGGATCAGATGATCCAACTGGCAAACACCAATCTTGGTGGAGAACATATATTTGGTGGGGCGGACGCTGCCCATCCACCGGTCAATGATGATGGATCGATTAATCTGCCGCCTAAAGCGAATATTCCACAAAGTGTTGGGTTGGGTGGATACAATTTCGAGTACGGAATCACCGTGTATGATTCGTTTGTGGTTGATGGGAATGAAAGTGTCTTTAACCTCTTTGATAATATCATCAGAAATTTGGATAAAGAAGATCCGCAAGATTACCTCAATAATATCGCCTTGGAGAAAGTGGAACGATTTGAGTACAATATCCAGCAAATAACAGCTCATAACGGGGCTTCAGGAAGATTTTTGGAAATGTCCACCAATCGTTTTGAAGAATACAGTAACTTTTTAAACGAATACGTTTCCAAAGAACAGGATGCGGATTTTCTCGAGACGTATACCAATCTTCAGAATCAGCAAACGATTCTTCAAGCTGCACTTAAAACCGGTGCTAATGTGATGATGACATCGCTGGTGGATTTTGTAAGTTAAAGAGATAGAATTGAGTTTTCTTAAACTATTTGAATAAAAGCAAGTAAGAGGGCATAATTTGAGTTGCCCTTTTTTTATGTGCTTATTTCGGATATTCCGTCAAAGAAATATAAAACACATCTTTGTCATTCTGGCAATCCAATCTCATAATGGAATAGGGAGTTTCAAATCCGGCAGTTCCTTTTGTACCCTTTGCGGTTATTCGACTGTAAGCATCCAGCACATGATCTTGCAATGAAAAGATACCCTGTCTGTACAGCCAGAAGATAATGATGAGTTCTTTTTCTGAATTCCGTCTAAGTGATGGGGGAGAAGGTTGTTCCAGAGTGATGTTGTTCATAGCGGGAACATAGTAGAAGTTCATTGTTGGCCCCCATGGTTGATAATGATACATGGTTTTGAAAACAGTGTTGTTGTTGTCTTCGTAGGTATAATAAGCCATACCGTAATGTGCCCAATGATCAATTATGTGATTGTTGATGTATGCTGTAAAAACCGTTCCCGTAATGAGAAGGATTGCCGCAATGGCACACCATCTCTTCAAGTAAACCACTCTCCTAAAAGGCAATTACTGTTGTGGATTCCTTTGAATGCATCCTATTATAACACGGACAAATCATGATATAATCTTAATGATAGAATATTATAAGTTTCGTTGAATTCGTATTACAAAAAGGAAAAGAGGTTGAAAAGTGAAGATACTAATAACAAATGATGATGGTATACACGCTGAAGGGATTAGTTGTTTAAATGAGTGTTTAAAAGAAGCGGGTCATGAGGTAGTAGTTTCTGCTCCTTATACAGAGCAAAGTGCCACAGGGCATGCAATAACGTTACGCAAGCCCATCTGGGCGAAAAAAATTTATAAAAAGGATGTTTTTTATGGGTATGGTGTGACGGATACACCTGCAGACAGTGTCAAGATTGGAATCTTAGAATTAGCCGGCAAGGATGTTGATCTCGTTGTTTCCGGTATTAACCGCGGGGCCAATCTGGGAACTGATATTCCCTATTCAGGGACCGTTTCAGGTGCCCTTGAAGGTGCAATCATGGGATATCCATCGATTGCTATCTCCAGTATCAATCCTAAAGAGCCGCATTTTTGTACAGCTGGAAGATTTCTGGTTGACTTTTTAAAAGAATTTGATATAACCTCCATTAAACGCTTTGGCGCATTGAACATAAACGTTCCATCTGTCAACTACGAATTGATTAATGGTTTTCACTATACAAAACAAAGTGCCCGTCGATTTGACGATTATTTTGAAAAGAGAAAAGATCCCTATGGCAACGATTATTTTTGGTTGATGGGTGATATAAAGGAAGAGGAATTACCTGAAGACAGTGATTGGATCGCGATTCAAAAGAATTACGTTTCAGTCACACCTTTGACGGTATTCATGTATGATCCTGATTGGTATCGAGAATTGAAAAAAACGGAAGGATGATGGAATGAAAATGACGTTAAGGTATTACGGTGATCCGATCTTACGAGAAAAGTCCGAAAGGATCACTGAATTTAATGACGAGCTGCACAAAACTATAGAAGATATGGCCACCATCATGTATAAAGAAGATGGGGCCGGACTTGCCGGTCCTCAAGTAGGACTGAAAAAGCAAATCTTTATCGAGGATGACGGCTCCGGCTCAGGATGGAGAGCTTATATTAACCCCGAGATCTCTTTTTTTTCCGATGAAAAAGAGATTGCAGAAGAAGGGTGTTTGTCCATTCCGGAAATATTTGAGAACGTGGAACGTTCTAAGTTGATAAAAGTGACCTATCAAACCGCTGACGGAACCGTTCACGAAGAAGAGATTTCTGGCTATCTGGCAAGAATCATTCAACATGAAACCGATCATTTGAATGGAATCCTGTTTATCGATCATATCAGTAAAATCAAAAGGAGATTACTGAAAAAGAAACTGGATATCATCAAAGAAAAAGCCAAAGAAGTGACCATGAATGACAAATAAGAATAAGAGAATCGTTTTTATGGGGACACCGGATTTTTCAGCTTCTCATTTAGAGGCATTGATAAACTCAGATTACCATGTGGTCGGTGTTTTTTCACAACCGGATAAGATTTCGGGAAGAGGGTCCCAGGTCAGGCCTACTCCGGTAAAAAAGATGGCTTTAAAATACAATATACCGATATTTCAACCCAAATCTGTCAATTTGAAGAAGGGATTTCAACAATTGGCCGGTTTAAATCCGGATGTTATCATTGTCGTTGCCTTTGGGAAAATTCTTAAGAAGAGGGTCATTGACCTGCCTTCAGAAGGTATTTACAATGTTCATGCTTCACTTCTTCCCAAGTACAGAGGAGCTGCGCCAATTCAACGAGCAATAGAAAACGGAGAGAGTGAAACAGGCATCACCATCATGAAAATTGCCGAGGACTTGGATGCCGGAGACATCGCTCTGCAGGAGAAGGTCAAAATTGAAAAGGGTGACAATTTAGAAAAGGTTTATGATAAACTGGAGAAGACCGGGAAAGAATTACTCTTAGAGTTCATGGAAAAATTGGCTGCATCCAACATCCATTTCAAAGAGCAGGATCATGAAAAGGCCACTTATGCCTCAAAGATTGAAAAAGGGGATTTGATCATTGACTGGTCTTTGAATGCTGAATCAGTCCACAACAAAATCAGAGCCTTTGATCCAATACCTTGTGCGAGGTCCTATCTGCATAATAAACTTGTCAAAATTAAATCATCAGAGAACTTTTTCGGTCAAGAATCACAAAAAGCTCCGGGAACTATCATGTCAATTGATAAAAAAGGGGCTATCATAAAATGTGGCAAAGGTAGCGTTCTTGTCAAAGATATTCAATTGCCCTCCAAAAAATTCATCAGTTTTTTTGAGGCAAAGAACGGGAGAAAAATATTTGAAGGTGAGCGATTTTTAAATGAATAAGATGAAAATGAGTTTTTCAAAGATAACGACTTTTGAGCAATGCCCACTAAAATTCAAATTTCAGTATATCAATCGATTTCCCACTAAAATCAGTCCGGCTTTGCTTTTGGGGCAAACAATACACAGCAGTTTAGAAAAATTTTTCGATTTCAGTCCGGAGAAAAGAAATCTGAAATTGCTAAAGAACCTCTTCAGGAGAGAGTGGAAGATAGAACGTAACAAACTAAGAAAAGAAGGTGACTTTGAAATGGATAAAGTCACTGAAATCGAGCATGGCAAACGGGGGCTCTTGATGCTGGAAAACTTTTTTTCCAGTGAATTAATGACGGAACCTGTTCAGCGTGAACAGTTTGTTGAGGCCAGCTTAGACGATGAAATTCAGTTTCTCGGTAGAATAGACAGACTGGATAAATGCGTGAACAACGGCAATGAGGGATTTAAAGTCATTGATTACAAAACCGGAAAATTAAACGAGAGGTATGTTGATTTTATTCAGTTGTTTACATACGCTTGGTTGATGAAAGAACAGGGATATAATATATACAATTCTACCTTTTTTTATCTTGAACCCAGTCGAATACTCGAAAAATCGTTAAATGAGGAAGTTTTTGAACAAACACGAAATACTTTAATAGAAAGGTGTAAGCCCATATTCATGGCATTGGAAGAGGATCATTTTGAACCCCGAAAATCAGCTCTGTGTTCCTATTGCGATTATATGGCCATGTGCCCGTTGCAAACCGGCGAAATTCAGATATGAAGTTGAAAACGGTAGTGATTATTGGGTCTACCGGTTCCATCGGAAGACAGACAATTCAAGCGTTGAAAAAGATTAACGCGTTGGAAAAACGGTTTGAGATCATCGGGATTGCCGCCAACAAGTCCGAACTTTTTATTGAGCAATTACACAGACTTAATCTTCAAGGGTATGTCTTCGGTAGGAAAATACCCGATTGTAGTGTTCAGTATTTTGATGATGTGGGAAAAATGATCGAGGCTTTACATCCTGATTATTGCGTTATTGCTTCCGGTGGTTCACAAACATTGCGGTTTACAATGTCTGCCGTTAAACATTCATCCAGAGTTTGTCTCGCCAACAAGGAATCGTTGGTCATGGCGGGGAGCGCTATTAAAGATAGTGCCAAGAAACATCATACTCAAATCATACCTGTGGACAGCGAACACAGTTCTGTTTTTCAACTCGTCCAGGGCGAATGTTTGGAAGATATTGAAAAAATTGTTATCACCGCTTCCGGAGGCGCTTTAAGAGACTGGCCTCTTGAAAAACAACAAAATGCTTCGGTTGAGGATGTTTTAAAACACCCAAATTGGGAAATGGGGCCTAAGATCACTGTGGATTCTGCCACTCTATTTAACAAAGGGTTAGAAGTGATCGAGGCATCAGAATTTTTTGATATTGAAAAAGAGCGCATACAAACAGCCTTTTGCTACTCGAGTTATATTCACGCACTCGTCCTTTTCAAGGATGGCTCCATCAAATTACATGCGGGCAAACCGAATATGGTAATCCCCATTGCCTATTCATTAACCTATCCAAGGAGATTGTTGAGAGATGCTAATGTGGTGCTTGATATGAACAAATTGGCTTTAAAACCCATGGAACTCAACAAATATCCGGCCGTAGAAATGGCATATGAAGTTCTTGAGGGTCATAACTCAAAGAGAATTACTTACAACGCCTCAAATGAAGTTGCCGTTCAGCTTTTTCTTAATCGTGAAATTCAGTTTAGTGACATTTTTAAAATCGTCAGAAAGGCGATTGATCAATCGGAGAATATGGATATTGAGGCGATAGATGATATTATCCAATACAACGAAATTCTAAAGAAAAAAATTAAAAAGAAATGGAGGGATTCGTGATGAAGGTTATTTTAAAAGAAAATGTTGCCAAATTAGGCAAGAAAGGAGAAATTAAAAAGGTTTCAGACGGATATGCCAGGAATTACCTATTTCCCAGAGAACTTGCAGAAGAGGCGACTGACAGTGCTCTTAAACATTTGAAGTCCATAAAAAGTGTTCAAAATGAACATGAGGAGAAAGAAAGAAAAAAGAACATGGAAAAATTGAATAAATTAATGAAAGAGTTTTTTGTGATCAAGGTAAAAGCAGGAGAAAAGGGTAAATTGTTTGGTTCAATTACCAATGGGGATATTGCGAAAGAACTAAGTGATTACCTGGGTGAAAAAGTAGAAAAAAAACATGTCATCTTAGACGGACATCTAAAGGAAATCGGAACTTACGATGTTGATGTAAAGTTTCCAGGAGGAGTCAAGGGGACCTTAAAAGTCAAGCTCGAACCTCAAGAGGAATGATAACTTGAAACAGGAGATAAAAAATTGGAAATAATAGCATTTTCAAAAGCAATGTATTCCACCTGGATTTATTATTCCCCGGATAGAGTTCTTTTTGATTGCGGTGAGGGGATCAGCACTATTTTGACCAACAAATTATTTGCCGTCAAGAAGATATTTCTGACACACTCTCACGCCGATCATATAGCAGGTCTTTGGGGCTTTTTAAACACAAGAAGCAGTGCGATGGGTGAAAGGGAAAAACCTCTGGAGATTTATTATCATAAGGATTCTCAAATGATCAAAGAGTACTTGGATTTTATCATTGGGACCGGCAATAAGTTGAAGTACGATTTAAGCATTCATGAAATAGATGTTGGAGATCAAATTTATTTAATGACTGGAAAGATGAGCAGGTATATTGTTCCTTTCGAGACGGATCATATGAACAACGAAGTCTCTCTTGGATTTCAAATCCGTGAAATTCGAAAGAGACTAAAGGAAGAATATCAAACCTACGATCAAAACAAGATTAGAAAGATAATCAAGGAGATGGGGCGTGAGAGGGTGACTGAAGAATACACCCAGAGTCTTTTGACTATGAGTGGAGATGGTAACGTCATTGCTGACAGATATTTTCAAAACACCTCGACGCTCTTGCATGAATGTACATTTTTAGACAGTGATGACAGGAGAGGCGATAAGCACACAGAAATCGGAGAACTTTTGGAAAAAGTCAAGCGCTTTAAACCAAAAAAACTCATCATTTATCACATTTCCGGCAGATATCTACCGATTCTAAAAGAAAAGATGAGAGAGATTGGCAAAGAGCTCAAACGGGAAGGGATTGATTTCTCATATGTCAATCCTGGAAAAATTTGCCGTTTTTAAGGAGAGATGATAATGAAGATTTCTAAAGAGGATGTATTTGATTTTATTAACAGTCCAAAATATCAACCCATGATTTTAAAACAAATTTATAAACATTTCAACGTTTATGACAAGGACGCAAAGAAAAAACTTCGGGATATCATGAAGGAGTTGTTGGAAGAAGGACGTATTTACAAAACACCCAACAACAGATATTCCGCAAAGGTTCCGGATCAGATTGAAGGGAAACTGGAATTTATTCGAAGTGGTAAGATGGCATTTGTCAAGGCAACAGATGGTAAAGAGTACGTGGTTTTTCCCGAAAGTGCCAAAGACGGGATGCATGGAGATATTGTAATGATCAAACCCGAAGGGAAATATCGGGACTGGTACAGGGGTAAAGTCATACGTGTTATCAAACGAAACCTGACAAGGATTGTAGGCGTCCTCATTAAAGAAGGGAAGCGTTATTACGTGATTCCCGACGAAAAACGGATTGGTTACAGATTTGCAGTCAATGTAAAAAACAAAACAAAAGATCTAAAAGAAGCAAAGCCCGGAGAAAAGGTCTATGGCGTTATCACGTCCTATCCGAAAAACAACATACCCCCAAAAGTGATCATCAAAGAGGTTTTGGGAGAAATCGAAGACCCGAAAATCCACTTATCTTCCGTTATTCTCAAGCACGGATTGCCCTTTCCCGAAGAGTTTCCTGAGACAGTTGAATCAGAAAAGGAGAACATTCCCACAAAAGTTTTTATTAAAAAGGGAGAAGATCGAACTGATTTTAGAAAAGAGGTTATCTTTACCATCGATGGTGCTGATGCCAAAGATTTTGACGATGCTGTTTCAATTAAAAGACTGAAGAATGGTAATTATCTGCTGGGTGTTTACATCGCCGATGTATCTTATTATGTCAAAAAGGGAACGGCAATTGACAAAGAAGCTTATGAGAGATCCACCAGTGTTTACCTCATCAACACCGTCATTCCCATGCTGCCTGTGGAGTTGTCAAACGGAATCTGTTCGCTAAAACCTAAATTGAATCGATTGGTAGTGGCTTTAACCATGGAGATTGACAATAAGGGGAATGTTGTGGACTTTAAGGCTGAAAACGGCTTAATTAAAAGTAACAGACGTTTAACCTATAAACAAGTCAATCAGTATTATGAAGGAAATAAAACAGCCAAAAACTCTTTGGAAAAAACCAAGGGCTTGACTCAGTCTTTGGACAAGATGAAAGAATTGGCAACCATTTTAAAAGAGAATCGAAGACAAAGGGGTGCCATTATTGGTATAGAAAGCGGAGAGGTACAGATTAAAGTTGATGAAAATGGACACACTGTAGACATCCTGCCAAGAACCCGCGGTTTAGGCGAATCGGTGATTGAAGAATTTATGATTAAAGCCAATGAAGTGGTTGCTACCATGTTTATGGATGCGGATTTACCCTTTATCTACCGAATTCACGAGAATCCGGAAAGTGATACATTGCTCCAACTGAAAGAATACATCAAGGCGTTGGGAATCGAAAATCAAATGCCCAAAACACTCGATTCCAGGACAATTCAAAAATTGTTGGAAAGCTTGAAGGGGCACCCACTCAGGAATAGCGTGGAGCGTCTCGTTGTAAGGACAATGAAACGTGCAATCTATGATGAAAGCAATCTGGGGCATTATGGACTGGCTTCAGAGGCTTATACACATTTCACATCCCCTATTAGAAGATACCCGGACTTAGTGGTTCATCGACTACTGAAAGAATATATATCGGGAAAAACCTTTAAAAAGGAACGTTTAAAATATTGGGAGGAAGAACTGCCCCAAATCGCTACTCATTGTACTCAGAAAGAAAGAGTTGCCAATGAAAGTGAGTGGGATTTGATTGCATTGAAAAAGGTGGATTTCATTTCCTCGCATTCTTCAGAAATCTACGAAGTTGTGATTACCAATATCATGAAGATAGGCCTTTTCGTAGAAGTCAAAGACATTCTTATCCCGGGATTGATTCACATTTCTACATTAGACGATTATTTTGTCTATGATGAACAGAAGAATATCCTTGTGGGTGAGAGGACAAGAAAGGTTTATAGGTTGGGTGATATCCTGTCCGTGAGAGTCAAAGATATTGATTATGTGAGGGGAGAGGTGGATTTCGAAATTGTCTGAAACAACGAATAATTCAGAAAAAAAATGGGGGTTGGCACTTGGAAGCGGAGGTGCCCGAGGGTATGCTCATGTACCATTACTTGATGTGGTGGAAGATTGTGGTATCAAACCGGAATACGTGACAGGATCCAGTATTGGTTCGGTTGTCGGAGCTGCCTATGCTTTAACAGCGGATAGTCGAACGGTAAAAAAGATGACCAGCCATTTTGTTAAAGCAAACAAAGGCAAGATTGACAAACTCATCGAAATGGCCGCTGGAGGGAAACTTGCCGAGATGTTAAATATCGCACGCAAAACAGCCGTCAGCAAATCGATTATGAGTGAGGATTATCTTTACGAAATGTTAACCCCGATCTTTCAAAATGCCAAATTTGAAGATACCAAGTTGAAACTGGGAATTGTTGCAACGGATATCAAACGTTGCAAAACGGAATTAATCACATCCGGTTTTATTATCGATGCCGTTTGTGCCAGTGCATCAGTTCCCGGTACATTTTCCCCTACTCGATTGGGAGGGACCAATTTCATTGATGGCGGTGTGATGTGTGTGGTACCAGTGGAGGAATGTAAAGCCCTTGGGGCTCAAAAGATAATTGCCTCCGATGTCACTAACATGGTGAGAAAAGGGAAATTTAAAAATGCCTTAGAATTGATGGGGTATCTTAATCAGTTGAAATTAGAAAAAATCATCGCCTCTGAGATTTCCAAAGCGGACTACGGTATTCGCTTCACCAATCTGAACATTGAATGGTTTCGCTTTGATCAGTTTGAAGAAGCAACGAAAAATGCCAAAAAGTTACTGGTGGACTTCAAAAAGGAGTTGATGAACGATTAACTACTTACTATATCTCAACGGTAACAACGTAAAAATGCTTCGAGCCCTTGGTGCCATAAGGGCACTTGAAAACAAGTTGGGAGCTCCTGAAAAAATAATCGCCAGCGGTCCGGCTACCATGATAGGTTGCCTTTATTCCCAGTATGGACTGGATAAAACGATCAAAGTGATGAAAGATCATTTCAACGCTTTGGAAGCTCTATTTTCTTTTGATTTTTACGAAACGGATCGGGGAATCATCCTAAGAAGTGAAACCTATCGTAAGTTGAACGATTTTTATACCTTGATAAAATCCGGCACCAGCGGTAAACATCTGGGGATTGAGGATCTGAAGAAAATTGAAAAATTCTTGGATTCCACCTTTGATTTTTTAACGGGACATATGTTAAAAATCCCCTGTTATACCAGTCTTTTTAATTACGAAACGGTAGAGGAGAAGGTCATCTCCATTACCACCATCAAGGAATTAAAAGCAGGCATTTCAATCGTTCCTTTTATGGGGCCGGTGGAAATAGATGGACAAAAATATATCAGTATTCAAAATATCCAAGGCTTGCCATCACCCATAAAAGATAGAAGATGTGATTTGCATATTCTTTTGGATACACTCTCAGAGAACGGAACACCTCCGTTTATGAGCTCTATGTATATATTGATTGCAGCTGATTACATGGGTACTATAGAGTTAAAAAAACAAAAAGAGATGGATTTCTCAGTTGATATTAACCTCTGGGAAAATCCGGAATATAGAAAGAGTATTGATTTTGAAAATCTTATCAATGAAGGGTATAAAACGGCAAATCAGCAACTCAAAAAGATATTTAGAAAGTTGAAATTATGAAGGTATCATTAGTTTCATACTATTCGGATACGCTTATAATCGATCAATCAAAACATTACGATACGGTTTTTCTCATCGATGTATACCGTGCCACCAGTACGATGGTCGTCATGGCAACCAACCAAGCAAAGGCCATCAAACCTGTCGCCTCTATAAATGAAGCCCTTTCTCTACACAAGCAAGATCCCTCGGTTGTATTGTGCGGAGAAAGGAACTCCATCAAACCTGAAGGGTTTGACTATGGGAATGATACAGCCCTTTTGCATCAGGTTGACCTAACAAATAAAACCTGTGTAATGACGACTTCCAATGGTACCAAGGCCATGCGCGCCTTTGAGAAGACCTCCAACACATTTTTCGCTTGTTCGTTTCTGAATATCGATGCTTGTATCAAAAAGATTCAACAAAGTGATGATAAACATA
>CAYUYU010000067.1:0-12412 GCA_964449405.1 uncultured Thermotogaceae bacterium
AAAGCTGCTGCTTTTTACGCAGCATTCCCTCATTTTTATATCACGGATTAAGCGGGTTTAAACTGTGTCAAAGACGCTGAGATTTTCCATCCAAATGGCCCTGGCTACATTGATTAGTCGAATACTTGGGTTGGCAAGGGATATGCTTTTTGCCAAAGAATTTGGCGCATCCCCCGAATATGATGCCTATCTGGTTGCCGTTTTATTGCCGTTTTTTCTACGGAAAATCTTTGCAGAAGGAGCACTTTCCAGCGCATTTATCCCCCTATACAACAAACGTGCCATAAAAGACCTCGAAAAAGGGCGAAAGTTTGCCAATTCGATCCTAACCATTTTTATTCCCCTTCTGTTAATGGTCGTCATTTTATGTATTTATTTTATGCCGGACATTTTATCGCTTGTTGCCCCCGGACTGGCTCCCGGGGTAAAGGGTCTGGCTGTATTTATAGGAAGACTTATCTTTCCCTTTATCCTGTTCATTAGTTTATGGGCCGTTTATGCTGGAATGCTAAACAGTCACGATGTCTTCTTCACCCCGGCACTCTCTCCTGCCATTCACAATGTGTTCATCATCATTGGAATTGCCCTGTCCCCCTTTTTTGATCCACCAATTTTAGGACCTGCCATCTTCTTTATTTTGGGGGGAGCAGCACAGTGGTTGATGGTTGTCTTGGCAGTGAAAGGGATCAAATTTAAATTCACACCCACTCTCGATAAGAAAGACATCCAAGATTTTATGCCCATCTTTCTCAGTAGCTTTGCCGCATTGTCGGTAACACAGATCAACTCCATTGTGGATACCAACGTGGTATCGAGTTTGGGATCCGGGAGTGTTTCTCTGCTCCAATATGCAAATAGACTATTTCAGCTTCCCCTTGGGGTTTTTGCCGTTTCCGTTTCAACAGTTGCGTTAGCCCAATTATCCAAAAGCAACAAAGATGAGTTTAAAAGAAATCTTGCAGAGGGGATCGAGCGTATGTCATTGTTTGTGTTGCCCGCAACAATTGGCTTGTTCTTCTTGCGTCAAGATATCATCATGTTACTGTTTCAACGAGGAGAATTTAATCTTTACGATTCGTTTATGACTTCTGATATTCTGATGGGTTATTTGATTGGGTTACCCTTTTACTCCCTTTATTCACTGCTCTCTCGAGCGGAATACGCCATTAAAAAACCTCGAATCGTTTTTTTGGCCAGTTCATTATCCGTTGCTGTCAACATCTTTTTAGACATCACACTCTCCAAGACTATGGGACCTATGGGAATCGCCCTTGCAACGTCTTTTGCCGGGATAACCGGTTTTATAGTCCTTCTTTTGCACTTATCGGTGACGAAACGCCTTAAAATCAGACAATCAAATACCCTTGAAATTGCCAAATGCTTCATTGCAACGTTTATGATGGGTTTATCCATCATGCTAATCAATTCACTGCTTGCTTACTCCATGTTAAACGTGATGATTAAAATCTTAATTGCAGTTATGATCCTGATTGTTTCGCTTATCATACTCAAACAGAAGGATTTCATGGTCATTTACAGAAAATTGCTGAACAAATAACCGGGGATAACGGTTGACAAGATAAATAAATTATTGTATAATCCAGACTGATTTGGGAGATCGTCTAATTGGCAGGACAACGGACTCTGGATCCGTCAATGGTGGTTCGAGTCCACCTCTCTCAGCCATAGAGCACCCTAATGGGTGCTTTTTCTTTTTGGAGTGATAAACATGTTTAGAGATCCAAGGCAAATCTTATTATCCATACCCGCTGTCTTTTTAGCCATCATCTTTCACGAATTGGCACATGCCTTGACCGCTGATAAGCTGGGAGATCCCACACCTCGCTCTTACGGGAGAATCACCTTGAACCCCTTGGCACATTTGGACATGTTCGGCCTCATCGCTTTTTTACTGATCGGTTTCGGTTGGGCAAAACCCGTACCGGTCAATCCCAATTATTTCAAGGATCCCAAAAAGGGAAACATCCTCGTTTCCATCAGCGGGCCTGCTGCAAATCTATTGATCGCCATCACAACTATTCTCATTGAAGTACTCCTTTTAAAACTTACGCCTGGTGTCTACGATGCCTTGCCCGGACTCATCCCCGTCTTTCATACCATCGCTTATTTAAACATTGCCTTTGCCATACTCAATTTACTGCCCATACCCCCTTTGGACGGCTATCACATTATCAGAGAACTCATCAGTGAGAAATACAAGTATTTCCTTCAGATGTATGAAAGGTACTCCCTGATCGTCTTTTTCATCGCACTGTTTGTCATTTTCCCTTACGTCTTTCGTACCGCTCAAGGGATTTTTTTCTTTTTGTTAGATTTACTGGTTTGATCGAATAACAAAAACGTTAAAAAATGTTATGATAGAACATCTTAACCAAACATGAATTGATGCTTCATTATCTCAAAGGAGTGATTCATATGAGTAAAAAAAGCTTATCTGTCGTGTTCTGCTTTCTCATTATGTTCTCTTTAACTTTTGCTATTAATCCAGGCGATTTTGTTCCCGCCGACATTGATTTTGCCGTTGATCTGTCTTATCCAAAGACCATTATGGAACAGACCGGTTTTGAAGATGAAATTCTGTCTGAACTCTCGGGCCTTGAATTTTTAAATTCACCCATTGACAATGCCCGAATGGTTCTTTTTGGTAAATTTGGCTTGAGCGAACTTCTCATCAAAGAGCTTGATTTTTACAACATCTACGATGTAGAAGACCTGCTGGAATCTCCCGAAATGCTACTAAGCCTGTCAACCATGCCCATAGCGATATTGACCAATCTGATCAACGTTGAATTTATTCTGGCATTTCTCGAAGATGAATTAATGGCAGGGGCTCTCGAAGAGGATGTCTATTTTATATCAGAAACCATTGAAAAAGCCGGTTACGAAACCAAGCATTTCAAGGTTCGCTATTACGGCGAGTCCCCCAGCGTCTTTTTGGATTTGTTCTTTGTCAAATTGGAAGATAATTATACCCTCTTTTCTTCAAACGAATCGTTACTAAATAAAGCTTTAGACAGCGCCGTCAATGAATCAAAGCGCTTTACGGCATTACAAGCTTCTGACTCGGACAGTTTCCTCAAAATTGCCAATAACGGTGTCAATTTCAGCTGGTTGATCATGAGACTGTTGGGCATTCTTGATGGGAAACCGGTCAGTGAAATGCTATCAGCCGGTGTAAGGGAAAATGGAATCTTTGCTGATTTACGCATGGAAATGCAATATCCCCCTGAAGGCGCTAAAGAAGTCCTGGAAAAGACAAAAACCGATTATGATCATTACAATTACCTTCCCGATTTTGAAGATATAAGAGTTTACACAAGCCTTCCTCAAACTGGATTGTCTTTAAGAAGCTTTTTAAATTTGTTCAGTGAGATTACCGGAGAATACAATTATGATTATTATTTGGAAGATGTTTTGGCTATACCCGCTTCCTTTGGACCTGAAGTTGAACGGTATGATATGTACTTGATGGGGAGCGAGATGATTCCTTATATACTTTTGAAAGCAGAAGATGCCGCTTTTATCTTCAACCATTATGTCAAAGATAATTGGCTGGAAAGCCAAACCGTGGAAACTGTTACTTTTACTTACTTTGAAGAGATTTATATTGCATATGACAACCAATATGATTATATTGAAATTTACAGGCTAACGGAAGAGACTAAGGAAAGGCTTAACCAGGGCGAACTCTACTTCATTGAAGAAATGGCTAAGGAAAAGGAACAACCCCATCATATTCCTCAAAATCTCTGGGGAATGTTCATGTATGAAGATCTGCTTTCTCTAATTATGGACTATGATGAATCAGGTAACTTTAGAATTAACCTGACTCTCAGTATAGATACGATCTTAAATGAGATTGCTATGGGCCAGAGTAATGAACAAATACAAGAAGTTGTGACTTTTTATGTGGATATGAACTACGCCATACAAGACGAACTCTACTACGCACCGGATGAGGCCATTGATGTCGAACAATTACTCCAGAGCTCCTATAGGTTCGATTATCACGATGAAGATTTGATTCAAAGCTTTAAGTTTCAACAGGGAGAAAGAGAAGATGCTTTCATCTATTACTGTTATTACGATGGCCCCCTTCCAGAAGGTATAAAACCGGAGGATTTGTCTGAGCAAATATCAAGAGAGATTTATGATGAGAATGTGGAAGTAACAGTTCAATCCGGTAAAGTCGTTTTAGAGATTTATCAAGCGAGATAAAATCAAGAGATAGCGAGAAATTCAATCTCTCACTTAGGTTGAACAAATAATTAAATATTTACTTCTTAAGTGGTACTAAGGAATGTTTTTACTACAGAACCAAGGGGTCTGTCTTGACGGACTTGTCAAACCACACCCCTTGATTCTATTATTTAACTTCTATACCCAATACCCTTCACCCCAAACCCTTTTTTCGACACCTTCCAATCTTAACAATATTGCATCTATATTTTTACGTATTTATAAGGTTTAAGTGGTTTATTTTAGTTTTTTTTCGCTATAATGATAAGAGTAGTTTTTTCAGGAAAAAAGACAAATATTCGGGAGGGATAAAATTGAAAAGGATAGATATGATTCTTGCCTTTTTGATTGTGACCATCATGTTGTTTACAGGTTGTGGAGAACCGGTGATTGTTGATATCGTTCCTTCAAAACCCGTTCTAACCTCACCTATTGATTCTGAACAAGCGACAGCCCTAAGGCTGGATTGGGATGCCGCTTTACGTGCATCCAGCTATAATGTATATCTGGGAAAAACTTTAGGGACAATGGCTTTAATTGCCCAAAACGTCACAAATACTTTTTATGATGTGACCGGATTAGACCCTTCATCTCTTTATTACTGGAAAGTGGTGGCAAAAAATAACGCCGGTGTCACAGATTCAGATACGAAGACGTTTTCAACGCGTGCTCTTAGAGCTGGAAATTACGTGGAAATACAAGATGTCACAACAAACTCCGGATCGGAGTTTCTCATCAATTTAAAAGGTAACCTGTCAGATATCAGGGCTATCGAAATTATTTTACAATTCTCTCCCAATGAAATCATATTGGCGCCTACGGAGTCAGTAAATGAAATCACACTGATGGGGCCACTCGCAGATGCCGGAATGGGATTGATCAGTTTTGGCTCCAATACATTGACCCTGACCTTGTCCCTTGAAAACAACTTTTCTCTTAATCATGAAGTCTTTGCCCAAATTACATGCGACGCAAAAGACTTCTCGGGTATATCACAAATAACCATAGGGACAGATTCTCAGGTCATTGATGAAAATTTCAACACCATTAACTTCAACAAAACGGATATCGGATTTGTATTTGTCCGCTAAAAGAAATAAGGAGGAACGATTATGAGAAAAAAAATCAATTTCATTGTTACTGTAATGTTAGTTTTACTGGCCTTAACCGGCTGTTTGAATACCGATATCCCACCACAGGCCTTGGCGGAGGGACTCACCGTCGCTAAAACCGAAACGGGATTTGATGTGTATGCAGCAGAATCCTTCGAAGCGATAGAAATCGTCTTTCATGACACGATTGACAAAGCTTACAACACAATTAATGTCCATTCGGATTTTTTAATTGTGAAAAAAGAGACGTCTGAAGGTAAGATTTTATCATTGGTTAAAACGAATAGCCCTATCAGTCAAAACGAAAGACTCTTTTCAATCGACAAAATCGAAAAGAAAGATATTAAAGACATAAAAATACTGCGGGAAAAAGCACAAGAAAGGGCTTCTACTCCCCTTCCCAATGGTATTAGCCTATTGGATATCACCATTAGCCCAAACCAGCCCTTTAACTTATTGATTTATGCAAAAAACATATCACAAACGACCGGAACGGAATTTACCCTTCAGTTTGATTCCTCGGCTATGATTGTTGATCCGGCCTATTTAGAAGACTACCTTAAGAAATTTGGAACGTTTGGGAACTCACTGATCATCAAGAATAAAACCACTAACAGCATAACCATTTCTGCTGCTTTTCAAAAGCCGGTTGATATCGGAGAAGAGCTCATCTTTAAGATTAGAATGAAGGCCTTAAGTCTAACCGGTTCAACCAATGTAACTTTTACCAATACTTCCGCGCTTGACTCAAACGGAAATCCTATGAGTCTTTCTTTTTCACCGGCAACCGTAGAAATCAGTGACACCTTGACACCTGATTTCCTGGGAGATTTCAACAGCGATAATGCTATCGGATTGTCGGATTTTCAATTGTTTGCTCAAAAATATGGTTCATCAACAGGCGACGGCATCTACGATCAACTCTATGATATTGGACCAGCCCAGGATTATTTCAAAGGAGATTGGGACGGTTTATACGACAACAAAACATCTGACGGGAAAGTCAACATCATCGATTTTGTTGTCTTTACGAACAACTACGGGATAGAAAAACCCACAAGTACCGATCAGCCGCCAAGTGCACCAACAACACCCAATCCTGTTAACAATGCTGAGAATATCAGCTTATCACCCCTTTTGCAATGGCAGGAAAGTGTGGATCCAGAGGGGGATCCTGTCAATTATGATGTATATTTAGATCAAAACGCTCAACCCTCAACGCTTATCGACAATGTAACAGATCCTCAATACGCATTATCGGGACTATCAAACTCAACAACCTATTACTGGCAGGTCGTTGCGGAAGATTCTTTTGGCAATCGTACAGCTGGAAACATATGGAGATTCACAACACTTGAACAAGCCGATGAACCGCCAAGCGAACCATCTAATCCAACCCCTTCTTCAGGTGCTCAAGATCAAGAAACGTCACTTACATTGAACTGGGACCCCTCAACCGATCCGGAAGGCGAGACGGTATATTATGATCTGTACTTTGGAACAGGGCAAAATCCTCCTCTAATTGTTTCTAATTTAACAGCCTCTCAGTATCAAAAAGCAGGTCTTTCAACTGATACCACCTATTACTGGAAGATTGTGGCAAAAGATCAGCAATCCAATTCGACATCCGGACAGGTATGGAATTTCAAAACCAAACAATCAGAAAATAACCCGCCAACCCAGCCGCAGACCCCGTCGCCTGTCTCCGGGAGTACCAATCAAAACACTTCGCTGACATTAAGTTGGGATGCCAGTACCGATCCGGATTCCGATCCCATCAGCTATCAGATCTATTTGGATAAGAACACCAATCCTTCAACTTTGAGAGATACCATCTCATCCACATCTTTCTCAATGAGTTCGCTTTCCTATTCCACAAAGTATTATTGGAAAATTGTGGCGATGGATGACCAGGGGGGATCAACGGAAAGCGCTATTTGGAATTTCGCCACAAAAGACTCTCCGTCTGGAACCCCGCAGTATAGAGGATTAACACTGGGAGTAACCGATTACGGTGGCGATGGTGATCTTTCAGCCACAGATGATGATGCCGAAGAGATCAAAATAACCTTTGAGAACCTCTCCAATGCCTTTACAGTACAAAAACAAACCGGGAATATCACAAAGAGCCAAATTCAAAATTGGATTAGTTCATATGTTTCAGACAGCTCCTCATCGGATGTCTTCTTGTTTCACTATTCCGGTCATGGCTATTATGAAAGCGGACAATCACGGTTATATCTCAGTGACAGTTCAAACATCAGCATGAGTGAACTTCGGTCTTATCTGAACTCCATAAATGGAACAAAAATTGTTTTGATCGATGCTTGCGAATCCGGTAATTTTACCAGTCTTTCATCCGGACGACAGATGAGCAGAAACGAGAGAATTGAACAGATGGAGTTATTCAAGCAAGGTGTTATTGAAGCCTTTGACGAACAAACTGGAGAAAGGGGCTCTTACGATTCGTCTTATGAATACTACGTTTTAACAGGATCAGCCATCAATGAATACTCCAATGAAGATAGTTTTTTGAATCACGGCTTCTTCACATTCTTTTTCAACGATGGTTTGGGCAACGTTGGCTCATCCAATCCCAACGGTTCCTTTGATTCCACTTACAACGCGGATGGTTATGGTCCCGACGGTGTCTTAAATGGAAAAGTTACCTTCCGGGAATTGTACAATTATTCAAAAGACAAGGTGCTGAATTACATTCAAAGCAATTACGGTGAAACACAGACGGTACAGGGAAACCATACTACAGCTGATTTTGTGGTGGGAACCTATTCTTCCTCACAAAACAATCCCCCATCCACACCATCCAGCCCAACACCATCATCCGGTAGTGTGGACGTGTCAACGACGCAATCGCTTTCCTGGTCGTCTAATGGGGCAACCGGTTATGACGTGTATTTCGGCACTTCATCAAACCCGCCTAAGGTTTCAACGAATCAAAGCTACAGCACTTACAATCCCGGCACACTCTCTGCCAACCAGAAATACTATTGGAAAATCGTAGCAAAAAATGCTTATGGCACAACTACTGGCAGTGTTTGGAATTTCATGACACAGTCTTCTCAACCAAGCACAGGGGATGGCCGAGTTGTACTAAAAAGCCAGACACCGGAAGTAACGGGAAATATGGAATTTGACTATTATGATGCCTATTTTGACACAGTCAATCAAACACCGCCACACTGGATTGTTGAAAATGCCGGTTCCCTGTTCTTTATTTTTGATGGTAAACAAGATTTTTCATTTAATATTTTTGGAGTAAAGGAACAAGGTTATCATGCAGAAATTGATATATTTATTAACGGCGTGTATACGTATTACGCCGTTCTTGAAGAAGGGTGGGGAACGTACACCATTCCAGCTGAAGATTTTTCAACAGGAGAAAATGAGATCGAAATTTGGGTTTATTGGGGAGAAATTTTCATCGACGAGGCTTGGACGGGAGAAGGGCAAGTAGAAAACAATCCGCCATCGATTCCTTCCAACCCCTCTCCTTCAAACGGTGGTTCAATCACAGACCAAACCCCTCAACTATCATGGAGTTCAACGGGAGCTGACTCCTATGATGTGTACTTCGGGACCACAAACAATCCCCCAAAAGTCTCCTCCAATCAGGCTAATAGCACATATAGCCCGTCATCACTTAGTGTGGGACAAACTTATTATTGGAAAATAACAGCTACAAACGCACACGGAACAACACCCGGTTCACTTTGGATTTTTTCCGTTGTATCGGATTCGCCACAAACCGGGGTTGATTTTACCAGCCCATATTCCGGAAATTATCTGTTGATCAACAACGAATCCGAAAATGGCGAAGTAACTCAATACACAGGAACGTTAGCTTCCGCACAGAGAAAAGAATGGGCTTCAAGAAATGTTGAACTACCCAAAGGTCTGCCCTTGGATGCCTATCGAATCGACCCCGTTCCAGATAGAGATTTAAAACTGGATCGCACAAAACTTGTTTCAAGAACGGAAGACACACAGAGAGCTGTGGGCGATACCAAACAATTTACCGTTTATAATTTTAAAACAGATTCTGATGAAACAATGACGGCAACACTTCAGGCAGAAGGGCAATATTGCAAGATATGGGTTGAATCTGTAACCGATATCAACACTACCAAAGCCCAACAGGTAGCTGACGAGTTCGATGATGTCATTTACAATCAAATTACTACTAATTTTTATACTCCTTCAGATGTCAATGGGGATGGAAAAATCGCTATCTTGTTATTTGATATTCAAGATGATTTTGACACAACCGGTGGTTATGTAGGTGGTTATTTCTGGTCAAGAGATCTGTTTAACATGGCCGGGTCCAACTTAATGGAAATTTTCTACATCGATACCTACCCCACCATGCATTATCCAAAATCCAACCCCATCGATGTTTCCAGAGCCTTTTCAACCTTGGCTCATGAATTCCAGCATATGGTTAATTTCAATCGAAATTACATCGTTGAAGGATCAAGTGAAATGTCCACCTGGATCGACGAGGGATTGTCAATGGCGGCTGAAAGGCTTGTTTACGGCCCGTCAGTTGTGCAATCAAGAGTCAGCTATTACAACAACTCTCCCGGTGTACGAGATGGTCATTCCCTCTTGTACTGGGATGATGCAGGTGAAACCCTGGCTAATTACTCCCTTTCGTATGTATTCATGCAATATTTCAGAATACAAATGGGACAGGGAACAAGCATATACAGGGAGATTATCACCGATTATGCCAACGATTACAGATGCATACAAAACGCTTTGGATAATTATGCATCATCCATGGATTTTGGCAATTTCCTGACCAACTGGAGAATAGCCATGGCGATCAACAAAAGCACAGGAGAGTATGGATTCAAAGGAGACAGCTCCTTCAACTCCATTCAAACCCCTCTATATACAGGGGGTAACAAGAATCTCAGAGGCGGTGGTGCAATCGTGAAAACCCTGTCATCACCATTCACAGATCCGGGCAATTCAGGAGCGGATATTCAATACGTGGGAATGCCATAGAATCAGGGTCTGGGGTCTGGGGTATAGGGTCTGGCAAAGTAAGGAAACTGCTTTTTGTAGTTTTTTACTCTAAACCCAAGAACCCAAAGCCCAGAACCATGAACGAAAAACAGTATATTTTTTTCGTTCATGAGGCTGTAACGTTTTTCTGTTATCATAGAGTATCAAAAGATAAACACAGGGGAGCCGCAAGGCTGAGAGGGATATTATTCCGACCCTAGAACCTGATCCAGGTAATGCTGGCGTAGGGACCATATTATCTATGAGATTACCCTACCTCCCAGGTAGGGTTTTTCTTTTTTAAGGAGGTTTTTTTAATGAAAAAAGTTTTTTTGCTTTTACTGTTGTTAATCGTCACTTTAACCTTTTCAAAGGTGCTGACGGTTTACACCTATGAAAGCATGGATTGGTTTGTTGGAGATTTAACGGAACAATTTGAAAAAGAGAATGATTGCACGCTAATAGTTGTCAAGTTAAGTAATGCGGGGAGTGTCCTCTCGAGAATGATATTGGAAAAAAACAACCCCCGCGCGGATGTTGTACTGGGCCTGGATCAAAGTCTGACCATAAAAGCCCAGGAATACGAGTTGCTGGAACAATATGTGCCAAAAAACATCTCAAAAATTGAAAATGAAACCTTGATTTTTGACAAATCCGGGCAAATCACACCCTTCGATTACAGTGCCATAGCCCTGATCTACGATCCTTCAAGGCTTGAAAATCCGCCAAAGACATTTGAGGACCTCACAACTATGGACAAGGTATTAATCATTCAGGATCCCAGAAGCTCAAGTACGGGCCAATCATTTCTCCTTTGGACTCTTGCCATATATGGAGAGGATTGGCAGGAATTCTGGCAACGAATCAAACCATCTATCCTGACTGTTACAAGCGGCTGGACGGAGGCATTTTCAAAATTTGAAGCCGGTGAAGCACCCATGATGGTCAGCTATGCCACTGATGGTGCCTATACTTATGAATACTATGGGTCTGTATTGAACGAAACGCTGATTCCTGAAGAAGGTGCCTATGTACAAATAGAGGGCTCTGGTATTATCAAAGGTACTCAAAACCGTGAATTGGCTGAGAAGTTCATCGAATTTACCCTATCGGATGAGGTTCAAAAAGAACTACCACTTAATCAATGGATGTTCCCCGTGGTTGATGTTCAAATGCCGGAATCATTCCAATACGCCCTAAAGCCACAGAAGATTTTGACTTTGGATGCCGCGATGATAGCGGAAAAAATCGATGAATGGTTAGATGAATGGGAAGGGATCATGTATTAAAAAGACCATTGGTTACGCAACGGGAATCTTTCTGATCGTTATTGCTTTCTCACCTCTTTTTTTCCTGATCAGAGATTTTTTCAAACCCGAAGATTTTCTACTTATCAAGGACCCTAAATTTTTAAGGGTCCTTTGGTTTTCTCTTTATCAGGCCTTTTTGTCATCTGTTTTCTCTTTTCTAATAGCCATTTTTCCCGCATTGTACACAGCAAAAAACACCAATATCATTTCAAGCCTTTTGGAAAATGCCATATTTATCCCATTCTTTTTCCCACCGGTTTCCATGGTCATTGCCTTCAGTACCATATTTGCATCCTCGGGACTCCTGTCAAAAATGGGTTTTGATCCAAATATTCTCTACACCCTAAAAGCCATCATCATCGCCCATGTCTTTTACAACTCACCCATATTTATCAAATACATCAGCCATTCGCTCATGACCATACAACCTGAAATTTTTGATGCTTCAAGACTTGAAGGCATCAACCGATTCAAGACATTCTTGAAGATTGAAGTCCCTTTGATTATGCCATCTCTTTTAAAGGCATTTTTTCTCGTTTTCACCTATTCATTTATGAGTTTTGCCGTTGTCCTTAATCTGGGTGGGATCCGCTTTTCCACACTTGAAGTCTCCATCGCCAACGCCCTGAAAGGACGTTTCGACTTTTCTGAGGCTTTGTTTTATGCGTTAATACAATTTATCGTCCTTTTCCTTTTAAA
>CAYUYU010000068.1:0-5982 GCA_964449405.1 uncultured Thermotogaceae bacterium
ACAGATAATCATTTTCAATCATATATTTAAAATCCTGAATGCCAATGGGAAGTTTTTTCACAGCGATCACCTCGATTGATTATATCATTAGCGTTTTTTTATAAGCAATGATTCGGGATATTTTTCAGACAGTGGATCAAAAATCTGTGATTTCTGGTGTTTTATTGAACCGTTTTAGAAAATAACCAAGGGGACGGAGCACCTGAAAAACATGGTATAATCAACCATCCTGAAGAAAGAGGTGTTGTGTGTGCCAAGGGCAAAAAGGGTGGAAAGTGAAACGGGGATCTATCATGTTCTTTTGAGTGGAATTAACAAACAGACAATTTTTAAGGATGAAGAAGATAACGAGCAGTTTCTTGTGACGGTGAATCAGTTCAAAAAGCAAAGTGGTTATCAACTGCTTGCGTATTGTCTGATGGGTAATCATATTCACCTTTTAATGAAGACTGAGGGTGAAGCTTTGGGTCAAGTCTTTAGAAGAATTGGCGCCAGTTTTGTTTACTGGTATAACAGGAAGTATGACCGAATGGGGCATTTGTTCCAGGATCGGTTTAAGAGTGAAGTGGTCGAAACGGACAATTATTTATTAACCTGTTTACGATATATCCATCAGAATCCCGTAAAAGCCGGAATTGTCGAGGATATAGAGAGCTATGTCTGGAGCAGTTATTTGGAATACCTGGGAATCATCAATGATCATCATGTGGATAAGGATTATGTTTTAAAGCTGTTTGACGAGGACAGGGCAAAGGCGGTAGCGGATTTTAAGGCGTTTCACGAGATCGACAATGACGAACAGTGTTTGGATATGACGGATAGAAAGCGTATGAGTGATGAGAAGGCGATTCATTTGATAAAAAGGGAGCTTTCTATCAATTCTGCAAAGGACATTCAGAATTTGGATCGGGAGCAGAAAGCCAAATGTGTTCAGGTTTTGTTGAAACAGGGATTATCCGTTAGACAGATTTCAAGGCTGACGGGGATTAGCCGGTATTTTATCCAACCACTAATACAAAATACGGTTGGTTAAAAAAAATAAATCTGCTATAATCTGTTATCTTCTGAAAGAGGTGGAATCATGCGTGATTATGCGTATTCAATAGAAAGAGACTATCAGCGGGTGATGGATTTTTTGGCAAAAACCTTTGATCCGGAGCTTCAGGCGTCCAATTGGTTTCCGTCGAGGTGGGAGTACATGCACTTTCATCCGAATTTTGACAAAGAAAATGCCGATAAAATTAGGATTTGGGAAACAGACGAGGGTATTGTTGCCATTGTCCATTATGAGATGAAATTGGGAGAGGCGTATTTTGAGTTTTGCCCGGGATATGAGTTTTTGAAAGAGGATTTGTTTTATTATGCCTTGGAGTATTTGTATGAGGTGACATCTGATAAGGATAAAAAGCTGGTTGCTTTTATTAACGAGTCGGAAGAGGATCAGGGGTTGACCGATTTGGCAGTAACACATATGTTTGATAAGGTACAAGACTATCCACAATGCATGTCGGTGTTTGATGTGACGGAAAATTCATTGGATTACACGCTACCCGAAGGCTTTACTATTTGCTCTCTTGAAGATGAAAACGACTTGAAAAAGGTGTCAAAGGTTTTATGGCGGGGGTTTGATCATGAGGGTGAGCCGGATAAGGAAACGGAGCTTGAGGACCGAAAACTCATGCAGTCTGCTCCGAATTTCAATAAAAAATTAAATATTGTTACTAAAGCTCCCAATGGCGATTATGCTTCTTATGCGGGTATTTGGTATGAACCCTCTCGAAATATTGCCTACGTTGAACCGGTGGCAACCGATCCCGATTACAGGCGAATGGGACTTGGAAAAGCTGCGGTGCTTGAAAGTATTAAAGCAGTTCACTCTCTTTATGGTGCGGAAAGGGCCTATGTTGGTACGGCTATGGATTTTTATCTGTCTTTTGGCTTTAAAAAGTTATACTGCAATTGGGCTTGGAAAAAGACTTATTGATTTTCTAATTGGGTTCAGTGATTGAAATGAAAAGATCAAACATGTAGCCTTGAGTGTTCATGTTGATGAGTAATGCCTTGTCTGTTGTCGTTGCAAATGTTGTCGATTCTCCCAGGGATATTTGCGGGGGAACGATATCACATTCATAGTTGTTTCCTGAAAAACCGTTCATGGCGTTGCCGCTGATGATGTTGGCAAGCTCTCCGATGGCGGAGGCGACAAATTTGTCCACTTTTTCAAATTTCATTCCGGACATTTCCTCAACGATTTTTAAGACGATTCCCTCCGGGAAACTGAACATGATGGTTCCTTTTAAGTCGCCTGTTATGCCTATGGAAACGTTAGTGGTGTTTTTAGTTTCGATCTCTTCTACGATTTGTAGATTTCGCTTTTCCACGTCCCACCCAAACATCTTTTTAAATACGTCTCTGGAAGCGGTATATATAGGATTGATATGCTCAACTTTCACTATGAATACCCCTTTCAGGAACGTATTTGGCTATGTTTTGGTCCTCTCCGGTGACGTGGTTGATCAGCCAGGTCAGCAGTTTACCGCTGAATTCCATGATGAGGTCTTCGTTGTACTTGTCTTTTTCGAATTCCTTTTTAAAAGCGATGATATCCTTTTTGAACTTTTCATGTATTTTGTGATGGGCTTCATAGCCCGGGTAGTTGATTTTTCTCTGCAAGGCTTCCTCGGATTTGAAATGGACATCTACATATTCACCCATAAACCCAAAGGTTTCCTCGATTTCGTCCATCTTTTCCTCCAACGGCTGCCCGTTTCTCAAGACGGTTAAAAAGGTATTCAAACGCTTAAACAGCTCCTGATGCTGTTTGTCGATTTGTTCAACGCCTATTTTGTATTGATCTTTCCACAGCAATGTGATCACTCCCCTCAACAATACGACGTATTTTTGAGGTATATAATGCTAATGATGTGTTTTTATCTTAATGTCAACATCGATTGATCCAACATCTCAGACAAGACGGATGGTGTGAGGGTGGAGCTTTCATGTGCTTCTTTGTACAAATCAGCCGCCAAGCCGTGCAAATAAACCCCCAATTGTGCGGCTCGATGGGGTTTCATTCCCTTTGCCAGATAGGCTCCGAGGATGCCTGCTAATACATCTCCGCTTCCGCCTGTTGCCAGGCCTTCATTTCCGGTGGTGTTGATGATCAACTGTCCTTCAGTGGTACTAATCAGGGTTGTTGAATCTTTTAGCACGACTGTACAACGGTGTTTTTTTGCAAAGCTTCTGAGAATTTCAAAGCGGTTTGCTTTTATTTCAGGAACCGGCTTCCCGGTCAAACTTGAAAACTCTCCCATATGGGGTGTCAGAACGGTTTCACCTTTTCTTGTTGTCATTGCTTGAAGCGCTTCTGGTGTTGACAAGGCAAAAAGGCCATCAGCATCAATCACGAAGGGTTTATCCGTTTTTGATATCAAATCATTGACCAAGCACGTGGTTGAGTAACGCCTGCCAAGTCCTGGACCAATCACATAGGCATCTGCATCTTCTGTTTTCTCCAAGATGAGTTCCAGACTTTCCAGACCATGAAAATCAAGTGAAGAAGGTATATGATTGATAATGATTTCGGGATTAACGGTAAAAAAGGATTGTGAATGATATTCCGGGAGTATGCCTTTGACCATCCCCGCTCCGCTTTTTAAAGCTCCCGTCAAAGATAATAGAGGAGCCCCTTTGTAATCCGCACTACCCCCGATAACGGCCAATCTGCCCATACTGCCTTTGTGGACATCGGGGTCTGCATAAGGAAGAAGCCTTTTTGCAGTCAATGCGTTCATGAGGTATTTTTCATGCCAACCGATGTCTTCAGGCGTATCGTTGGAAATTCCTATGTAAGAACATTTTAACTTTCCAATGGTTTTTCTGGCGGGGTAGAAGACCATCCCCGACTTGGGAAAGGCAAAAGTAACGGTTAAATCCGCATAGAAAGGATGCTTGGCGAAAAGAGAGCCGTTCAAGGCGTTTATTCCCGTGGGCACATCCACTGCACATTTAAAGGCATTGGCTTGATTGACCTTCTTTAGGAAATCATCAATAGTTTCTGGTATGGGTCTGTTCAAGCCTATTCCAAATATGGCATCAACGATCAGATCATAATCCTCCAACGTATTTTCTTGAGCGTGTATATCCGTGGTGATCCTGCAACCCTTTTTCGACAACAGGTTAAACTGTTTCTGAGCATCCCCTGAAAGCTTTTCCACCCCCATGGTCATGAGGATGGTGCAATTACTGGACAGATCGGATAGTTCTCTACCCACACACAAGCCATCGCCTGCATTGTTACCAACGCCACATAATACAAGGGTCTTTTCAGGAACGCCTCCAAATTCATCTAAAATGGCATGCACCACCGAATGCGCTGCCCGTTCCATGAGTACAATGGATGGTATTCCGGAATTGATGGTATGTTGATCGCATTTTCCCATTTCAGTTGGTGTTAATATTTTAATCGGTATCACCTCTTAAAAAAATTGACAATTGTTGGTTTTTTCTTTTCTTTTTTTTGGGGCTTTTGCGACTCTTTTTCTTGATCTCATCCATTTGCTTGAGTCCCAAAACCCTGATCTTTCCCTCTAAGTTTTTTTCGTCGGTAATGGTGTCCAAAACCTCATGCGCTCTTTCAACCACATCTTTGGGCAAGCCGGCAATTTTGGCCACTTCGATGCCGTAGCTTTTGGACGAAATCCCAGCTTCAACCTTGTGTAAGAAGATGACCTCTTTGTTTTCTTCCAATACTTTCACACAGAGATTCGTCATCCCCTCGTACAGGTTTGCCAGCTCGGTGAGTTCGTTGTAATGAGTGGCAAAGATGGTATAGGCCCCAATGGTGTTATGCAGATATTCCGATACCACCCAGGCGATACTGATTCCATCATACGTGCTGGTGCCACGCCCCACCTCGTCTAAAATGACCAGTGAATTTTCTGTGGCGTTATTTAAAATAGTGGCCGTTTCAGACATCTCCACCAGAAAGGTACTTTTTCCCGATGACAGGTCATCTCTGGCACCGATGCGGGTAAATATTCGGTCCAGAACAGGAAGATTGGCGGATTTTGCCGGGATAAACGACCCCATTTGAGCCATTAGACAGGTTAGTGCCGTTTGTCGTAAATAGGTTGACTTACCGGACATATTTGGCCCGGTGAGTATGATAAAGGATGTATTTTGATTCAGAGAAATGTTGTTTGGAATGAAGTTTTCCTCGAAACATTCCACCACCGGATGGCGGCCGCCTTCAATTTCTAAAATGCGATGAGGGTTAAAGGAAGGTTCGCAGTAATTTTTTTCCACGGCCAACTTGGCAAGTGAGAGATAACTGTCCAAACAGGCCAACGCAAAGGCGTTTTCCTTTAACGGGTCGATGAAGCCAATGGCCTGTTCCATGAGTCTTGTGTAAGCTTCTCGTTCCAATACCTCCACTCTTTCTGCTGCCATGGTCAGTTTTTCTTCAATAGGCTTAAGGGCTTCGCTAATATAGCGTTCGCTGGATACCAGGGTTTGCTTTCTCACATAATCATCGGGTATTTTTGAGGTGTGGGACTTGGATACTTCGATATAATACCCAAACACCTTATTCTGCTTGATCTTGAGATTCGAAATACCGGTCCTTTCACGCTCGTAAGCTTCCAGCTCTTTGAGTTTTTTGCCGCTTCCGGTTAATAATTCACGATATTCATCCAGTTCTTCATGAAAGCCTTCTTTAATAGTTTTCCCCAACCCAATTTGACTGTCGGGCTCTTCGAAGAGTGCGTTTAACAGCAGTTCCTTGAGATCGGTAACCGGGTCTAAGTGACTGAGAATATCTCCGAATACGGGGTTTTCCTGTAACAATTCAATGATTTGAGGGATCATTTCCAGCGTGGACCTTAAGGAGACAAAATCTGCCGGAGAAACCTTTCTATATGACAAACGGGATATGATGCGTTCGATATCGTAGACTTTATCCAATGACTGTTCAAGAGATGA
>CAYUYU010000068.1:6082-12384 GCA_964449405.1 uncultured Thermotogaceae bacterium
ACAGGGCACAGGCATCCGAGGGAAGTTCCAGAAAGGAGATGTCTCCCACTTCAAATACCCGCTCAAGTTGAGTGACGGCTTCATCGTAGTTGTAATACCATTTGGGCAGGGCTTCAATGTATAGACCGCTAAGTTGCTTCTTTAATTGTTTCACGGCAACTACCGCCTCAAATCCTTCCGGATAGATGAGTTGGACCGTTTCGAATTTTTTGACAATGTCTTCCAATTCTCCCCAATTGTTTCTTTGAAAGACCATGGAGCCACCGGTTGAAATATCCAGCAGCACACAAAAATAACGATTGCCTGACTGCATCACCGACGCCATATAACTGTTTGTGGTTTCCTGCAAGATGGAATCCTCTATGACAGTACCCGGTGTGACAACGCGGGTGACTTCACGCCGGACAATCCCGGTTGCCTGTTTGGGATCTTCCACCTGTTCACAGATGGCAACTTTCAATCCGGCTTCAACCAGTTTTTTAAGATAGTTGTTCAATGCATGATAGGGAATCCCGGCCATATCATTGCCGTTTCTGTGTGTGAGTACCAACTGCAGGACACGGGAAATCCGTTTGGCATCGTCAAAGAAGGCTTCGTAAAAGTCCCCAAGTCGAAACAGCAAGATAGCATCTTGAAAATGCGATTTGATCTCCATATACTGTTGCATCATAGGGGTGAGCTTCTTTTCAGACACGTTCAAACCACCTCTCCGTAAAGGGGTCCGGCTGAGACACGGTGTATCTTTATTTTTTTCCATTGTCCGATTTGACTTGAATTTGCTTCAAAAATCACAATTTTGTTCCTGGACGTTCTACCGTAAATCAGATGTGGTTTTCTGGGCAGAACCGCCTCGCCAATCACATCTACGACTTTGTCTTGATAGCTCTCGTTAAAAGTTCGATTCATTTCCTTTTGGATGTCTAATAAATGGTTCAACCTTCTCTTTTTTTCTTCCAGGGGAACATCATCTGCCATTTTCTCCGCGGCAACGGTTCCCTCTCGAGGTGAATAAATGGCCAAATTAACCTTTTCATAGCCCACTTCTTTGACCAAGCTCACACTGTCTAGAAAGTCCTCTTCAGTTTCTCCGGGAAAACCGATGATAATATCACTGGTCAGTGAAATGCCGGGTAACCCCTTTTTGATCTTGTTAATCAGCTGAATATACTCATCTCGCGTGTAACGGCGATTCATGGCCTTTAATATCTTATCACTGCCAGATTGAACGGGTAAATGAATTGATTGGCCGAAATTATTGGACGCTGCCATCACGTCGATGATTTTTTCTGAAAAATCTGAAGGATAGGAAGTCAAAGACCAAATCCGTTGCAAGCCCTCTATTTGTGAAACAGCTTGTAAAAGATTGGCGAATGTTACATTTTTATCTTCCACATCCAGTCCGTAAGAATCCACATTTTGACCCAAAAGGGTGATTTCTTTGTAGCCGTTTTTTACCAGTTGCTTGCATTCTGCGATAATGTCATCAAATGATCTGCTGAGCTCTCTACCTCTTGTATAAGGGACAACACAATAGGAGCAGAATTTATTACACCCATAGGAAATGGTGACCCAGGCATGATGGGAACTTGTTCTGATCGCGGGGGTGGTATGATTGATTTCATCCAACGTATCCGAAAAATCCGAAAATCTTTTGCCGTTCACGGCTTTGATAGCGTGTTCTTCAATTCTGGTGATGGAGCGTGTGCCAAAGACAAAATCAACGCCTTGTCTACTCAATAAAGCCTTTTTCTCCTTATCGGCAGCACAACCGCAGACACCCACCTTGAACTTTCTGCCCTCTTCGCGTTTCATTTTGTTTAGCCTGCCGATAAAGGCATAAGCCTTGTCTTCCGATTTTTGTCTGACGGCACAGGTGTTGACCAACACTACATCGGCTTCGTCAAGACCGGTTATTTCATGACCCTTTTGCTGCAAGATGCCTTTCATGATCTCGGTATCGTTGACATTCATCTGGCAGCCATACGTTTCAAAATAAAATTTCAATGTTTTCATCCTTTCCTTTTCATCGATGCATCATACAGAATAATTGACGTAGAAACTGCAACGTTGAGGGAATCACAAGTTCCCAACATCGGTATCGAGACCAACATTCCGGCGTGATTATACCACTGTTTGCTGATGCCGTAACGTTCACTGCCTGCCACAAGTGCAATTTTGGCGGGATATTGACAGTGATAATAATCATCCTTGGCATCAGTATCCGTTAAGGCGATGGTGATGTCATTTTCTTCAAGCCACTGTATGGTTTCATTCACATCCTTTTCCAAAACAGGCACGCTGAAAATCGCACCCTGACTCCCCTTCAATACCTTGGGATGAGTCAAACGAGCCCTTCGGTTGCAAATGATAACCCCTCGAACTCCGGCACCATCACAGCTTCTTAAAATCGTACCGATATTCCCGGGGATTTCAACGCCGTCTAAAATCACATACAAACTTTTTTCTGTTGGTAAAATGTCTTTAAAATCATAGCGGGGAATTTCACAAACAGCCAACAAGCCATCCGGATTTTTGTATTCACTGATCCTGGAAAAGATTTTATCAGAAACCAAACATTGGTCATACGTGCCGTCTTGTTTGATGATTGTTTCAGCCAATTGATAGGCATCATCGGAAACAAACAATTCCGGGGAAAAAAAGACGGCATCAATCTCGATGTTCTTTTCCAGGCACAATTGAACGCCCCAGAAACCTTCCACAACCATCAGATTCCTGGGATTGGATTTCGTGTTTTTTATAATGGACTGAATCTGTTTGATTCTTGGATGCTTAGCCCCGGTAAATTTCAATTTCCCTTTATGTTTTTCGATAAATGCTTCTCTGATTTTCTCAGTATTTTTTTCTACACACACGCTTTCACTCTTAATACCTTTCTGGGAGAGATAACCGTGTGTATCATCTGATGAGCGGGGAAATAAGGTATTAATCGGTAATCCGGAATCTCCCACAAAATGATACCGGCATATTTACCCGCTTCCAAAGTCCCCCAATCCTTTTCCAAACTGATCACCGCAGCTGCGTTAAGGGTCATTGCCGTTAGAATTTCATCCGGGGTCATTTTTAATTTGGATGAAGCCAGATGGGCGATAACGGTTGGATCGTTAATGGTACAAGAGCCGGGATTAAAGTCACTGGCCAGGGCAACTGCGGCACCTTTCTCAATCAATTTTCTTGCAGGGGCAAAATCCTTTCCAAGGAAAAAGCTAGTTCCTGGTAAAAGTGTAGCAATGGTATGACTGTTTGACAAGTTGTTAATCGATTCTTCTTTGATACAAATCAAATGATCCGCGGAAGTGGCGTTTAACTCTGCTGCCAAAGAACTTCCCCCAATGTCTTTGATTTCATCAGCGTGCAGCCTTATCTTAAAGCCTAAACTTAATGCCCTTTCTAAATAGCGTTTGGACTGTTCTGCGTTGAAAACGCCATCTTCTGTGAAAATGTCAGCAAACAGATCATCTTCAAAAGTCTTTCGGACCTCCGGCAACATCTCGTCAATGACCATATTCAGATAAGATTCGTAATCATCGTATTCCGGGGCAAGGGCATGTGGTCCCAGAAATGTCTTGACAATCTTTTGATAGCCGTGCTCTTCTATTTTTTCCAATGCTTTCAACTGTTTGATTTCGGACTGGGTATCGAGGCCGTATCCACTTTTGCCCTCAAAAGCGACAACACCTTTTCTAAACATCTCTTGGGAAAATTTCAAATTAAACTCAATCAGATCATGCAGGGAGGCTTTTCTGACAGCCTTTGTCGTGTTGACAATCCCCCCGCCCTTTTTCATGATTTCCATATAATCCATGCCGGATTGGCGCATAAAAAACTCGTCATGGCGATAACCGTAAAACGGGATATGGGTATGCGGGTCGATAAAGCCCGGAGTAGCTACCAAATCGTTTGCAACGATTACATGTCCTTCAAAATCCAAGGGTAATTCAAGGTTATAACCAATTTCCTCAATCACACTGTTTCTAACGAGAATATCACAGTGTTTCTTTATGGATAGCCTTCTCATTTCCTTGCCCTTTTTTGGCTTATTGCCCATGGGAGAGGCCAGTTGTTTAATGTTTTTGATCAAAAGATCCAAATTTATCCACTCCTTTTGCTGTTTCTTTTTCTATTATAACAAATGATTTGAGAAGTGTGTTGTTTTTTTTGAGTGTTTTTTAAAAAGTTTGGGGCTGTCGGTAAAGGGAAAAAACCTCCATGGGCTTCAGGAATTTGAAAACAGTCCGATTCGCTCATACACAAAAGGCTAAAAACTGTAACTCGCTTCGCTCAAACAGACAGTTTTCTTAACGCCTTTTGCTAATCGCTCACGGCTGTTTTCTAAATCCCCTGCAGATCATTCGGTTTTTCCCCTTTACCTTTGTTTGATATTTCAATCGAAAAAAAACGAGGAGAAGGGCGGTAGATGGCAAAGAAAATTTGGTCTTATCACGATTTTTTAAACAATATGCGAAACCCTTTTGTTTTTCCACTTGCCCCCAAAATAAACAATCCCCATCACAAGAAATTCAGCCGTTTCTGAGGCGAGAAATCCCAGCCATATCCAGTAGATACTTAGTTCTAACCAATAAACGGCTAAAAACAGGAATGGGATTTGGACACACCATCTGGAAACGATGGCAGAAATAAGGAAAGGGAGGTTATAGCCGGCACCAGAAAAACCCGATCCCCATCCAAAGGCGACACCGAGGAAGATGTAGGACGGGATGATGATTCTGAGCATTGGGATTCCCGTTTGGATGACAGCTTGTCGGTTGTGAATATCATCATGATGTTTTTTGCGAATATGAAAGTTAGTGCAGAGATAACAAGCATGAAAATGGCTCCCAGGACTGCCGCGTATTTGGTTGTTTTTTCCGCTCGCTCTTTTAATTCAGCACCCAGGTTTTGTCCAACTACTGTACTGCTTCCCATAAAGAGGCCAATTAGCGGCATAATGACGAATCCGGACAGCCGTTGTCCGATTCCAAGTGCAGCAACGGCAGTGGTGCCGTATATGGTGATGATCTTTAGAATAATCAGGTTTGCAGAATTTCTAAATAGAACTTCTATCCCGGTGGGTAGACCAATGGTCATGAGCTTTTTGTCTATTGTAAGGTCGAATCTGAAAAGACCTTTAAGTCTGGGCCTTATTCTTCTTTTTTTTGAAAAAAGGGCAAAAAGTCCAAAAATGAATCCAACACTGATGGAAATAACCGTTGCAAGTGCAGCACCCATAACGCCATATCCGAATCCCGGAAGGTTTATAACCGGTATTTGTTCAAAGATGAAAATCGGATCCAGGATAATGTTCAAACTGGCAGAGACAAACATGATAATCATGGGCGTTTTTGAATCTCCCACACATCTTAAAGAAGTATATATGCTGTAGGTTGTATACATGATGGGCAGAAAGAATATTCTTAAATATCCGTAATCCAGGGCGTCTTTTTGAACCAGAGGATCGTCCGTGAAAAAGCCGATCAACGGTTTCATGAATATCAGCAGGATGGCCATGGCGATTAAAGAGACAAACATCTTGAATGTCAGGGTTTGTTCGATGCAAACACGCGTCCTATCGTAATTTTTAGCGCCGTAATTCTGTGAGATGAGTGACACAGAACTGGTTCCAATGATTTCGTTTAACACTTCTACCAGCCAAAAAATGCCGGTTAATATGGTGACTGCAGCCAAGGCTTCAGGTGAAATCCTTCCAATCCATGCCATATCCACCAAATCGTAAAGGGTTTGTGCGGCAAACCCCAACATGGTTGGTACGGACATATACAGAATATTTTTTAACAAACTGCCTTGTGTCAGATTTCGTTCCATGAGCACTCCTTTTAATCCTTTAACTTAGAACCGAAGGCAATTATACTACATTTTGCTAAAAAGAGTACTTCAATATTTAATTGGGTACACGCAAGCTGGAGCATCTACGAAAAGAAGGTGAGAATGCCCGATATGGAAATGGCCGAATACACCAAAAATCCCGCCATTAAATAATTGAAAATCTTTCCATAATTACCGAAGAATTTGTTAAAAAGCGATCCGAACCAACCCCACATGGAAACAGAGGAAAAGGCGACAAGTCCCATGCTTATGGAGAAAAGGATGTAAACCAAATTCCCTTCAAAGAATGGTAGAATAAAGTTGGAAGAAACTGTCAATGCAAAGATGACTCCTTTGGGATTTAAGAATTGCATTAAGACACCGGTGGGATAGGAAATCAACGCCTTGTTGGCATATCCTCTTCCTTTTTTTTCACGCTCGTCCTTCTTTTCAGGTCGGAT
>CAYUYU010000069.1:0-12381 GCA_964449405.1 uncultured Thermotogaceae bacterium
CACGGGTTTTCCCCTTGAGGATAAATTGATTCATTTTGGAGCCTTTTTTGTTTGTCAATTCTTGGTTTTTTTGGCCGGAAAAATCAAAGGCATCCTCAGGTGGCTTTGTTATATTGTCTTTTTACTACTCCCAGCCATTTCGGAAATTGTTCAAGATTTTATTCCACACCGAGTAAGAGACTTTGCGGATATGCTGGCAGGATATATGGGAATTCTCGCTTGTATCGTGCTTTGGTATTCATTTAAAATGATCCATAAATATTTTTTTTTGAAGGAGCGTTAACAATGTGCAGAATGATGGGCGTTATATCAAACAGACTGGAATCAGTTGAAGATTGGATAGAACCTCTTGTCCACCAATCGAGATATGGGAATAAAAATCCGCATGGGGATGGATACGGGATTGCTTTTTTCGAAAACGGGCAACTCCATACTAGACGAGAAGTGGCTCCCATCTGGGAAAGAAAGACCGATTTTTCAACTGATGCAGGTAAAATACTCATCCTTCACACGAGAAAGGCCAGTAAAGGGTCTATTAACTTGAATAACGTACATCCGTTTACAGCAACAACCGATGACCATTCCTTTGTCTTTTGTCATAACGGAACGGTATTCGACATTGATAAGCTTAGACCTTCAAAAAAACCGGAATACGATGATAGCTCCGACTCCAGAATATTTTTTGAACTTTTTCTCAATCAATACGATTTAATGGGAGATTTCGTAGAAGCAGTTCGAACAACCGTCTCGGATATTGCCTCCACCTGTTCTTCAATCACTTCAATGAATGCCCTCTTTTCTGATGGAAAAAGGTTGGTAGTCGTGCGCTACTGTCTTGATGAAGAAGTGTATTATACCCTGGGATATACACCATTAAAAGGACCAGATAAAGGTTATCTCATCACAACGCAGCAATATGATGATCATACCCCTTGGAAATGGTTGGACAATAAAACCATTACGGTCTTTGAGCCGGACGGATTTGAACAGTTTAGTATCTCGGATCACTGAAGTCCCTGAGCCCGTTTCCCAATAGCGTAAAGCCAAGAACCGTAAAGGCCATCATAATGCCCGGGAATACAGCCAACCAGGGAGCTCTGTCTAAATAATTCTGGGAGTTCATCAACAGCCTTCCCCAACTGGGAAAAGGCGGTTGTGTTCCCAAGCCAATATAACTCAACCCGGCCTCAGACAGGATGGCAAAGGCAAAATTCGTGGTTACCAATACCGTCAAAGAAGCGCTGATATGTGGCAAAAAGTGTTTCCAAATCATCACAGGCAACCTCGTCCCGATAGACCGGGAGGCAATGATGAAAAACCTGTGTTTTAAGCTGATGGTTTCATTTCTGACTTGACGTGCAAAGATGGGGATTCTGACGATGCCAATGGCGATCATGGCATTCACAATATCCGCCCCGAAAACCGATACAATGGCAATGGCAAACACAATTGCCGGAAAGGCAAACAACCCGTCCATCAATCGCATCATGATTTCATCCACCAATCGGTTGCTCATTCCCGAGATAAAACCTACAAGAAGCCCTCCAAAAAGTGCGATCACTGTCGATATGATTCCCACCTGCAACGCGATTTGCCCCCCTACCATACACCGGCTCAGTAAATCCCTGCCATATTCATCCGTCCCAAACGGATGTGAAAGGCTTGGGGAAAGAAATCGAGACTGAATATCCATTTTGTAGGCATCATATGGGGTATACCAAAAACTAAGGACGGACAGAAAAACGACGACAAAAATGATGATCAACCCACTTAAAAAGCTCGAATGATGTCTTGTTCTAAAATGTGAGCGTTGAAAGGTGAGAGAGCTGAAACTCCATTTGTTTTTTCCATAACAATGTTTGTACTTTTCCGGACAAGGCTTTTTTTTACTCATCTTTATATCCTCATCTGATCCTGGGGTCAATGATCATGTGAACCATGTCCATGATGAAATTGATCAGGATCGTGACAACGGCAATCCAAATAACCACTCCTTGAACAACCGGTAAGTCCCTTCTTTGAACTGAATAGAGCAACAGTCTGCCCATTCCTGGGATGGAAAAAACAGATTCGATGATGATTGTTCCAGCCAAAATGGACGCTACTTGAAGTCCGAATATGCTCAAAACCGGAATCATGGCATTTTTTAAAATATGTTTTGTGAAGACCCTTCTTTGGGTGACACCTTTCCCGGTAGCCGTTCTTGCATAATCTTCATTCATATTCTCAATCATTGCACTTCTGATCATTCGAATCAATACCGCGGAAGAGATGACGGTCAGAGAAAGGGCAGGCAGAATAACGGATTTCAACCAACCCAAGACATCTCTGCTCATGGGTACATATCCTCCAGAGGGTAAAAGATTGAAACGTACGGAAAAGACAAGTAATAACAAAATACCCAACCAAAAGCCCGGGATAATTAAACCGATCTGTGATATTGAGGTGATCAAATGATCTAAAAATTTATTGTGTTTTTGCCCTGAAATGATTCCTAAAGGAAATGAGATCAAAGTGGTTAGTAGAACACTCAGTAGTGTAATAGAGATGGTCGGTGGTAACGAAGAGATAATGACTTCCGCCACGGGTTTTTTATAGCCTGTGGATTGACCCAGGTCCCCTTTGATCAGATTTCCTATCCAAAAAAAATAACGCAATATAACGGGCTTGTCCAGATTCAACTCCCGCTCAAGGTTCTCAACGGCACTTCTATCCGCATCCAGTCCCAGTATAACTTCTGCCGGGTTACCGGGTAGGGCGTTAAAGATAAAAAAAGACAGTAATGATACGGCAAAAACTGTGATAATCCCCGTTAAGATGCGTCTGATCGCGAAGGATAACATGTTGTTTAATCAAGTTCTTCGATGCTTAAATGATTGTTAGTGTAAATGCAGATCTCACTGGCAATTTTTAGGGATTCCACAGCGATTTCCTTAACGTCCATGGATGTGTTTCTCAGTAAAGCCCGGGCGCTTGCCAATGCATAACTGCCCCCCGAGCCGATGGCTGTCACATCTTCATCAGGTTGAATGACTTCACCGTTTCCGGATATGACCAATAAATTCTCCTTATCTGCTACAATCAGCAAGGCTTCCAGACGACGGAGCATTTTGTCTGTACGCCATTCTTTTGCCAATTCCACGGCTGCTCTTGGAAGGTTTGCACTGTTTTTCTTATAATAAGCCTCAAATTTTTCAAACAGGGTGAAGGCATCCGCAACGGAGCCGGCAAATCCCGCCACCACTTTGTTATCTCCCAGTTTTCGAACCTTTCTGGCCGTTGATTTCATCACGGTATTTCCCTGTGTCACCTGCCCATCACCAACGATAACCGTTCTTCCACCTTTTTTTATCGCAAGTACGGTTGTCCCTCTGAATTCCACTTTTTCGCCTCCAATTAAATTGTTAAAAGGGTGGGTTTATACCCACCCCCCCTATCTATTATTTTTTTAAAAAGCCATCCACGCTGTTCCATATGGTCTTTGATCTGGCATCAAATGGATGCCCGTTCCAGATGCAAAGTGTGGCTTTTTTACCTTCTTCGATGGTACCATATTCATCGTCAATCCCCAATATTTTTGCTGGCATGATGGTCAATGATCTCAACATGCCCTGTTCATCTGCCCCATAATTACAAGCCATACCGGCCTGCAATCTCAACACTTCCGATGGGAATACCGGGTGATCACTCATACACCCAAACAAGATTCCTTCTTCCAATGCAACCTTGTAGGATTTATAGGTCATGTCTCTCAATTCCACTTTGGACCGGCTGGACATGATGGGTCCCAAAAGGATGGGTACTCCGGCCTCTTTCACCTCATCTTTGACTTTGATGTATTCAGTAGCGTGCTCGATGACCATATCGATGTCGAATTCCTTTTTGATTCTGATGGCGGTGAGAATATCCTCAGCACGATGGCAGTGAATCCTTGCCGGTATCTTTTTAGACAGGACCCATTCAGCGGCTTCCAACTTACTGTCATGTTCGGTGAACGGTTTGCCTTCTTTTTCAGCCTTTTTCTTCTTCTCGATGTAATTTTTCGCATCGAAGAAGAACTTTCTGATCACAGCTGCTGTTCCCATGCGCGTAACCGGCATCTTTTTCTGTTCGGCATAAACATGTTTGGGGTTCTCTCCCGTTGCCATCTTTAAGCCGTTGTCTTCTCGAATCAGCATGTCTTTTACATTTTTCTTCTTGGAATACGCAGCAATAAAACTGAGACCGCCAATGGGATTCGCACTTCCGGTCAGGACACAGTAGATCATGACCCCACCCTTTGCCGCTTCGGGAATGGAGATATCCGTTGGTGTAAAGCCATCAAGGCTTCTGACATTTGATGTAACAGGATCGGAGTATTCGTTGACATCATCGTATTCATAACCGTATCCATCCGGATTTAACCCGATATGGGAGTGCCCATCGATAAACCCGGGCATCAGCATGCCGCATTTGCCGTCTATTGTCTCATCTATATTGTCTCTGTTTTTTATTTTATAACTGACTTCCCTAATCATGCCATCTTCTACCAAAACTTCGCCTTTAAAGGGTTCAGACGTCATGGTGTGTATGACAACGTTTGTAATTAAGGTTCTCATAATATCAACCCCTCTTCTTTCATACTGTATGCGATTTTTCCATTGACAAATGTGTATAAAACCCTGTGTGTCGGATCAAGCAGTTCCCGATCGGTCAAGATGACATCGGCATCTTTGTCAATATCCAAGCTGCCTATTCTGTCGGCCAGTCCCAAGTTGATCGCCGGGTTAATGGTAATGGCACGCAAGGCCTCTTCTTTGCTTAATCCGTTTTTACAAGCCAATGCCGCTTCTATAGGCAGGTTGTTAATGGGAATAACCGGATGATCGGTGATCAGGGTGATGTCCTTCACCCCTGCCTTTTCCATTATTCCCGGGGTTTTCAGTGTTCGTTGATTGACTTCCATCTTATATCTGGCGGTGAAAAGGGGGCCAACAGCGCATTTAATGTCGCGCTTTGCTAATTCGTCTGCCACAAGATGACCTTCAGTTGTATGCTCAAAAGAGGGTTTGATGCCAAATTCGTCAAATATTCTCAACACCGTCATCATGTCATCAGCCTGATGGGCGTGAACATGTGCCTGTAATTCACCTTTCAAGACTTTCAATATGGCTTCGCATTGCATGTCATACGGTTTCTCTTCTTTTTTATCATAATCCAAGGCCTTTCTGAAGGCGCTTCGAATTTTTTCAGCTGTTGCCATTCTGGTGATAATCTTTTTCCCGTTTTCAGAATGAGCCCTTTTGGGGTTCTCTCCCATGGCCATCTTGAATCCGGATTCTTCTTTAATGATGCGCTTTTCATAAGTCACGCTCAAGTCGTTTTTAACGGTAACACCTATTCCTCCCATGGGATTCGCGCTTCCGGGGTAAACGTTCAGCGTTGTCACCCCGGCACCGATGGCTTCTTTGAATCCCGGGTCAAAGGGTTTAATCCCGTCCAGTGCCCGAACTTGCGCAGTAATGGGCTCAGACCATTCGTTGGTATCATTGTCACTGGCCTGATTGGTTTTCTCTCCATGAACACCAATATGGCAATGTTCCTCTATCATACCGGGGTAACAGTGCATTCCGGTTGCGTCTATCGTCTCATCTGCCTGAGCGTAGATTTTATGGGAACAATCCACGATTTTCCCATTGTCTATGAGTAAATCCCCAATAAACTCTTTAGAAGTTATGGGGTGAATGGTTGCATTTTTAATCAAGATACTCATGATGATTCGCCTCCAACTCTTACACCGGCTATATACGTGTCGGTAATTTGCGTATTCACATCGAAGATATCCCCGCTTGCCACTGCAAAATCCGCGCATTTTCCCTTTTCCAAACTACCGATGTCCTGATCCAAACCAAGTACTCTCGCCGGGTTGAGTGTAAACATATCCACGATGTCCTTGCGATCAAGTCTCAGCTTATCGATTAACCACATTTGAATGACGCCGTAATTTAATGGAATAACTGGCGCATCGGTCATCATGGACAATTGAAATCCCAGTTCATTGAGGATTTGAACGGATTTAAACGACAGATCATAGGTTTGATAAGATTTACCCGCAACATTCAACGGTCCCAGAATAACGGGAACGTCTTTCAAGGACTCTGCAATCTCTTTATCTGTGTGTAATGCCGTTGCGTGATCAAGGGTATACAGGATGTCATAGGCTTCCATGATTCGCTTTATCGTTTCGATATCCTCCAGGTTCGCCACATGCACACGTGCTACGGATTCTTTCTTAAGCAATCCGCTTAAAACTTCCATGTTGTAATCGTATTCTTTTTCCTCTTTGTTCATATAATCTTTGGCCTTGTTCAGGTTATCCCTGACTAAAGCAGCCACTTGAAGTCTTGTATAAAGCGTTTTACGACTTCCCCAATACCATTGCGGATTTCTTCCGAAGGCCATTTTAACAATCTTTTTTGGTGTTTGAACCACCATCTCGTCGGCAACTGTACCAGCCGTTTTGATAACCACCCCTTCTCCGCCGATGGCATTGGCAGAACCCGGAAGCACACAAACGGTCGTATATCCCGAGTTTCTGGCTTCCAAAATTCCCGGATCCTGAGGATTAAGCCCGTCCAACGCTCGTACGCCTGCAGTAACCGGAGTGGAGGTTTCATTTACATCGTTACCGGCAAATCCTCCCGCCTTTTCCTCGAAAACACCCACATGGGTGTGAGGATCGATGAATCCGGGATAGATGTGCTTATTATCCATGTCCACTATTTCCGCGGTTTCATCAGGGTTGATTCCGGAAGCGATTTCCTTTATTCTTCCATCTTGCACCAGTATGTCCAGCTTCTTGAATTCGCCTTCGTACCAGCATTTGCCATTCTTGAAAAGAATCAAAATAGTCACCCCTTTTCTGTTATTCTCTATTTTATCATAAATAGGGGAGATGATCAGATTACCGAAAGAAAATCACTTTAAGCCATAAATCTCTTTTAAGAATGATTCGACTTTTTGGGGAGATTCGGGATGTCCAAACAAATAACCCTGCATCATGTTGCATTTATTCTTCAACAGAAAATCCTTTTGGAGATTATCTTCAATTCCCTCGGCAATAACATTTATATTGAGATTTTCAGCCAAAGAGATGATGGTTTTCACAATGGAGGCGTTGTCGGGATAAACCAAGTCTAAAACAAAGGATTTATCGATTTTTAATTCATCAATGGGGAATTTTCTCAAATACGCCAATGAAGAATAGCCCGTTCCAAAATCATCGATGGATAGTTTACAGCCCAATTCTTTGATTTTGTTTAACTTTTTGCGTGTGTCCTCTACATCGTCCATCAGGATGCCTTCTGTGATCTCAAGCATCAAAGCCTGGGGGTCAATCTGAGTTTCCTCGATGATTTCTTGTAAGATATCTAAAAAATTCTCTTGAGAAAATTGGAGAGGTGAGATATTGACAGATACCCTGAATCCGCTCAGACCAATCTTTTTCCATTTAGTCATCTGCAAACAGGCTTCTTTCAACACCCATTTTCCCAAAGGGATGATTAAACCTGATTCTTCAGCTACGGGAATAAAGTCGGAGGGGGCGATCAATCCTTTTTCGGGATCGTTCCATCTCAAAAGAGCTTCTATCCCCACAAGTGTATTGGTATGCAAGTCAAATTGGGGTTGATAGTACAACAAGAAATTCTTTTTTTCTATGGCTTTGTGCAGACGTGTTTCCATCTCCAGTCGTTTCATCGCCCGGATATTCATCTTCGCCGTGTAGAATTTGAAAGTATTTTTGGTCCCTCGCTTCGCACCCATTAACGCAAATCCGGCCTTTTGCAATAAATCCTGGATGACATCTCCATTATCGGGATAGATGGCAATCCCCATGCTGATATTGATAAAGATCTCACTATCACCCACAAAGAATGACTTTTCAAATCGGTTGAACAAATTCCTGACAAGCGATGTCACATTTTCTTTATCCTTGATGTCAGGAAACACCATGGTAAATTCATCACTGCCGTATCTCGCTACAAAATCCTGCTTTCTGATATGCTTTCTCAAACGATTGGCAACAAGCATCAACAATTGATCTCCCACGTGATTTCCCATAGAATCGTTGATTTTCTTGAACCCATCAAGGTCTAATGATACTAACGCTAAGATGGTGTTATTTCTTTTCGCCCGGCCCAGTTCTTCGTCTATCTTTTGCATCAGGTAATTTCTATTGGGAAGTCCCGTCAACACGTCGAAAGAAGAGATATAATCCAATTTTTGCTCCGCTTCCTTCCGCCTGCTGATGTCTTGATGGGTCCCCAGAATCATTTTAGTTTTTCCGTCATCTTTTGTCAGGACTTCTCCCCTTGAAACTGTCCAGAGCCATTTACCGGACTTCATCCTGATCCTGTATTCAACCTCGAAAAAGTCTTCGTTCTTTTCAAACGCCCGTTGCAAGGCTAACCTCACTCTTTCCTTATCATCCTCGTGGATGAGCGACAACCACTGATTGAGATCATCACCGATTTCATCTTTTGAGTATCCTAAAAATTGCTGCCAGTTGCCGATGTTCTCGATTCGACCGCTTTTTTCTTCCAATATCCACAACGATTCTCGAGCACTTTGCAAGGCCATTTTCAGTTGTTTCTCACGGCTCATCAGAATTTCATTGGTTTGAGCCAGTTTTTTGTTAATATGGGAAAGATCCGTTTGGGTTTCCCTCAGTTCCTGCGTATACGCTTCCATCTGTTCGTAATTTGCTTGGAGTTCTATCTGTTGTTTTTCCCATTCGGTTTCCATCTGCTTCAAGTGAGTGACGTTCATCATACTGATCAGTAATCGTGTCTCTTCTTTTAAAAAGATCATTTTTGACCGCATAAACAAAATCATTTCCTCTGAATTACAATCTGTGAAAATCACTTCAAGCTCAATGACGTCCCTTCTCTCCCAAAGACCTTCAAAAAAGCGTCGCCATTCCCGACGGCTCTTCTTTGAAATCAGAGTTGACAGTACTTTAACCAAGTCATCTTGGCTTTTTGCCTTGAATAGTCTGACTGCTTCGTTGTTTACGGCTCTTAAGTCTAACAATCCCCTTGCTTGCTCGTAGAAATCCGGCTGTTCACTCAAATACTGCTCAAAATCGCGAACCTTCTTTTTAGCCTGATCCATCCGATCCAAGATGTTTGTGACATCCGCCTCAACGATGGCAATGGGAACGGTTTCCAAGATGGTATGATATCTTTCCTCTGAATATTGATTGGTGGTTTTAAGGGTGGTCTCAATGGTTCGGTCTTTTACCAGGGTTGTGAAATAGCCGTCTCCCGTTGAAAAGGCCGTAACATTCATCCACTTATCGTAAGCGGTAAAATAGTTATTGATTAGTCTTACCACACCGCCTTCTTTGGCGATTTTTCCGTAACGGTGCATCGTTTCCATTTTAAGACTTTTTTTTGTGAACCATGGCAGTACCTCAGAAGCTTTTTTGCCTATGATCTCTTCGTGCTTCTTTCCCGTAATCTCCAAAAAGGCATCGTTGACTTCTGTAAATTCGTAATCAACGGGTATACCATCCTTATCAAATATCATTTTGTGAAGGGCATATCCTTCACTCATATGTTTAAGCAATTCATAGTAATCAGCTGTTTTCGGTTTCATTTAAGTTCCTTTCATCGGTTTATTCATCTTCACTTACACCGTATTTTAACATATGATTCCACTGAATAAACAAGATTAGTGGTCATCATATTATATCTTATCCCCTTCAAAAACCATTTATTATTTTAATTGTTGTTTTTTGTTCATAAAAAATTATACTTTAGCAGAACCATCATGATGGCAATTGTATGTACAATGTGATAGAATTAGTTGGAAAACCTAATAATTTTTTGGAGGTTTTTATGTCTATTGCAACCATCATCTGTTCACTAATTGTTTTGATCATCATCCAAAGGCTGACGAAGAACATCATTCTGGCCATTCTGGGGGCAGTGGGCACCATTATCCTGTTTCGATTTGATTTCAGCGCACTGATAAATGCCTTCATCATTCCTTTGAAAGATCCGGATTTGTACAAACTTTTGGGAACCGTTTTTTTCATTTACCTGTTCAGTAACGCCTTGGATATTTCCGGGGACGCGAAACGCTTCGCAACCTCATCAAAGGCCCTTTTTGACGATAGGACGTCCATGGCTTTCATGCCCATGATGATCGGGTTTCTTCCAATGCCCGGCGGTGCTATGTTTACCGCACCAATTGTCAAGATGATCGGTGATGATGAGGGGTTTTCCAACGATTACATGATGGTCATCAACTACTGGTTCCGCCACGTAGTGGAGTTGTTCTGGCCGGTATATCCGGCTTTTTATATTCTCACAGCCCTTGTGGGCATCGAACTGGCGCCATTTTCCATCAGTTTGATCCCGGTTTTTCTCATCGCCACTGCAAGCGGCTGGATTCTCTTTAACGGATTCAGGATGCCAAAGGTGAAAAAGGCTTCAGCCAAAGAATTAAAAGGCCTCTGGATTGTGTTCTTTGTGGTTCTTACCGGCATCATGATTTTGATGTTCAACATGGAGGGCTACATTGCACTTGGGATTAACATCGGCGGTTATTTCCTTTTTAGAAAAAGATGTTTTGTCCCAAGCCTTGTGAAAGCCTTTTTAAAATGGGATGTCTTCCTATTGCTGTTTTTATTCTTCGTCTACAAATATTATTTAACTGAAGTCAACCTGACCGGTGATATTGCCTCTGAATTGGACAGAATCGGCCTTAACCTTCACCTGTTAACCATCATCTTACCGCTACTCATCGGCATGTCCACAGGCATCACTCAAAGCGCCGTTGGCATTACCGCGCCGCTGCTGATCACACTGGGTGCAAACCCGGCTATGATGTATTTCGCAGCTGTTGCCGGAGTGTTATTGTCTCCGGTTCATCTATGCATTGTGCTGACGGGTAATTTTTATAAGTCGGACCTTATGAAAGTTTTTGTCAAAATCTTGCCTTTACTGGTGATTACAGGTTTAAGTGTTTATTTATTACTCGTTATTTGAAGGATTCAAATTGCCAAGCCTGTTCTGAAATGAGACAATGGTTTGTTTCAAGTCCTCAAAATGCGTATCCAGTTCTTTTAATCGGTCAAGGCCCTTTTCTGTGACTTTATAAATCTTTTTGGCAGGACCGGGTTTTTCAGTCTCCCAATCTGCCTTGATGAGACCTTCTTCTTCAAGATCACTAAGTAATCGGTACATGCCTCCCATTTGCCCGGTGTTCTTGATCAAACAACCAAAATAGTCAAGTTTTTGCGCAATTTCATATCCATGTGTTGGCATTTCAGCAATGATCAGTAGAATGAACGCACTTTGCCATCTTCTTCCAAATGCGTTTCTCCCTCTTCCTTTTCCGAATCCCCCCTGAGGCATTTATAAACTCACCGTCAAGCTATCTTCTCTATACCAAACCCAGCTGTTCCCGGGCCTACATGAGATGATATGACCTTTCCCATGGGTGTGATGATCGATTCAGCAACATCGTACTCATTTTCAAGCATCTTGAGTAATTTTCGACACTCCTCTTCATTTCGAGAGTGAACCATGGTCAATCTGACTTTTGAGCCTTGCGGGAAAAATTCCTGTGCTTTGCTAATGACTAACTTTTGAGCCTTTTTTGTTCCCCTGGATTTTCCAAATGGGATTAAGTTTCCCTCTTCGTTGACAAAAATAGATACCCGCAGATTTAGCATAGTTCCCACGAAACTTGCAAAGCGTGACACTCTGCCTCCCTTTCTGAGAAAATTAAAATTCGAAACGTAAAAAAAGGCACCAAATCTCTTTTCATCCATTTCCCTTAACAGCTGATCTCTAACACGAATGACATCCAACCCTTGGGATAAAAGCTCGCTGGTTCTGTAAACGAAAAGCGCAATAGCACTCGATGCCGTTTTGGAGTCGATGACTTGAACTTTGTCGCCATATTCCTTAGCGGCAATTATCGCACTGTTGTACGTCCCTGAAAGGGTACTGGATAATGTTATCACTATGATAGAAGAATAACCTTCCTCAAAAAAACGATCATATCGGTTCTTGAACTCTACGGGAGTTGGTTGTGATGTTTTTGGCAAATCATCTTCTTTGTCGAGATCGTCCCAATATTGTTTCAAATCATCGTAATTTCTACTGTCATCCTCATTTATGCCTCTTTCTTCCCAAAGTATGTGAAGCGGAATTACTTCAACATCCATTTTTTTTATCCACTCTAAAGGTATATCCCCGGTACTGTCGACTATAATCTTAGTCTTTTCCATATAGCACCTCCGAAAATTCCCATGACAAAAGATTATAACAAATACAACGGGGAATATGAACGTTTATTTACCCGAGGAACCGATATCTTTTCGAT
>CAYUYU010000070.1:0-12118 GCA_964449405.1 uncultured Thermotogaceae bacterium
CATGGTATAATAAAATAACGTTCATAAAACTCTCAAAAAGGGGGATAAATCAATATGAAGGTATTAGGCCTAATATTTGCCGGTGGTCGTGGAGAAAACCTGGGATTATTGACTACAAAAAGAGCGAGTGCTGCTCTGCCGGTTGCAGGAAAATACAGAATGATTGACTTTACCATGTCAAACATGGTTGCATCAGATATCAGGCGTGTGGGTGTTTTGACACAATACAGCCCCAGAAGCCTTATTGATCATCTTGGTTCGGGTAAAGAATGGGATTTGGATAGAAAACACGGGGGACTCACACTTTTGCAACCGTATATGGCCATCAACAACAAATACTGGTATAGGGGAACAGGAGATGCCATTCACCAAAACATGACCTTCTTGAGAAGAAGTGACGAAGATTATGTCTTACTGGCCTCCGGAGATCACATCTACTCCTTTAGCTATGCAGACATGTTCAACTATCATTTCTCCAAAGGTGCTGATGTCACCTTCCTGTATAAAGAATTGGATGATAGTTATCGCCTTTCTGAATACGGTCAGATCGAAACAGATGATGACGGCCGAGTGGTTCAATTTGCGGAAAAACCGGCTGATAATGTTTCTAAAAAGGCCTTTCTCGGGATTTATTTTATGAACAAACACCTTCTGATGGATTTACTTTACAACACCATCCCCCAATCTGAAGGATATGACATCTTATTAGACGTCTTGATACCCAACTTGAACAATCTGCGATTCTACGCTTATAAATTCGATGGATACTGGAGAAATACCAAGAAGGGAATCGATGAGTATTTTAAGATCAACATGGACTTGTTGGATGATGACATTCGCAAGCAGTTATTCTATACAGGCAACACTGTTCATACAAAGTTGAAAGACTTGCCCTCCCCCAAATGCACGGGTACCTCACATGTTGAAAATTCAATTATTTCAGATGGATGTATTATCAGCGGCAGAGTGATCAATTCCATCGTTTCAAGGGGAGTGCATATCAAAGCAGGGGCAGTGGTGGAAAAATCAATCATCATGCAGGACACAGTCATCGAGGAAGGGGCACATGTCAAGTATTCCATCTTAGACAAAGAGTGCAACATCAGAACGGAGAAACGATTAATAGGCAGAAAAGACGACCTTCTCGTATTTGAAAAGGGAAGCGTCATTTAAAAGGGGGGCTATGATGCAGTCATCTATCGTTGCCATGTTACTGGCCGGAGGCCAGGGAACAAGACTTGGAGTACTGACGGAAGATATCGCCAAACCCGCTGTTCCCTTTGGCGGAAAATACAGAATCATTGATTTTGCATTAAGTAACTGCGTGAACTCCGGCATCTACAAAGTCGGTGTTCTGACACAGTATAAACCACATAAGCTCAATGCCCACATCGGCATAGGCCGTCCATGGGATTTGGACAGAATAGGAGGCGGTGTTACCGTTCTCCAACCCTACACTTATGAAAGCGGCAAAGCTTGGTTTAAGGGCACAGCCGATGCCATATACGAGAATTTGGATTATCTTGACAACACCAATCCAAAATATGTTTTGATTCTTTCTGGTGATCACATATACGGAATGGATTACATGGATATGCTCACCTTTCACATCTCAAAACACGCCAAAGCCAGTTGTGCCTGTATGAACGTGCCTCTTAATGAAACATTCCGATTTGGGATCATGGTCACTGATATATCCAAACGCATTGTGGAGTTTCAGGAAAAACCAGAACATGCCAAAAGTACATTAGCCTCATTGGGTATTTACATTTTCAACTGGGATTTCTTACGAGAAGTTCTCATTCAGGATGCAAAAGACGAATCCTCAAGCCACGATTTTGGTAAGGATATCATCCCAAAAATGGTGGAAGATAAAGATGACATTTATGCCTTTGAATACGAAGGATATTGGCGAGATGTGGGAACCATTTACTCCTATTGGGAGTCTAACCTTGAATTGATCCAATCTATTCCTCAATTAAACCTTTATAACGATTCTTGGAGATTTTATACACGCACCGAAGAAATGCCTCCCGCATTTTTTGGCAAAGAAGCCGTTTGTACAAACAGCCTCGTAAGTGAAGGATGCGAAATTCATGGTGTTTTGAAAAAATCCATACTTTTTCAGGGGGTAAAAGTCGGAAAGGGATCAATTATCAAGGATTCCATCCTACTCACAGGTGTGAAAATCGGGGACGGAGTAGAGATATCCAAGGCAATTATCGCAGAAAATGCGGTTATTGGTTCCGGTACAAAGATTGGTGTGGGTGATTTTGCAGAGAATGAAGAAAATCCGATAGTTTACAACTCACCAATCAGTGTCATCGGGTACAACGCTGATATCCCTGAAAATGCTATAATAGGTAAGAATTGTGTCATCCACACAGGGGTAAAACAAAACAGTACAAACGATTGGCAAATCCCAAGTGGACGATGTATCCGATAGGCAAGATTATTAAATAAGCAGGCTGAGTTAAATCTTCCTGCAATCAAAAAGGGGTATTGAATGTTTTTCGACTTCTTCTCTCTCAAAATAAAAGCGGAAAGCAAGGCAACGGATGAGGTTTTTCTGGGTTATTTTTTCGGAAAGACCAATGAGACCATCGAATACCGTTTTATTTGTTTTCCGCGCCGTTTTTCAAACCAGATTTCAATGGACCTGAATATGCCGCTAATCAGTTTCAGAGAGACATTGAACGCTTTCTATGTGGACATCGCCGGTCATTCTGCGGAAGTAAGTGAAATGACAGGTGAGTTTATGCGCTATCTGCACAATCAAATCAGCAAACTGGGTGGCAAAGAAGGTCTTGCCATTAGACTCTCCAAGATCATACAAAATAGCGAAGTGGATATCATCCGTTTTGAGATCAACGAGATATTTAAGAATTGGACCAGTTCATTGGACCTTGAGCTCACTTTGGAAACATCCACCTATGAAGAATTAACCAACTCATTCCTGGGAGATGTGGATAGCGATTCTTTTTTGGATTCAATGAAAACCAGAGATGACATCATGAGTCTGCCTGAGATTTACCCGATTGTAGATCCTTTGGAGGGTGTTTCTATCGATCAGTTTGACATTGGAGATATGATCTACTGCACGATTTTAGGATTTACCGATGAAGAGGCACAAAGAAGACTTGTGGGTGAGTTCCCCGGACATTTTGATGCGGAGAATAAGAATACGGTCCCATTGGAAGCCACCATCGTTTCCAAGGAAATCATGCCATCAGTCTCCAAGAATTTTGTCCTGATCAAAGTGCAAATTGGATCCGCTTTTGTGGCGAAATCCATCGTACTAAGAAGCATACGGCTCATGTACGATCCTGATAAGATGAAAAACAGGCTAAAATCGCTAAAATCTGAAGCAGCCAGTGATTCTCTATCTTTAGCCGAAGTCATGAGTAAAAATAGAAGGATTCAATCAGATTTAAACAAGAAGATAACAGAAAAAAGAAGCAACAGTTTTGGAGATTTTTTTCTCGGTATGCTACTGCTGTTACTCATTGGTGGATTAATTATCATCATCATTTATTTCTTTTTGCTCACTTGACGGAAAAAAAACATCGTAATTTTGTGGGAGCCCATTACGGGCTCCAGGTATCTTTGTGAACCCTTCTTTATTGTCGTTCAACAATTCCTAATTTTTATCTTTTAATGAATAAATAACCCACTTCGCCTTTCTTTCGATTAACGAGAGTTCTTGATTCCAAATATTCAGTTGCTTTAGTTCATTCAGAATATCCATGGCCTTTTGAGGTTCACTGTTGTTCAAGTAGGCGTAAACCTTCCCTATCAAGGCTTCCTTATAAGAGGTTTCTGTGGAATCAATTTGTCCAAAAAATTCCAAGGCCTTATCATTTTCAGAAAAATGCAGCGAGCAAATACCCAAGCCGATATAAATCCTGCTATCTTGCAGGCCCAATTTAAGACAATGTGTAAACACTTGCCTTGCCAAATCATAATCCTCACGCTCCACAAAAGCGACTCCCATATTATAATAAACAAGGGGATTTTCAGGGTCTTCCTCGATGATATCTGCATACAGACTCAAGGCATCCTTTACTTTGCCCCGTTTAAGAATCTCATTAGCTTGCTTTAATCGATTAGTTGAAGCAAGTTCATCCCGGTAATCCATTGACTCACTCCAATCTTTGAGTAAAATAGGGGATCATATAAAGGGCATAATAAATAGAATCTGAATAATCAAGCCCGGCTATTCTCAATGATACACTAACCGTTTTTATTCCTTCAAAGGGAAGTGAAAGATTATAATTAACTTTGGGTGTCAAGATGGTTTTCAAATTTGTAAAATACTCCCTTAAAAAGGACTCCATCTCTGTATTAATAACCATTCCACCCGTAAGTTTTGCCAATGTTTTGACCTGTTCAGGTACAGACACGTTAGTTAATACATAAATACTGACATTTTTGGAAAAAAAGGCAGGGGCAATATTTGCAAAGTTGAAATCATAGCCGTCATATTTCCATAAAACGATGTTATATTCGGTTTTTAAAAGGCGTTTAAAGTCTTCTTCAAAAAATTGTTCTCCATCTTCTATTTCTAAAAAATTCACAGTGGAGGGAACGGTATCCAATCGATAAGGTACGTTCCCACCGCTGTCAATGACATTTAAAAATGGTCTGACAAACTGGAAGCGTTTGCCCATGTTGTCTAACGCTCGAAATTGAATCTCCAATTCATTCAAATTGGCTTCTACGGCATCGATATTAACAAATGCCATGGGTTTCTCCTGAACGATGGTGTACATCCTGACACGATTGGTGTCGAAATCTGTAACGGTTAACACAGGACAGTTGTAATCAATATCACTCACGCCTGTCAGTTCGATATTTGTGGTATCGATGATTCGATAATCCGAATCCTCATTCATTGTATGATAGGTCAATACACCATCATCCCAAACCGTAAGTATCACACCATCGGGTCCCACCGTCGAGCATACGGCAAGTGAATTCTCTCGGAAAGGCATACGGGATTGCTCCTCAAACGAATCCGTTCGTATAATACGAAAAGCCCTTGCAGACAAATCCTGCATGATAATGTGATCAAAACTAACATCAACATCGTTCACGATATTAATCGTATAACCATCAGACAGGTATAAATATCGGATCAACTTTCCCGTACTGCTTAATATGGCTATACGATTGTTGGGCGGATCGAGAACATAAATATTTCCCAATCGGTCCACCGTCTGAACGAAAGGCTTTTTAAATCCGGAAAATTCATCAACAATCTCGTTTTGAAAAAGATCAAACACAAATACCTTACCACTTTCCAAATCAGAACAGTACAATCTTCCTGCGATCTTATCAATAACGATGGAAGAGGGTGCTTCCATATCCAATTCAATGGTACTGTTTTGGCCGTATTCAGAAATAAAGATGAATTGATTCGCACGGTCGAGAATATACACAGCCTCGTTGTAAACATCTGATGCCACTGGGTTATAAAAGAATTCATAGGTATCCACAAACCCCAGGATTTCATTCATATACTCCAAACCAAGAATGGGATTATCTTCGGGATCAACCTTTCCAAGCATCTCTAAAACCTTCAGCAATATGAGTATCTCCGTTCTGTCCGGTTCGATCAACAACACGTTGTTCAGACTTTCAACGGCTTCTTTGGTTTCTCCTGTTTCAATATTCAATTTTGCCAAAAAATACCAAAATTTAGGGATATCCCTCGGATAGACGGGTTTCTCAAAGGTTTTTTCAATCATTTCATGGGCCTTGGCATATTCCGCTTCTCCCCAGTTTTGAATGGCCTGAGAAAAATAGTACCTGGACCATTCTTCTTCAGGCATATCCTCAAGGTAATTTTCAATAGCGATCCGTTCTTCTTCATTCTGTTGTGAAAACATCAAAGTACACATTAAAAGAAAAATCAACAGAAGAATAAAAACATGTTTGCAAGCTTCAGTCTTTTGTTTCACCCTCATCACCTTTTTTAAAGAGCATAGAGCCGGTAATGGCTGTCATGGAAAAAACAACGATAAAAAAAGCGATTCCAGCCAATAAAAAAACACGGTTATCTGCCATTGACTGGCCCCGGAAAAATTCGTAACCAATCCATTTGAATCCATTGACAAGTATACAATAGCCATTCAAGACAAGTAGCAGTATGGAACCGATAAAGGAGACCCACAAGGCAGGTTTCAATCCTTTTGAACAAAGCCCGAGAATGGCGGCCCAATGGAGAAAAACGGCAGTTGATCCCAATAATATGAATTGATAAAAAAACAAATGTGATGAAAAAACCGTTACTCCCGAGAAAAACTCTTTAATCAATTCAGAAGCATAATCAAGAGACAAATAGCCTACAATACCCATCAAGCTTGTAAAGATCAATATGATGGAAAATAAAGAAAGGAGAAGGTATTTCAAACCTTCGGTCTTAATCATTCGGTTTATCCTCTTCCTCTTTTTTATTTAGTTTTTTGATTACATATCCAGCTAATTCCTTAAATACCGCTTCCAATTCGGTAGAGCGCATATACAAACACGCGGGTTTCCCTTTCTCGGAAAGTCTCATGACTTCCGGATTTTGGGGTATACGTGTGATCAAATCCGTTTTGAGTTCTTGTGCAAGACCCTCTCCACCGCCTTCACCAAACAAGTAAAGCCTTTGTCCGCAATGCGGACAAACAAAATAACTCATGTTTTCCACTATCCCAAGCACCTTTGAATTCAACTTTTGAACAAAAAGCGCTGATCTCATGGCATCCATGGTTGAAACACCCTGAGGGGTTGTAACAATGATTGCTCCGTCCATGTCTCCGATGACTTGAAGAGCGCTTAAGGGTTCATCACCGGTACCCGGAGGAGAATCCACAATGAGATAATCCAAATCTCCCCATTCCACATCGTTAACAAACTGCTCAATCATCTTCTGCTTCAATGGGCCACGCCAAATAACCGGTTGGGACAAATCAACCAAATTGGCAATGGAAACAGCGCTCAAATTTGGAAAGACCTTGATGGGCAGGATAGTTTCTTTAGGTGTGGCTTCAAGTTTTTTATCCCCGATCCCCAGCATTTTGGCCACATTGGGGCCGTGTATGTCGATGTCAATCAATCCGACCTTAAACCCTTCCTCTGCCAGTGCAGTGGCGAGATTAACTGAAACGGTGCTTTTACCCACACCACCTTTTCCGCTTAATACCATGATTTTGTGTTTGATGTTATTGCTCATATTTCCTCCTCTATATGTCGAATTAAACGATCTGTCTTGATGAATGCTCTGACAATTTTCTTGCTTGTTCAATCACATCTTCGGGGAGCCCTAAAGCCTTGGATATTACAATGGCTGCTTGCGGGATGTGATCCTCTTTTATTTTTTCCAATCGATGATCAATATAACCGTATATGTTTTGTGCATTTAAATCCTCTTCTTCATGCTTTTTCAAAAATCCGGTTTGATAACACTGTCCTCCATAGTTAAGCGGGTTAGAAAAATGGGTAACGAAAACGGACACACTCTCTTTCTCTGAAAGGGTCTTCACAATGGAAGAGGCTAAGGCTTCTCCTTCTTTTGGATTGGTGGCAGAACCAAACTCATCGATCAAATTCAAGTGACATCCCGTTTGAAACACGGGGAGAATTCTCTTGACCTCCATGGCAAACCCACTTAACCCTTCTTCTTCGCTTGTCCTATACACGCAGTGAACAGAATCAAACAAACCGCTCCTGAACCTCTTGGCCGTTATGGGCAGGCCCATGGCGCATGCCACGTACAACTGTCCTATGGTCTTCAATGAAGTCGTTTTCCCTCCCATATTGGCTCCAACAATCACCGTTATTCCCCTGTCCAATTGGATTGAAACAGGATCGTATAAAAATCCCTTTTTTTCACAAAAATCCTTCACATCTAACAGAACGCCACTTTTAATTTTTAAACCATGTCCTTCATTAGTGATCTCAGGAAAACTCCCATCATTTTCGAGTTTGTATTCCAATAAGGCAATGTCTCTGTCCAACTCACCGATGACTGCCATTTGTTTTCTCATATGATCTGTATAGGTTGAAAGCTGTTCCATCAGTTCTTTTCTATAGCGGATTTCTTCCTGTTCCATTTCAGTCTTTATCCGCTCAATTTCTTTGGAATAATCCGCATCCTCTTCCGCTCTTATTACCTTATACTGGACGGAAAATGCGTTTTCAGAAATAACGGTACAATGATCTGATTTTTTCAAGGCATGATTGCGTATATCGGATCTTTCTAAGAGAAACTCCGTTCTGTTCTTCAACGACAAATCATATTGACGTTCCAATTTTGCACAAATTTTGCGTAGTTCAGCCTTTTCAAGAGTTCTATATTTGTCCAGTTCTTTTCTCAATTCCACAGCATAATCTGAATCAATGGAAAAAAAGAACTGATTCGTTTCTCTGGGATCCAAGATGGACCAAATGACAGGTTCAAAGTATAAACGGTAAAGCTCTTTTATTTTTTGCGCACCCTCTAATAAGTTCAGTAGTCGCTTGAGAAAATACATAAATTTTTTAATCTCAAAAAAATCCACAACAGATGGCAGCTGTTGAAGCTCAACCTTTTCCACACTGTGAGTAATGTTTTTTAACTCAGACAGACAATGTTTAATCCGTTCTATATCTATCCCTTGCCAAAGGCTTTCAAATTCTTCCAATCTTTTATAATGAGAGATCAGAGTTGGTTCATCTCCTCTGAAATACACCTTGGGCTGCTTTAAAAGCCATTTCCCATAATAAGAGGAGGGGCTGAACTTTGATAACAACGCATCGATTTCCAAAAAGGCTAACGCCTCTTTATCCATTAGCTTGTGAAGCATTAATTTGATTTCCTTTCCCATTCCAAACAGGCGTATGCATGATGATTGTGGATGGATTCCTGGCTTGTTACTGAAAGATGAAACCACTTGACCGATCGATTATTTTTGAGTTCTATGGCCAGATCCCTGGCAACATCTTCCACAAATTTTGGATTGTCATAGCCCTTTTCGGTAATGTACTTTTCGTCACTTCTTTTCAACAAGGGGAAAACAGGCGACGATGCAGCTCTTTCGATGTCTTCAACAACCTCTTCTATCCAAACCATCTTAGACATCTTCAGTTTCACCGTCACATAGGCACGTTGATTATGGGCTCCCCTCTCACTGATTGCCTTTGAACAGGGGCAAACCGTTTGTATGGGGACCGTCACCACCAAGATAAAGATTAACTGATCTTCTTTGTCTAAAGTGGCATCAAATTCACAATCGATAACCATATGGCTTTTTATTCCCGTGACCGGTGCGTGTTTATCGATGGTGTAGGGAAACTTCATGGTCATGTGAGCCTCATTGGCACGTAGAATTCTCTTCATATCTAACAGGATCTTCTGAACATTTTGAAGTTCCATTCGATTGGCATGAGAATGAAGAATTTCAATAAATCGGCTCATATGTGTTCCTCTGAAATTCTCCGGTAAATTCACATACATATTCACGGTGCCGATGGTATGCTGCTCTCCGTATTGCCTGTCCTGTAAAAAGATGGGATAACGGACATCCCCCACACCCACCTTGTTAATGGGAATATTTCTGTTATCGTTTTCATTTTGTATATCTTTCATCTCATTATCCTTTATTTTTAATCGCGATATCGTATCGTTCCAGTTTGTAATACAACGCTCTCAGACTAAGACCAAGTTCTTTGGCCGTTTTTGCACGATTCCCTTGATTCTTGAACAACGTCTGCTCGATGGTCTCCTTCTCGACTTTGGCCACCACGTCTTTCAGTTTTCCTTTAAACAACTTGTTTCCCTCAGCCTCTTTCATATTTGGCATGAGAAAATCAAAATGTTCCAAGGTCAGTTCTTGAACAAACGGTTGTGCCTTAATTAACGCACGACCTATGGCATTGTCCAATTCACGAACATTTCCCGGCCACTTATACTGTAAGAAAAGGCTAAATACAGAATCATTGACACGTCTGATGTCCCGACGATATTCTTGGTTAAACTTCTTTACGGCACGGTATACGAGTGCTTTAAGGTCTTCCTTTCTCTCCCTGAGAGGAGGGATGAAAATGGGGATGACGTTTAGTTTGTAATACAACTCGTGCAAAAATGCATTCTCTTCTACCAATTTCTCCAAGTTCGCACTGGTGCCTGCGATGATCCGCACATCCAACGTCTTTTCCCCTGTCTCGCCATATGGGGTGAAACGTTTGGTCTGAATGTATTTCAAGAGTTTTAGTTGTGTGGATTTATCCAAGTAGGATATCTCATCAATAAATAACGTTCCGCCATCCGCTTCTTGAAGATGTCCGATTTCAACCATTCCGTTCTTAACGGGAGAACCGAACAATTCAATAGCAATGTTTTTTGAATCCATTGAACCGCAATGCGCCACCACCAAATGTTTTTCCGATCTCACACTACTATTGTGTATCGATTCTGAAAACAACTCTTTGCCTGAACCGCTTTCTCCCCTCAGCAACACGGTAGCATTTGTTCCAGCAACCCGTTTGGCTTGTTCTACGGCTATTCTCATCTTTTCGCTGTGATGAACGATATCCTGGAAAGTGGATCCGGAATTGGTCCGTCTCAGGACAGAACGAGCATCCGCCAGCTCTTCCATTAGTTTTGAAATCTCCGTCACATCGTGAATTACTCCCACACTACCCTTGAACTCGTCTTTTACGTAAAGGGGTGTTACATCCACGATGACTTCCTTTCTCGTCTTTCCCACGATCATCCGACGTCCCAAAACAGGTTTTTTTGTCTTAACCACCAACATATGTTTACTTTCGTCCTTATCGGCAATATCGATGGTAGCCGGTTTCCCCTCTACTTCTTCTGCAGACAATCCCGTGATTCGTGTATATTCAGAATTCACCATGACGATTTTTCCGTTTTCATCCGCAACGGAAATGGCATCTCTGGTTGAATTGATGATAGCCTTAAGCGTCTTTTCCAGTTGTTTTAAATCGGTCACTTCCTCCGCCATCTTCTGTATATGCGTCACATCCCTGAAAATGGCAGCCACCCCGATGATATTGCCCCCGACATCGAAAAGGGGAACCCTGGATGTAATGATCGTGGTGTTTTTCAACAAATGAACTCGGTCGTATTCAGGAATGGCAGTTTGCAAAACAATGTGCAACCTGGTATTGGGAATAGCATTTTTTACATCTTTTCCCACTACCTGGTCTTCTTTCAATTCAAGGATATCTAAGGCAGCCTTGTTGATAAACACCACGTTTTTGTTTGAGTTAATAATGATGACACCTTCTTTGATAGAATAAAGAACGCGCCGGATCATCTCATCAATAATCGACTTAGCCATCTCTGTTCACCTCTCGGTAAAGCCTAATCCAATTGTCTAAGGAAATCTCCTCAGCCCTGACGGTATTTTCCAGTCCAATTCTCGACGCATAAGCCATAATATCAAAATCATAATTATTCTTTAATTTTTTCCTTCTCATTTTGAAACCTTGTCTGACAAACTCAAAGAACTCTTCAGGATTTTCCCCCAGTGGTTTCTTCTTTTTCGGAATCAAACGAATCACCGTGGAATCCACTTTGGGTGGCGGGTTAAAATGCTTTGGCGCAATCGTAAATGCCAGTTCAATATCAAAATGATATTGCATAAAAACAGAAAGGGAACCATAAGACTTGTTCCCCGGATCCGAAACCATCCTTAACGCCACCTCTTTTTGCAACATAAAGACGCATAAACTCAAGTGTGGAAAATCTCTCAAAACCTTCTTGATAATTGCTGTTCCGTTATTATAGGGAAGGTTTGAAATCACACAGACTTCTCTTTGAGCCAACTGAACAGGCACTGTCGTTTTAAGAAAGTCCCCCATGTAAAGCTGAAAAGAAGGATACTCCTTAAAACGCTCTTTAAGCGGCTCTTCAAGTCTGCGATCAATCTCAAAGGCATACACTTGATGCCCCTCATTCAATAACAACTGTGTCATCATACCGCTTCCGGGACCAATTTCCACACATTCCAAACATTTGTCATCGATCAAATTCACAATCCGTTGAACAACAGATTGACTCTTAAGAAAATTCTGCCCCAATGATTTTTTTAGCCTGAACTCCTTGCTGTTTCTCTCATCATGC
>CAYUYU010000071.1:0-9374 GCA_964449405.1 uncultured Thermotogaceae bacterium
TGGGGCAGCGCACCCCACTCCGGCTTTGGCCTTGGATTTGAACGCATGCTTATGTTCCTTACGGGCATCGAAAACATCAGAGATGCCATCCACTTTCCAAGAGCCAAGGGTCAGATATACGGATAATTTTCAAATAAAATTTTTAAAAACCAGGTGAGAGACCTATAAAAAGTTAAGTTTTTGCCATGGAAAACACTTCGAGGTCAAAGCTTTTAATGGTCCACCTCACCCTGTCCCTTGGTTTTTGGGGATTTCGTAATCGTTCATATTTATATTTCCTTTTGGAAAATGCCCTTATGTTATAATAATATCCATCAAACATTTTGTCAGTCCTAAAAAAGGAGGTTAATCCCACGAAAAACACAACCATCCAAACCTTGGAACGTATCAAAGGCATTAACCTTCAAAAAGCCCTGGAATTCTTCTCTGGCAGCGAAGAACTTTATCTATCCATCCTTAAGCAATTCATTACAGAATGCAGGGAAAATCTTGCAGACATCAAAAAAGGTTTGAATTCTTCAGATTTCCAACTGGCCATAACCGCTTCTCACAAACTCAAAGGAACCGCTTCAAATATATTTGTGACTCAGGTTTTTGAACAGGCTAAGAGACTTGAATTAATCCTTCGTCGGGCAAAAACCCCTCTCTCTAATACTTCAAAAATCAAAATAAAAGAATCATTCGATCAATTAAAAATCGCTACAGCTGAATTTATGACATCTATCGAAAATTTGTGAAAACTTACACAAATTCTTTGAAAGAATTAAATATCATAGTATTTTATTTCATTTCAAGAGCTCAGTTCTTTCGATAAGTTAATAATAGTTGGCTTCCCCTTATGGGTGTCCGTGATATTATTCTAATTATCGCCTGCTGAATACGCAATTCCTTCACCAAAAAGCTTTTATTTTTTTATCTGTTTAACTACATGGACCTGAAGAATCGTCCTCGGATTTTTGAAATTGTTATGGAAATTAAGTAGATAATTCTTATAAACTTTTTTTACCCCTATTGACAAAACCACCTCTATTTGATATAATTTTATCGAATGGAGGTGGCATATGGAAAATAGAACATGTTCGCTTCAAACCTTAAGACGTTTACCTTATTATCTGTACTATCTTCGCAGCAGTGACGAAGAATACGTTTCTGCGGCAACTATTGCCAGAGATTTCAGATTAAACGAGGTGCAAGTACGAAAAGACCTGGCAATCGTTAGCAAAACGGGGGGTAGTCCTCGAAAAGGATTTAACGCTGTTGAACTCATTCGCGACCTGGAAGACTTTCTTGGCTATAATAACATGAACGATGCGATCATCGTTGGGGTAGGGCATCTTGGTAAGGCCTTGATCAATTACAGTGGTTTTAAGGATTACGGCATTAATATCGTTATGGGCTTCGACCGAATTATTAAAACCGAGATGCTTATCGGAAATACAGCCATTTTTCCCATGAAGCGCATGAAAAATCTCGTTCAACGCCTTCAAGTTAAATTAGGGATACTGACGGTGAATCAAGAAAGCGCCCAAATAGTTTGTGATCAAATGATCGATGCCGGTATCAAGGCCATTTGGAATTTCTCGCCTTATATGCTGAAAGTGCCTGCGGATGTGTTCGTTCAGAATGAAAACATGGCAATGTCCTTAGCCATATTAAGCAAACACTTAAACCAAGAGATTGATCATGAACACCAAGCAATCACCATTAACACAGAAGATTAGCCATTTATAAGGTGTTTTGAAAAGGACTATATTTTTTTATCCTTTATCAGTAAAAAAATATCGATATACTGATAACGAATGATGCAAACTAGCCCAAAAACTAGGACCAAGGGGTGGGTGAATGTAACGAAGCATTTTTACAATCCGGATTTTCAAATTTGTTGTTCAGTTTTGATGAAGAGTATAGGGTATAGAAAAAAACACGAAACAAACAGAGATGTCTTTAGGTTTTTTCAAACCCTAGACCCTAAACCCCAGACCCTTTACTAAATCATTTGCAAAGTATTGAATAAGAATCGCCATTTAACGAGCTGTAATAATGACGCACATCTTTAGTAGTAAGACCAGATAAAAACAAACCGAAAGGAGACCCATATGACAAATGTGTTGAACCATCAATTTAATCAAGTATGTGAAATTTTGAACAAGTATGACAACAATCATTACAAATTAATTCCTATCCTGCAGGAGATTCAGGAGATCTATCAGTATTTACCCGAGGAAATCATGACGTATATCTCAACGGCTTTGGGTATATCCCCTTCACAAATCTACGGGGTGGCTACCTTTTATTCGCATTTTACTTTAGAACCAAAAGGCAAACACATCATCAAGGTTTGTGACGGAACAGCATGCCATGTCAAGAAATCGGGAAAGATTTTAGAAACCATTAAAAAGGAACTGAATTTGTCGGATAAAAAGACGAACTCAGAAGATGGCCTGTTTACATTGGAAACCGTTGCATGCTTGGGAGCCTGCGGGTTGGCACCGGTGGTTGTAATCGATGAAACGGTTTATGGCAGTGTGACACCCGAAAAAATGACCAATCTCATTAATGAAATCAGGGATGTGGAATCGGGAACGAAAATTCCCCAGGAGGTCAACCATGAATAAAGTCAATCTCAATACCATCACGGAAAACTATAACACGTCAACCATTCCCTTTAAAAATTCCGTGGTTGTTTGCGCTGGAACGGGGTGTATCGCTAATGGATCCATGGATATTTATCATCAATTCCTCAAACTCTCCCAGGTAAAGGGATACAAAATCACCGTGGCATTGAATCGTGAAGAAGGCGGAGACAGTCTGTTAAAGCACAGCGGCTGTCAAGGATTTTGTCAGATGGGCCCTTTAGTAACCATCAATCCCGAAGGCATCTTCTATACCCATGTAAAAGTGGACGATGTGGAAGAAATCATTGAAAAGACCCTGAAGAAAGGCGAAATCATCGACCGTTTGTTGTTTGAAAATCAGGAAAAAGGCAAAATTGCCCATCAGCATGAAATTCCTTTTTATGCCCAACAGCAGCGAACTACGCTTAAACTTTGCGGTTTAATAGATGCTGAGGACATCGAAGAATACATTTCCCATAACGGATACAAAATAGCTGAAAAAGCAGTCTTGGAAATGAACGGAGAACAAATCTGTGATGAGATCACCAAGTCCGGACTCAGGGGCCGTGGTGGCGGTGGATTCCCCACGGGTTTCAAGTGGAATCTTGCAAGGAAACAGGGAAGTGCTAAGAAGTACATCATCTGTAACGGAGACGAAGGCGATCCGGGAGCCTTTATGGACCGCTGTCTCATGGAGGGAAACCCACACAGTGTTTTGGAAGGAATGATGATCGCGGGACTTGCCATTGGCGCTGATGAAGGTTATATTTACGTGAGAACCGAGTACCCTCTTGCCGTTAAACGACTGAGAAAGGCAGTAGCCGATGCCAATGCATACGGATTTTTGGGAGAAAACGTCTTTGGTTCTGACAAATCCTTCCAGATCAACGTATTCGAAGGTGCCGGGGCATTTGTCTGCGGTGAAGAAACCGCACTGATTGCCTCTATCGAAGGACGGCGTGGTATGCCCATGCCCAAACCACCTTATCCGGCACAAAAGGGCCTTTACGGAAAACCCACGATTATCAATAATGTGGAGACCCTTTCTTCCATTCCGGTTATTTTGGATATGGGAACCGCTCAATATGCCACTTTGGGAACAGCCAAATCTTCAGGAACCAAAACCTTTGCTTTAACTGGTCACGTGGCCAACACGGGATTGATCGAAGTTCCCTTTGGAACAACGCTGAGACAAATCATTACCGAAATTGGCGGTGGAGTCATCAACGATGACGGAACCAATGCGGGAGCTGATTTCAAGGCCGTCCAGATCGGTGGTCCTTCGGGGGGGTGTCTCATTCAAGAGCACATGGACATGCCTTTAGATTATGATAATTTAATAGAAGTGGGGGCCATGGTGGGTTCCGGCGGTTTAGTCGTCATGAACCATCAAACGTGTATGGTTCAAATCGCCAAATTCTTTATGCAATTTACCCAGAATGAATCCTGTGGAAAGTGTGTGGTCTGTCGTGAGGGAACCAAACAGCTGTTGAACCTGCTGGATGACATTATCGAAGGACGGGCGAGTCTGGAAACGCTGGATATCATTGAAGAATTGGCAAAGACCGTTCAGATCGGTTCTTTGTGCGGATTGGGAAAAACAGCCCCCAACCCGGTTTTATCCACTTTGGAACATTTCCGAGATGAATACATTGAACACATTGTCAATAAACGCTGTCCAACCGGACAATGCAGTGCACTCAGTCATTACGAAATCGATCAAGCCCTTTGTAAAAAATGCAGCCTGTGTATGCGAAAATGCCCTGTCGGAGCGATTAGTGGTTCAAGAGAAGAAGGCTACCTCATTGATCAGGATAAGTGTATCAAATGTGGCGCCTGTGTACAAGCCTGTAAATTCAATGCGATTAGTTGCGTGTGAGGTGAATGATGAATAATTTCAATATAACAATAGACAATTTGGAAGTTCCCTATGAAGGAGAAAAAAATCTTTTGGAAGTAATCCGAAAGGCCAACATCGACCTACCCACTTTCTGTTATCACTCGGATATCAGTGTGTACGGTGCCTGCCGGATGTGCATGGTGGAAGTAGACGGTAAAAATACCGTTCCCGCTTGTTCCACTCCTGTAACTGAAGGCATGGTCGTTAAAACCAACACCAAACAATTGAGAAACATGCGAAAGATGATTGTGGAGCTGATGCTGGCCAGTCACGATCAGCAATGCACCACCTGTGCAAAAAGCACCGATTGTAAACTGCAGCAGATCTCCAAACAGCTGGGCGTAGAAAAAGTCCGATTCAAACAAAAAGTGGACTTTGAACCTGTGGATGCTACCAGTGATGCCATTATTCGTGATCCCAGTAAATGTGTTCTTTGTGGAGACTGTGTCCGTGTGTGTAAAGAAATTCAATCCGTGGGAGTCCTTGATTTTGCCAATCGTGGGGCAGACTCCAAGATCGTGGCTTGTTTCAACAAAGGCATGGGCGAGATCGAATGTGTCAACTGCGGGCAATGTGTCAAAGCTTGTCCCGTTGGGGCATTGACTATTAAATCACAGGTGGACAGGGTTTGGGATGCCATTCACGATGAGAGCAAAACCGTCATCGTTCAGATCGCCCCAGCCATCCGGGTTGCCATGGGGGAGACATTTGGATTTCAATCGGGAACTACCACGACTGGGCAAATCATTTCCGCCCTTCGGATGATAGGCGTTGACAAGGTGTTCGATACCTCTTTCGGAGCGGATTTCACAGTTATTGAAGAAGGCAACGAGTTTATCGAGCGTTATCAGAAGGGGGCACAGTTACCTCAGTTTACCTCCTGTTGCCCGGCATGGGTGAAATTTACCGAACAGTATTATCCTGACTTATTGACGAATCTATCGTCCTGTAAGTCTCCACAACAGATGTTTGGCTCTTTGAGCAAGGAAATTCTCTCAAAAGAACTGGGCATATCACGAGAAGATATGGTCGTCGTTTCCATCATGCCTTGTACCGCCAAAAAATCAGAGGCAAACAGAAAAGAATTCATCAAAGACGGCAACCCCGATGTAGACTATGTGTTATCCACACAAGAAGCGGCCCTGATGGTGAAAGAGTCCGGGATTAACTTTTCACAACTCCAACCGGGATCCTTTGACATGCACTTTGGATTCAAAACGGGTGACGGTGTGATTTTTGGAACGTCTGGCGGTGTTTCAGAAGCGGTGTTACGATATGCCGCAGCCAAACTCTCCAACGACACAGAAGCAGAGTTTACCCAATTTAGAGGAGGCGAAGGTGTCAAAATAGCCAAAGTCAAAGTAGGAGACATCACGCGAAAAATGGCCGTGGTTAGTGGATTGGCCAATGCCAGACAGTTGATCGACAAAGTCCGAGCCGGAGAAGTCCAATTCGACCTGATCCAAGTCATGGCCTGCCCCGGCGCCTGTGTCAACGGCGGCGGACAACCGATCAACGCCAACAGAAACAGCATTAAGGACAGGAGCAAAGGATTATACGACAATGACAAGATGCTGCAGCTCCACTGTTCCAACGAAAACCCCTATTTACAGAAGATGTACGCCCAGGATTTGAACGAACACAACATCCACGACCTGCTCCACACGAGTTACATCAACCGAAAGCGAATCGAGCACGAAGATGTGATGCTCTCCGACGAAGCCGGAGACAAACCCATCAACATCAACATCTGTTTAGGCACCAGCTGCTATGTGAGAGGGGCCCAGGGACTGTACAATCAGTTGATGGCCTATTTAAAAGACAACAACCTCATGGAACAAACGGCCATCAGCGCCTCATTCTGTACGGAAAAATGCGAAAGAGGGCCGGTATTAAAAGTCAACGATACCGTTTTGGAGCACTGTACGATTGAAAAGGCAATTGAGAAGATTAATCAAGTCACCGTATCCTTATAAAGCGTAGGGGAGGCCATATGCAAACAACACGGGAAAAGGAAGAAGGCACCATCAACATCATCAAAACGGATCTCGCAAACTGTATGGACTGCTACCGATGTGTTCGGGCATGTCCGGTTAAGGCTATCAGCGTTCATGAAGGGCAGGCCCATGTGATAGATTCATTATGTATCCAATGTGGGACCTGCGTCCACGAATGTCCTCAACAAGCCAAATTGATCGTATCGGAATTGGATACAGTGAAGGCGTTGATCGCTTCAGGTAAAAAAGTTGTGTGCAGCATCGCCCCATCTTTTCCCGCTGTTTTTCCCGGTTGGCAGGCCTATCGTTTGCCCTCTGCCCTAAGAAGGCTTGGATTCTCTCACGTGGGAGAAACTGCTGAAGGGGCGGATGAAATTTCAAAAGTGAGCCTTAAAAACTTGGACAATGGCAAAGTTTTTACCTCCTGTCCGGCGGTGGTCAATTACGTAGAACAATATAAACCTGAATATTTAGAATATCTTGTCCCGGTTACCTCCCCCATGATTGCCCATGCCAAGATGCTGCGTGAACAGCTGGGAGAGGAAATCAATGTTGTCTTTATCGGACCCTGTGCTGCCAAGAAAGGCGAAGCCAAAAGAGAAATCAACAAAGGTCTACTGCAGGCCGTTCTTACATTCGATGAACTGAAACAATGGCTGAATGAGGAACAAATCGACCTGGCAACCTGTACAGAAAGTGACTTTCAAAGAAACACGCAATATCACAATGCAAGATTGTTTCCCATTCAGGGTGGTATGCTCAAGACCTGTGGCATTGAAGATGACATTAAATCCTCCGACGTGATTCATCTCAGCGGCTATCAAGCTGTCATGGAATTGTTTGTTATGCCACCTTCCGAATGGGATTTTAAAGCTGTGGAACCGCTGTTTTGTGAAGGCGGTTGCATTGGCGGACCCGGTTTCCCAACGGATGAGAGTATCTTTCAACGTAAAAAGCGAGTCAGGGATTATGTCAAATCCTTCTCCTCAAAGGACGACCAACAAGCCAAAACAACCGTTGATCTGACCACCCATTTTTCACCACGACAAAGAACCCTCATCCTGGAACAGGTCAGTGACGAAGAGATCGAGAGAATACTGATGGAAACCGGCAAAGCCAATTCGGAAGATCGCCTGAACTGCGGGGCCTGTGGCTATAATAACTGCCGGGAAAAGGCAGCGGCCACTGCTCTTGGGATGGCAGAAGCTTCCATGTGTATGCCCCAGATGCGGCGTATGGCACAGCAACGAATGGATAAGATCATAGAGAATTCGCCAAACGGTGTGGTTATCCTGGATGAAGATTTGAGAATCGTTCATATGAACACTGCCTTTCGAAAGATGTTTATGTGTAATAATCACGTTCTTGGCCGGGAAATTTCTTATCTGATTAACTCAGAGGGCTATGAACAATTGGCCTGTGGAGAAACGAACTCTTTTGAGGCCGTCCGTTCAAAATACGGCATCCGCTATCATGAGATGCTTTACGCCTTTACCAATGACAATCAATACGTAGGTTTTTACGCCAATCTCTCTCGAATGAAATTGGACGGTAGTGAAATCAACTTGATTAAAAAACAGACCATGGAACAGGCGAAAAAGTTCCTGGATCATCAGGTGAAATTTGCACAGGATTTGGTTCATTACCTAGGAACAAGTACCGCAGAGAGCGAAGCCATGGTCAAGCGCATGATGGACCTTTACGAGGATGAGGGTGAATAGATGTATTTCTATGAGAGTGTATTTCAACAGGCGATCAAACACAATCAAACAGTTTGCGGAGATTATATCACTGGTACGAGGTTGAAAACCGGCAGTTATTTTGGAGTTTTTGACGGCATCGGTTCAGGGATATACGCCAATATCGCTGCCACTGAATGTGGCACACGCTGGTCCGCCATGATTGAAAAAGGACTCTCTTTCAGTGAAACCTGTGAGAAAATGGCTGCCAGTATGCATGAAGCCCGATCAAAAGCCTTTCCTTTCACAGCTTTTAACTGCGCCAAATTGACTCCTAAAGGGCACGTTCAAGTTTTCACCTACGAGGCACCAAAACCCATTATGATCCGAAATGGTGTGATCCATGTCATCGAACCCCATTACTATACCGTGGGCTTTGAAATCATTGGTGAATCCAGAGCCACCTTTGAACCCGGCGATCAACTCTTGATGTTCAGTGACGGTGTCAGCCAGGCTGGACTTGGTAACGGTTATATAATGGGCTGGGGAGAACAAGGCTTATCGGAATTCTACGCTAAAAATCTCGTCTTAAACAATGATGAGCAAACATTATTAGCTAATATTTTGGAACAATGTAAAGCCATATCCGGCGGAAGACACTATGATGACACATCCATCATGCTCATTAACTGTAAAGCCCCCAGACATTTGAACCTGTTCACAGGCCCTCCGTCCACAAAAGACAAAGATAAAACCTTTGCAGAAGCCTTTAAAAAAGCCAAGGGGGGTAAGTTAATCTGTGGCTCAACAACAGTAGATATACTATCCAGAGAACTAAACGAACCGATTAAACTGAGAGAACAGGGCATGGGCTTTAACTCTCCACCTGAATACGCCATGAAAGGCGCAGATATGGTAACCGAAGGGGCTATGGTCTTGAACCAAGTATCAAACATATTAGATGCCGATCCTATCGAAGTTACGGAAGAAACCTCTCCGGAAAGGATTACAGGGATGTTCTACAACGCCGACATCATCCACTTCCATGTGGGGAATGCCAAAAACAAAAGTCATCAATTATTACCCTTTAGACAGTTGGGTCTGAAAGTGAGATATGACGTGTTGAAAGACATCGAACAGAAATTGAAGCAAAAGGGGAAGACAGTGTATTTTGATTTTTATT
>CAYUYU010000071.1:9474-12028 GCA_964449405.1 uncultured Thermotogaceae bacterium
GACATCGAACAGAAATTGAAGCAAAAGGGGAAGACAGTGTATTTTGATTTTTATTAAAACACACCCCAACAAAAAGGAGGCAAACAATGTCTTTTATCCTAAACGACAAACAAAAGCTCTTCCAACAAATGATCAGCGACTTCGCCAAAAACGAAATCCAACCCATCGCAGCCCAAATCGACAAAACGGAAGAATTTCCATATGAAACTGTAAAAAAAATGGCCCAAAACCAACTCATGGGGATTCCCTTTGAAGAAAAATACGGTGGTGCCGGTGGGGATTATCTATCCTATATCGTGGCTGTCAACGAAATCAGCAAATACTGCGCCACCACCGGCGTCATTCTTTCCGCTCATACATCATTGGGAGCGGGATGTATTGACGAATTCGGTAACGAAGCCCAAAAACAACAATACTTGATCCCCCTGGCAAAGGGAGACCTTATAGGCGGCTTTGCCCTCACCGAACCCAACGCCGGAACAGATGCAGCAGGCCAGCAAACTACTGCAGAAAAAGTGGGGGATAAATACCTCCTCAACGGCAACAAAATCTTCATCACAAATGGTGCTTCCGCTGATGTGTTTATCGTCTTTGCCATGACCGCGCCCGAGAAAGGAATAAAGGGTATCAGTGCCTTTATCGTTGAGAAAACATTTGAAGGGTTTGAAGTAGGAAAAGTCGAAGACAAACTGGGGATCAGGGCTTCTTCCACTGCGGAACTGATCTTCCAGGATTGCCATGTCCCGGCCGAAAACCTGATCGGTGGTGAAGGTAGAGGCTTTTCAGTTGCCATGAAGACGTTAGACAGCGGACGAATCGGCATCGCCGCACAAGCCTTGGGAATTGCAGAAGGGGCCTTTAACGAATCGGTCAACTATATGAAAGAAAGAAAACAATTCGGTCGCTCCATCGCCAAATTCCAGGGGCTCCAATGGATGCTGGCGGACATGGATGTCAAAATTGATGCCACACGAGAACTGGTTCACAAAGCGGTGGAATTGAAAGAATCAAAACAACCTTACTCCGTAGCCGCCGCACGGGCTAAACTCTTTTCTGCAGAAACCGCCATGGAAGTCACAACTAAGGCCATACAGATATTTGGCGGATATGGCTATACCAAAGACTACCCGGTAGAGCGAATGTTCCGAGACGCCAAGATCACAGAGATTTACGAAGGCACGTCAGAGGTTCAGAAGATGATCATCGCCTCTGCTGCCTTGGCTTAAGGGGGGGAGAAGATGAATATCGTATGCTGTATCAAACAAGTTCCCGACACCACAGAAGTGAGAATTGATAAAGAAAAAGGCACATTGATCCGTAAAGGCGTCCCCAGTATCATCAATCCGGAAGATAAAAATGGATTGGAAGAGGCTCTAAGAATAAAAGAGCAAACCGACGGCACGGTTACCGTTTTAACCATGGGCCCTCCACAGGCAAAGCAAGCCCTTTATGAAGCAATGGCCATGGGAGCCGACCGAGCAATTCTCCTCTCAGATGTTGCTTTTGCAGGAGCGGACACCTGGTCTACATCCTTAACCCTGGCAGCAGCCATTCAACGACTTGATTACGACATCATATTCACCGGCAGACAAGCCATTGACGGGGATACGGCTCAAGTGGGACCGGAAATCGCAGAGCATTTAAATATTCCCCAAGCGACGTATGCCACCGAAGTCACCTTAAAAGATAATGACATCGTAGAAGTCAAAAGAGCTTTGGATGAGGGATATGAACGGGTTGAATATGCTTTACCCATACTGATTACCGCCATAAAAGAACTGAACGAACCCAGATACATGAAACCCTCTCTGATTTTCAAAGTATTTGACAGAGAAATTGAAATCCGGAAAAAACATGACCTGGATATTGATCCGACGCAACTGGGCTTGAAGGGCTCTCCCACCCAAGTGAGAAAATCCGTGACAAGGGAAATCGGTGGTGCAGGCGAAGTCATCAAAACCAACCCCAAAGAAGCCGTGGACATCCTGCTTAAAACGCTTAACAAGAAAAAACTCATCAGCTCAGAGGTGATATCATGAATCCATCCAATGCCATTTTAATCATTGCAGAACATAACGACCATCAAATCCATCACGTTACCTATGAATTGATGAACAAGGCTCGACAACTCTCCACAGTCAAAAACCAGCAAGTTCAAGTCCTCATGCTTGGCAATCAAATAAAGGATTTGGCCCAAGAACTGACCCATTACAATGGTGATAGTGTTTTTTATATCCAAGATCCACAACTTTCAACCTATAACACCGATGCCTACACGCATGGCGTGACAGCCTTTATACAAGAAATGAACCCCGAAATCGTCCTCATTGGGGCCACGGCACAGGGACGAGATTTGGCACCCAGAGTGGCTGCCAGAAATAAAACCGGACTCACGGCAGATTGTACCAGCCTTGAAATCGATGAAAAAGGTACCTTCCTCATGACACGCCCGGCCTTTGGCGGTAATCTCATGGCGACGATCACCTGTGAAAAGCACACCCCAAGAATGTCTACCGTCCGCCCAGGAGTCTTTGCAAAAGGAGAACGCTCTGAT
>CAYUYU010000072.1:0-5476 GCA_964449405.1 uncultured Thermotogaceae bacterium
GGGATATTTTTTGTGTTAGTTTCAATTTCGCTTAGAAAATCGTGGATTTGAGCTGTATACGCCCCTCTGTCAACGATGAAGGATTGAGCGTGATCTGCTCCTTTTGCCAGATAAAGTTGTTTTTTTCCGGGTTTTTGATTATACATGTCAACAGAGAAATGTGGAGGAATGTATTTGTCTTCATCTCCGTGAATAAACAGGACAGGACAGTCAATCTTTTTCACAGCTTTTATGGGAGAAATATGGCTAAATCGTGTTTGGATAAATAAAGGTGAAAACCAATCAGCAATATAAATTAGGGGAAAGGCGGGAAGATTGTATTCTTTCTTTAATTGGTATGTAAACTCATCAAAGACACTTTTGTAAGGACAGTCAGCGATAATGGCTGCAACTCTGTTATCCATAGCGCCATGTAAAAGTACCGTAGCACCACCCAAGGACTCTCCGTATGTCACGATCAGTGACTCTTCCCCTTTCTTGTGAACCACCCAATCGGTAACGGTTTTCAGATCATCCTTTTCTCTGAAACCCATGGTACAGTTTTCGCCACCGCTTTTTCCATGATAACGATGATCATACATCAGGACATTGTAGCCTCGTTGAAGAAAGATGTTCATGTATTTAACCGACCCAAACAGGGAATAAGTGTAACCATGAGTCATGATCACCGTTTTATCCGAGGCTTTCATTGGGATCCAAATGGCATGAATGGGGTAACCGAATGTGGAACCGATGTATAACTCCTCTTTTTTCAATTGATAGTAAAAGTCAGGGTCAAAAAAGCCCTTTTTGACCTCGTTGTCAAATGTAGCCTGATACTCCCAGGTTTTGGTGTAAAAGGCAGATTTGTTTAAATAAATGCCAATCCCGGCAAGAACTGCAAAAACAATCATCAGAACCAATAATATGATCAAACCTTATTCCTCCCCATTGGGCATCTCTCGGTAGGATCGATCAAGTCCTTTCTGTCTGTAATGCTGAATGGTCTCCTCTTTGTTTTGCTCACTTTATCACCAATTTTTTTTAATTTTTTTGCTATCTCCATTTTACCAAAATATTGTCTTTTTTTATTCCTGAAGTGTGGATTTGTAGGAGAACTTGACAAAATCATTTAAATCAAATATAATTCAATTAAGTAACAACTTAAAAGAAAAGAGGTGTGACCGATATGGATGATTTCCTTTGCGTTTTAAAAGCATTAGCGGATGAAACGCGTTTCACTATTGTGAAACTGCTGTTAGTCCATGATTTTTGTGTCCGTGCCCTGGCCAAACGTTTGTCTATTTCAGAGGCGGCTGTTTCTCAACATTTAAAGATTTTAAGAAAAGCGGGAGTTGTCAGGGGTGAAAAGCGGGGATATTTTACACACTACAAGGTGGAAAATGAAGCGTTGGAAAATACTATTGAAGTGTTGAAGGAAATGATAGAAACCAACAACGATTTTAAAAGCAAGTGTGAAAAACAACTGTCTCAAAAAGCTCAATTTAATACTGAGAAGGCAACTCATGAATAAGCCAAAACCAAAGTCAGATACTAAAAAGTTGGGGCCTAAGGGGAGTACGTGGCAGATCATCAAGAGGCTTGCTGGGTATCTGTCTCAATACAAAGGTTCAATGATCTTTATTTCATTGGGATTTCTTTTTTCTACAGTGTTGAGCTTGACTCCGGCTTGGCTGGTCAAGATATCTCTGGATCGATTTTTAACCCCGGAAAAGGTTCATTATCTGTGGATTGTGGCGGCAGTCATGATCGGTGCTGTTTCTGTGCAGGGAGCCATCGATTTCTTTATCCGTTACATAGCTGAATCGAGAGGGCAAAAGGTGGTTTACACCATCCGGCAGCAATTGTACCGCCATTTTATGAGGCTTTCTTTTTCTTATTATGACAAGGCCGCTACCGGTGATGTGATGTCAAGGATTACCGCAGATGCCGAAACCCTGCAAACCTTTTTCGGTTTTGCCAGTATCCATATCATCGGTAACAGCTTGTTTATTATCGGTATTTTGGTCGTCATGTTCTTCTGGAGTGTGGAATTGGCGATTTTGTATATCTGCATGCTGCCCTTTATGATTTTTGGGATCACACGTTATGCCTTCAAAGTAAGACCGGCATATGGCAAGTCCAGACGGATTTTAGGAAAGTTGACGGAGTTTATTCAGCAGCACCTACAGGGGATTCAGGTCATCAAGATCTTTGGCCGTGAACGTCAAACGGTCAAGTCTTTCAGCCAAAACAACGAGCAATTTTTTAATATCAGCTTGGAAGCGGGGAAAATCACTTCTTTCTGGATGCCTTTTGTGTTTGTGCTCATGGGTCTGGCTACCGGTGTCATCATTTGGTATGGGGGAATGCAGGTCATCAAGGGAAGTATCACCTTGGGAACGCTTGTGGGATTTACAACCTACATGGGAATGATGATGCGCCCCATTCGCCAGACGGGGATGCTCATCAGTCGCGTGTTAGTGTCAGCGGCATCTGCAGAGAGAATATTTGAGGTGTTGGATACCGATCCCGAAGTGAAGGATCAACCGGGGGCTCAAGAAGTATCAAAGATAGCGGGAAAAGTGTGTTATCACAATGTGTCTTTTTCTTATGATAAGCAAGCAGTGGTACTAAAGAACGTGACTTTTTGTGCCAATCCCGGAGAAACAATTGCCATTGTTGGACCAACCGGAGCGGGAAAATCCACATTGGTCCATTTACTGCCCCGTTTTTATGAAACAGACGGTGGAGAAATCACCATAGACGGGATGCCCATAAAAGAAATGACTGTCGACAGTCTCAGACGAAGCATTGGGATTGTTTTGCAACATGCCTTTTTGTTTAACGTAACCATCAAGGAAAACATCATATTCGGAAGACCCGAAGCCACTATGGATGAGATAGTAGCTGCTTCTAAATCTGCTGAGATCCACGATTTCATCATGACACTACCCAAACAATACAACACCAAGGTGGGAGAGAGAGGGGTTAAGCTCTCTGGAGGCCAAAAACAGCGCATTTCCATTGCCAGGACCATGTTGATAGACCCACCGTTGTTGATTTTGGACGAGCCCACCTCGAGTGTGGATGCGCAAACGGATGAAAAGATCTTGAAAGCCATTGACAACCTGACAAAAAATCGGACAGTATTTATGATTGCCCATCGCTTGTGGACCTTAAAAACAGCGGACCGAATACTGGTCCTTCAAGATGGACAAGTCAGCCAATACGGACCCCATGAAGAACTTGTGAATCAGCCGGGCCTCTATCAGGAGATTTACAAGATGCAAGTCGATACAAAAGAATATGGCATTATGAATGGCCATTCGACAGATGCTTCGGGGGTGAAATGACATGTCCATGCAAGGCGGATTTATGAACAGGCTGATGAATGATGACGAAAAAACATATCGCATCAGAGATATTGATCGAACAGTTTTCAAGATGTTCACAGGTTATTTAAAGCCACAAGTGAAAACACTACTACTGACCTTTTTACTGATGACTATCGTAGCCGGTGTGAATATGTTCGTCCCCTATCTATCTAAAGTAGCCATCGATAGCTATATCATCCCCAAAAACGCCAATGGCCTTCATCTGATTTTGGCGGCTTTCGTGGCTTCTTATGCTATCTTTTGGGCGGCTTCTTATTGGGGTTCCTATCTTTCCATCAAATTGGGACAACGCGTGGTGGCCAATATCCGAAAAGATTTATTTGCCCATGTGACCTCCCTGTCCTTGGACTTTTATTCAGAAAACAAGACCGGCGAGATCATGTCCCGGTTAACCAATGATATCAACACACTTTCCGACTTTATTTCCAGCGGCATTGTCAATTTGTTAAGCGATATCATCACGCTGGTGGGAATTGTAGTCCTGATGCTGTTAATGAATGTCAAACTGGCGTTGGTGGTTCTGATTACCATCCCGATTATCTTGGTGGGAACACTGTTAATCGGGCGACATATGAGAAAGGCTTACGCTAAAGTCCGGGAGAAAACAGGAAATATGAATGCGGGTGTTGAGGAAAATATCTCCGGGATTAGAGTGGTGCAAGCCATGTCCCAGGAGTCTGGTAATGTACAGTCTTTCGAAAAGCTCAATAAGGAGAATTTGGGAGCACACATCAAAGCGGTGATCATATCAGCACTGTTTTTCCCCTTCATGTCACTGACCGGTACGTTGGGAACTGCGTTGGTTGTATTGGCAGGGGGAATCATGGTGGTCAATGGGGAAAGTGGTGCAACTATCGGAGTTCTGATGGCTTTTATCGGTTATACCAACCGGTTTTTCCTGCCCCTGCGTGATTTGAGCCAAATCTACAACGTCTATCAGACGGCAGCGGCCTCAGCGGATCGAATATATGCATATTTTCAGATCAAACCAACGATTAAACCGCCACAAACACCTGTAAAATTACCTGAACCTGTAAAGGGAGAGATTGCCTTTAAAGATGTGAGTTTTGAATATGAAGCGGATCGCCCGGTTATCAAAGAGATGCATGTGCACATTCCGGGAGGCGAAGCCACAGCGATTGTAGGCCCCAGCGGAGCGGGAAAATCCACAATGATCAAGCTTATGGCAAGATTGTATGATGTCAACGATGGCGCTGTTATGATTGACGGAATCGACATCCGAAAGATTGCCTTGGAACAATTAAGAGAAACACTTATGCTAGTCCCCCAAGAAGTCTTCTTGTTTACTGGCACGATCATGGATAATATCCGCTATTCAAATCCCAATGCCACGGATGAAGAAGTAATAAAGGCAGCTGAAGTAGCTAGAGCCGATGATTTTATCCGCCATCTGCCTAAGGGATATCACACTGAAGTAGGCGAGGGAGGCATGCTTCTCTCCGGCGGACAACGTCAGCTCATCGCATTTGCCAGGGCAACGTTAACCAATAATCCTATTTTGATCCTGGACGAAGCAACCTCCAGTGTGGATGCAGCTACAGAAGCACAAATCCAACAGGCGTTGGATCAACTTGTGATCGGCAGAACCTCCATTATCATTGCCCATCGGTTCACCACATTAAGAAAAGCCAAACAAATTATCGTTTTGGATCAAGGACAGATAGTTGGATACGACACCCATGAGCGTTTACTTGAAAATTGTGAAGTGTATAAAGATTTGTATGAGAAGCAGTTTAAATAGGAAAAAAAAACAAGGGCAACCGTAAGTGCGGCTGCCCTAAGTATTCCAAGTATAAAATCCTTTAATCATTCATCCAAAGAAAGGGTCATCATCTTTGCCTGAACGCCTTTGAGAACATTCAGTTTTCTCATCAGGTCTTCATGTTTTTCCTTATCCCCTACTAATTCAAGGATGATGAGGCCTTCATCGGAGCAGTTTTCCAGTACCTGGTCATGTAGTCCTACGCGCATCTTTATCAGGCAGCCCCATCCTGTCAGCAATTTCTGGACTTTTTCTGCCTCTTCTCTTCTGTTTGCAACCATAATGGCCATGACTGTTTTCATGTGATTTCACCTCC
>CAYUYU010000072.1:5576-11862 GCA_964449405.1 uncultured Thermotogaceae bacterium
TTATTTGTTAATAGAATAATAAGTGTCTTTTCCTCTAAACACAGCCGTTTCTCCCAGTTCTTCTTCGATCCTGAGTAATCGGTTGTATTTTGCGATTCGGTCTGATCTGGAGAGGGAACCCGTCTTGATCTGACCAGCGTTTGTTGCAACGGCCAAATCTGCGATATAGGTGTCTTCGCTTTCACCGGAACGATGGGATACCACATTGGTCATGTTGTTGATCTTGGCGTATTCGATAGTGTCCAATGTCTCGGTAACGGAACCGATTTGGTTCAGCTTAATCAAAATGGCGTTACTGGCTTCCATCTTGACACCCTTTTCCAGTCGCTTTTTGTTGGTGACATACAGGTCGTCTCCAACGATTTGAACTCTGTCTCCAAGGCTGGCTTCCATTTTTGCAAAGGCTTCCCAGTCTTCTTCATCAAAGGGGTCTTCGATGGAGATGATGGGGTACTTTTCAACCAACATCTCGTAGTATTTCAACAATTCATCGGCAGTCATGTCTTTGCCATCTACATGATAGGTCTTGTTGTCTGAATTGTAGAATTCGCTTGCTGCGCAGTCCATGGCAATAAGAACCTGTTCTCCGGGTTTGTAACCGGCTTTTTCAATTGCCTTGATGATAACGGAAATTCCCTCTTCATTGGAACCCAAATTGGGTGCAAATCCGCCTTCGTCTCCAACGGATGTGATGTGACCTTCTGCCTTTAAGATGGATTTTAGATTGTGGAATATCTCCGCACCGGCTCTAAGGGCTTCTTTGAAGCAGCAGAATCCTGCGGGCATGATCATGAATTCCTGGATATCCAAACTGTTGTCCGCATGCTGTCCACCGTTAATGATGTTCATCATAGGAACCGGGATCGTCTTGGCGTTTGCCCCGCCCAGATACTTGTAAAGGGGTAGATCCAATGCGGAAGCTGCTGCTCTGGATACTGCCATGGATACACCGAGAATGGCATTTGCGCCAAGTTTGTCCTTGTTCTCCGTGCCATCAAGATCTAGCATGACTTTGTCAATAAATGTTTGGTCGAAGACGTTTAAGCCAATCAACTTTGGTGCGATGATGTCATTGACGTTCTTAACCGCCTTTTGAACCCCTTTTCCCATATATCTGTTATCTTTGTCCCTCATTTCAAGTGCTTCAAACTGACCTGTGGATGCTCCAGACGGAACAATAGCCGTTCCCATGGTGTCATCTTCAAGATAAACTTCAACTTCAACTGTCGGATTTCCCCTTGAATCCAATACTTCACGTGCTAATACATCATAAATTTCAAGATACATGTTGCACCTCCTGTGTTATTTTTCACATATTCAGTTAATAGTATACCATAAAGGAAAAGCGTCATTACACAACATCAAGTAATACCTTAGTGACCAGACCCAAAATCATACATTCAGCATCCCAGATCTTTTTGTCGATAACGATGGGATCGTAATTCACATTTTCGCTCTGAAGCACCACTCGAAATAAGTCAGGGAAAAAACGTTTCACAACACATTCGTTATTGCCAATGATAAAGACCCCGACAGCCCCACGGTTGAGATTCTTTTCCTTTTGGACAATGACGATGGATTTATCCTTGATGATCGGTTCCATGCTCTTACCCTTTGTGATGAGGCAGAAATCTCCGAGTACTCCCGGAATGCGGGGAATGTAATCTATGATATTTTCTTGGGCAAAAATAGGCCTTCCAGCGGCTATCTCCCCAAGAAGAGGCCAGTAGTCAGCTTGATCGCCTGCTGTAGTTTTATCCTCAAGTCCAAGAAAGTATTCCACACTCACATTGAAATAAAGTGCCAGTGTTTTTAAAACTTCCATCGACGGCTTTGATTTTCCCGTCTCAAGCTTAGAAACCATCTGCGGGGAAACTCCCATCAGACTTGCAATTTTTGCCTGGCTGTCTTCACGTCTTTCTCTTAACTTCCTTAATTTCATCCCGAACTCATTCATACGTTTGTTCATCCCACCCTTCCATCCGATTATACCACTTATGGTTGCATTGTTCATAAAATTTTTACAACCATAGGTTGTATTTCTGATTTTAACCGTGTATTATAAAACGAATTTCACAGTGAAGCTATCTATACAATCAGAATGACAAAGATAAGGAGATCAAAGATGAATAGACGATTTATAAGATTGGAATATGAATTTGCATCAAAAACAACAGGGTTTACTTTTGAAGTGGAAAATCATGAACCTATTGATTTGACACAAAAAATAAATGAAATCATCGATGAATTAACCCTTCAAAGAAAATACATTAAAACCGTTGAACTTTTGGAGATTGTGGAATAAAAATGGTCAGCCGCCATTTGAGATAAATCGAAAAACTCTGTATAATAATAGTGGAAAAAATCAAAAAAAGAGGTGTTCATTATGAAAATCAGATGGTTGGGACATTCGTGTTTTGAGATCAAGACTTCATTTTACATCTTGACGGATCCTTTTGATGATTCATTATCTTATCCTTTTAATCCGGGAGAAATACAGATTATTACCGAAAGCCATCAGCATCATGACCACAACGCACATGATCGTGTGCCGGGTGATCCGGCAATTGTAAAAACACCGGGAGAACATGCATTTGACGAAGTTTTAATCAAGGGATACCAGTCTTTTCATGACAAAGTCGAGGGTGAAAAGCGAGGAGATAATATCATCTTCCAAATTGTTTCTGAGGGAATCACCATCACTCATTTGGGCGATTTGGGGCATATGCTTGAGCGAGATACAGTCGAAAAACTTTACTATACAGATATGCTCATGATTCCGGTTGGTGGAACTTACACCATTGACGCCAATGAGGCGGTAAAAGTAATTGAACTGATTAAACCCAAAGTCGTAGTTCCCATGCATTATAAAACCGACTATTGCGATTTCCCCATTGATCCCCTTTCTAAATTCACAGATGCCTTTGATTGGGAGACCAAAGAAGTCAGGACTTTGGAACTGGACAATCTGAAGTTGCAGGAATTGTATCAGACGTGTGTTATTTTTAAAGTGTAATAAAGAGAGGGTTTAGGTTATAGGGTTTAGTGATAACGCCTTTACAATAATCGTAGGAGCAACAGGAGCATGGTCAAGCAAGCTTGCCCTTAGAATTATTTTTATGAGACAAAGTACTTTAGTTGCCTAAACTAAAAAAACAAAACCTGGGCACCCACGATGAGGACAGCCCCTATGTAATTGGCAGCATGATACGCATACAATCAAAAAAAGGAGCATTCATGTTTTTCTAGGGGCGGACCGGTGTGTCCGTCCAAAAATACAACAAGGTACGATATTTTAAAAACGTCCAAATACTACAGTTATCGTAAGGAGTGAAATCGTGGAACGAATCTTAACCAAAGAAGAAGAACAAAATGTTATCGAGCTGACAAAAGCATTCATTAAATACCCCAGTTCTATCTGGGATGACGACAAAGTCTACCAATATGCTTACGATTATCTTAAAAAAAAGGGTTATAATCCTGAAAAAGGGGATAGTGAATCCTTTTCCATCGAAAACAGGGAAGGATTTTTCAACGTAATTGCCAAACTTGGTAATGGCAAAGGGCCAAAGATTTTGCTTAATGGACATTTGGATACCGTTGGAACCAAAGGTGAATGGATATACGATAAATACGGGGCTTACGAGGATAACGGCAAGATTTTTGGTTTGGGAGCAGCAGATATGAAGGCCGGATGTGCTGTTGCAGTCCAAATATTTGAAGCCATCGCCAGTCGTTGCAAGGACTTAAACGGAGAGCTTTTTCTATCCCTTGTTTACGGAGAGGAATCTCCTCATTCCATCGGGACGGATGAATTGCTGAAACAATACGGTTTTGAAGATTACGATTTGATCATCGTTACGGAACCCTCACCGGAGTTGACGAAAGACAATTATTGCTTGACCCATGAGAAAATCGTTAAAAATCCCAAATATCCCGTAGTGGTGGTGGGTGCTGAGGGCAGAGAAAAATTTGAACTCCAGTTTTACGGCCGGGAGTCCCACGCTTCTCATCCCAAGAGAGGATTGAACGCACTCCATGATGCCTCAAAGGTAATCACTGAGCTGATTAGTTTTAACAAATTTTCGGATATTAAAACGGGACGGGGTGACTATGTTGTGTTGAACATAGAAGGGGGCGACGAATCCTTCACCGTTCCGGGTTTTTGCAAAGTGACCATCAACCGGCAGCTGGGAATCAACGAAAAACCATCAACCGTCGAAAAGGAAATCAGTCAGATTATCAAATCCCTTCACTTAAAGACAAAAGTACGCGTCGAGAGAAAATATTCGCCATCAGAAGAGACGGAATATAGACCCTATTTATCAAAAAACAACAAATACTTTGACAAACTATTTGAAATTATTGCCGCACACAATCCCGGAAGAAAATTCAACAAATGCCGCTTTATTACAACCAGCATCGGTGATTTCAACCTCTTTGGTGTGAGGACCAAAATCCCCACACTTGTATTCGGACCCGGAGGCGGCAATATCCACTCAGCCAACGAGTATGTCAACAGACAAGACGTCATTGATTCTACTGAATATCTCACCAAACTTTTGTTGGATATTTATGGGATTTAAAGCATAACTAAATTCATTTGAAAAAATATGGTTTTATATAAAATTCAAAGGGACAGGTACGAGATTAAGGTCTTTACTTCCACAACTGAAGGTTAACTTTGCTTAACCACGTATCAAAGACCCTGTCCTTTTGATTTTTCTATCAATAGCTCCTATTCCTTAATCGTCGGAATCTTAACAAAGGTAATCACTTTCACCACAAACAAAGCTGCAATGATGACTTTTACAACCGGGCTCTCAAACACAAAAAACAAAACCGTCAATAAAATACCAACAGGTATGGTAATCGACAACTTAGCCTTTAAACTCATCCCACCTTCCCGAAGGAATTTATCAACCGTGTTTTTATATACTTTACTTTTAAGAAGGAAGGCGTGCATCTTCTCTGAGCTGTTTGCATAACATGCGGCACTCACAAGAAGAAAAGGCGTAGTAGGCAAAACCGGCAACACCACTCCTACCAATCCCAAAGCCAAAGTGGAAGTGCCGACTATAATTAAGACTGTTTTGTTTAACAAACTTCTTTTGTTTTTTTCATTTTTCATTTTTATTCCTCAAATATAAAATCACATTTTTTGATTTTAAATCACCAAACATCAGAAAACAAACACAAACAAACACCCGCAAGGGGAATTCACGAAATGCCCAACCAGCTGATAAGCCACCCCATTATCACTGTTAGATTATAACACTGTTCATAACATGATTGCTTAAAACCCTTCCAAACGTATGTTTTGCATGAAAAAAGCATATAATATTTCTTAGATTGAACTAAAAATGGGAGGGTGGTTTTAATGGGATTGAAATATCGAAAAATGTCATTCTTTTTGTTTCTTTTATTCGCTCTATTGTTCTTCTTTACCACTTGTACCACCACTAAAACCGCTGATTTTTCAAAAAACAGAATGGCGGACAGGTTTTCTGGAGCAGTCTTTCACAAGGAGGTCCATTCACAGCACGCAGCGATAACAGACTCTTGTCTACTGAGTTTTATTCATGAAGAGCCTCAAACAGAAGAAAATACTGTCAATCCGGAATCCCAAGAAGAATACAGACGTGTATTGTTCAGAGTCCAACAAACCACGAACTCCCTTGTCAAACAACATCCGAAGGGAATTGTAGCCATCCGTCAATCAAGCCCCAAAGCGCTTGTTATGAATACCGGCTTTCACGGCTTTTTGAATTACGATGTAGAAGAAGTGGAGAATTATGTGATTTTTATCCAAACAGACAATCTTCCAGAATTTGCTCCAGGAGATTTTCTGCTGGATCATGAAATGGGTGTTGTCAAAAAAGTTGTCAGTGTTGTCGAAGACAACGGTATGATAATTGTTCTGGAAACGGAAGAAGCTGACATGCAAGAAGCCCTGGGAAGTGTGATTGTCGATTTTGACGACAACCCGCTTCTTACCGCAGAGACCGGGTTTAAAACCTATCCCGGTATAGCGATAGCGTGTATCCTACGACCACAGATGGAAATCCCCTTCGCCCTTCAAGCAGAGTATAAAGACACTCACCCCACCCTTGATTTCATCACGGAGGGGGAGATGGAAATGGCCTTGGATGTGAAGTTTTACAAGCATACATTTAAGTTCGGGAGAGTTTTTAAATACTCAAAAGAATTGTATGGTTCCACTGAAAAAACCTTTTTTTTGCGATTATTGCCAAAAAAAATGTCTCCGCTATTGTTATTCGGGAGC
>CAYUYU010000073.1:0-8374 GCA_964449405.1 uncultured Thermotogaceae bacterium
TGTGTGGTTCTGTTTAGTTTGCTCGATTTGCCTTTCGACATCGGAAAGTTTTAATTGAATCAAGGTATTGGCATTCTCTGATGCCTGTTTGGTCAAAACGGAAAATGATACCACAAGCACACCGATAAAGGCGATGATCATTAGGGCAAACAACCAGATTAAAAAGATTTTTCTCAAGGTTCCACTCCTTAGTGTATAAAAAAAAGTGTGGTTATAAAAAAGCTTTCAGTCTTTGTTAAAGTTCTTTCAAAGTCTATCACATAGCGCTTGAATAAGTCAATAAAAAGAAACAGGAACTATCTTTCTAATATGCGATATAATAGAAGTAAAGCACAATCGTGTTTGGAGGTGTCTTTTATGAAAAAGGCTTTTTCAGTTACCGGGATCATTATCACAATATTACTTTCAATATGTTTTAATGCTTGCAGCTCAGGTTTGGACCCCTTCGTTGAAAACACCGAAGAAGATAACTTAGAAGGTAAAGAAAATACATACTATTGTGCAATAAACGGTAATGATACAAATAACGGTTCAAAAGAAAACCCATGGAAGACACCCGGATATGGCGTTCGACAACTTCAACCCGGGGATATGCTGATTATACGAGAGGGTGAATATATACTCAGTCAATTTCCCGATGACATTCTGATAATTCCCTCAGGTACCCTTGAAAAGCCCATCATTGTAAAAGGAGAGGGTACAGGACAAACGATTTTAAAAGGCGATGATAATCTATATGCCATGGTCATATTAGATGGCGTCTCACATGTTACACTCTCTGACATGACTCTCACCAACAACGAATTGGGATGGATCAGAGACGGGATATCAGGTATCAATCAAGCCATAAGCCACATCAAACTCAAAAACCTCCATATTCATCATATTGATGAATTCGGTATCAATTTCAAGGATGTAGAAGAGTTGGAAATCGACAATTGCACCATCACCTATTGCGGTTTTGGGTCGATTGGAGGTCCTTACGGTGACATAGGCTGGCGAAATTGTTTCATCACCAACAGTAATTTGTCCTATTCAGGACACTATTACAGAGGGCTGTTAGATAACCCTGATCTTCCTTATTCCCGCCCGGACGGTATTGGCTTGGAACCCTCTCTTGGACCGGTAACCGTAGAAAAGTGTCTTGTTGAACACAACAAGGGAGATGGCATCGATCTGAAAAGCCAAAATAGTTTTGTGTCCAAATGCATTGTGGCCAATAATTACGCAGACGGGGTCAAATTATGGGGAGATGGTACGCTAATGGAAAATTGCCTGATTTACGGAACCGGTGATGGGGATCTTCAATCCCCTTGGTGTCCATTGGTGATTGGACAATCCCAACAGGCAAACACAACATTCACAGTCAAAAACTGCACCATACACGACAACCCTCAAAGACGCTCATATTCTATGTATTCACAATATAACGACCCCACGCCACTCAACTTGACGATTATTAATTGCACGTTCTCAGACTCCTATGGCATGGCTTATTTTGGTGAACATGTTGATCTCACCATCAAGCATTCCAATTTTTACGCCCCCAATAGAAACAGCCAGATCATATATAAAGGAGTTGAATATACTGCAAAAGATTTGGAAGATTGTTTTTTCGGAGAAGGCATTCTTTCCACAGATCCTCAATTTATCAAATCTGTTTGGGGAGAAAAGGGAGGTAACTATCATTTAAAGCCAAAGAGCCTTCTAATCGATGGGGGAACATCAGAAAATACACCCTCTGATGATCTGGAATCAACTTTAAGACCGCAGGGCTCACAAGTAGACATCGGGGCTTATGAACAATAAATATCCCACCTTTGATTTAGCATCATCTTGACAGCGTCTCGATTAAGGTCTATAATTTGAGCAAACTCATAATAATCAAACGATTTACCCACAAAGGAGCATTCATGTCTGCAAGAATCAATAAAGAAGAACAGGAAAGAATTCGAAAGGATATTTTAAAAAACGCTTATCAACTTTTTTCAAAAAAGGGTTATGAAGACACAAAAACAAAAGAAATCAGTGACAGGGTCGGGATAGCAGAAGGAACCCTTTTTAACTACTTCTCATCAAAGGCCAATCTGTATATGGAAGCCATGCTGGAAAACTTTGAAATCAGTAGTATTAAACTGATCGACAAGGAAATGACTCGAGAAAATGTCATTGACATCATTTTGGAATACGTCACAAAAAGTTTAAAAATTGTTCTCAAACTTCCCAAAACTGTTATTAAAGAGATCATACACCTATCCACTTACCTCTCTAAAAAAAAGAGAAAGATATTCGACAAATTTGCCGAAACGGATTTCAAAGCTATTGCTGAGTTAGAAGAAATATTCAACCAGATGCATGCAAAGGGGTTTATTAAGGAAGTTGATACACAAACAGCCGCTTCAACTGTATTTGCAGCCGCTTTTTTTGAACTGCTTTTATACGTCTATGAAGATCATTACACTAAAGACGATATGCTCATCTCATTAAGAAAAAAATTAGAACTGATTGTCAAGCCATATGTGAAATAACCCCCTCAAAAAAATGGGGGCTTTAAGCTTGGAAACTGAAAACATTCAATCATTTCTTGGAATGCTTTTGCTAAATCCAAAGGAACTCGTATGGTGAAAGAATCACGAATTTTTTATTGTCTATTTTAATCCTTGTCGCTAAAAGATCTATTTCTTTAGTAATTTCTATTGGAGGACTAATCCGGATTGTTTGATCTGAAAGATTCTGAATAACCGTCACCGGTTTCTCCTGGTTGTGCGCCATAGCTCTTGTATAAGCCAGCACACTTTTTGCTTCTTTACCTTCCGTGTCTTTCACTTCCAAAAACGTTAAAGTCCCCCTTCCCAAAACAGGATGTGCTTTTCTGGCAGAAATAATTCTGTGCATAAAGGAGTATATATCCGACGAAAGATTATCCCCTTTCAAGTTTTGCTCAACTTCATCCCAGTCAATCCGACCTCTCACCAAATATCTTGAATCTTTAATCTTTGTCAATTCAACTTGTTCGGTATAGAAATTCATATCGTTCGTTTTTGCAAATTCATCTCCGTAAAAAACGATAGGTGTTCCCAACAAGGAAAACATAATGGAATAGGCCAATTTGATTCGGTCTGGATTTTCTTCAAACAATGTGGCAAGTCGTGCTGAAATGCCCTCACCTTCGCGGAAATTCCATAGGGAATCTTTGACATAGAAATCAAAAACCGTTTTTCTTTCTTCGGGGGTTACCATTTCCAAAGTCAATTCATCATGACAACGTAAAAACATCATCCACTGACAATCTTCAGGGATATCCTGGGGTGTGAAATCAGGAGAAAGGGCCATTTTAACCGCTTCATCGGTTTGCTCAGCCAAACTCCTGTAAATACGTGGCATCACAGGAAAATGATAAGCCGCATTGCATTCATCGCCATCACCAAAGTACTCCACAACTTTTTTCGGTGGCTGGCAGGCTTCAGCAAGCAGAAGTGTGTCCGGTTCAATAAAATCAAGAGCCCCGCGGAAAAATTTTACGACTGTATGGGTCTTCGGAAGATTTTCACAGATCGTCCCCTCCTCTTTCCAAATATAAGGGATGGCATCTGCTCTGAATCCATCAAGGCCTCTGAGTTTCCAATTCACTAAGATCTTTGTCATCTCAAGGAGCACTTTTGGGTTATGATAATTCAAGTCTGGCTGAATAGCGAAAAAACGGTGGAAATAATATTGAGAGGTATTCTCTTCCCATTCCCAGTTACTCTTACACAGGCCTTTAAATATGATTCTCGCTTCTTTATACTTGGCTTGCGAATCACTCCAGATAAAATAATCTCTTTTAGGATTGTTTTTATCCATGATCGCCTCTTTAAACCAAGGGTGCTCGATTGAACAATGATTGAGCGCGATGTCGAAGATTACCCGCATCCCCCTTTTATGCGCTTCCAGTAAAAACTGATCAAAAACTTGATCATCGCCACCTGTCAGAGAATCTCGTATCTTAGTATAGTCTGAAATATCAAAACCGGCATCTTTCATTGGGGACTCAAGAATCGGCAGAAGCCAGATACAAGTTATCCCAAGCTTTTCAAGATAATCCAACTTTTCGATAAGACCTTGAATATTTTTATTAAACAGGTCAACATAAAGAGAATATACAACGGCATCTTTATACCAGTCTTTCTTTTGTCCTTTAAAAAAAGACTCGTATTCTCGTCTTGCTTGAGATAAAAAATCATAAAAATCTTCAAGCCCGAAAGAATCCAGGGTCTTTTTATCGTACATATCTTTATACAGTTCACTCCATAAAATACCCAAACCCTTTTTCATCAGAGCATCACTCCCATAATAATATCATTATTATTATAACAGAGAGTGAGGAGAAATCATTCAATGATACTGTTTAAATCATCGGATGAAAGATATGTGGCACAAAACAACATGTCACCCACTGCTAAACCCACTCCATAGCCTTCCAGAGTACTCTCATTTATTTCTGACAAATCCAGTCGAAATATAGATGGCTTTCCAGTTAAACCGGATAGCCGATACTTTACTTTCAAAAAATCAACAACGATATTTTCAAGAGAAGAAATGGTTGATCCGGGCTCAAAGACATTGATCTTTTCTTGAGTTTGCAGTGCAATCTGACTTAAAAAAGACAACAAATAAAAGTCTTTCAAGTCCTCGTTTGCTTCTTTTTCATAAATAGTATGCCCAAAAGGTGAAGTCTTCTCACCAAATTCTATGATTTTTTCGTTATCTTCAGGGTTTGCCGGTTGGTAAAGATTTATCTTTTTAAAAACAGCACCCGTAGTATTTTCAGTAACAAGATTGAGTTGTTCCATCAACGAATGCGTATTTTTAACTTGTTCAATCTCTTGAAGATTCTCGGAGAGATAGCTCATTTCAGTCACAATTTTTTGAATATATTCAGATTGTTCACTGATTTTTTTAAAGGCATCCACATTGGAAAAGGCTCGTTTAATCTCTGCCGGTACGATATCGTCCAGAACATTTATGATTTCTTTTTTATAATAATTTTCTAATACCGATTCCCCTATAAAAATCAAATAATCCAATCCGGAATCCGTTCGAATACCAAAACATTTCTGATAATCAAATGATGTTTCACACGTTAGCCTTCCCGTTTCAGTTATTCCGGAATAATTAAGCGGATCATCAAACTCTCTGCTCCCAAGATCTACGGAGTAGCACAATTTGAAGCGATCTGTCATGTTAATTCTTTCATAAATGGTCACAAACTCTGCCTGAAACATCTCTTTGATGGCATCACAAATATTTTTCTTAAGCGTTGATTCATCAAAAGTTGAGAGTATGGTGACTGAAAAGTTTTTCAATATTTCAAGGATAAATTCAAATTGACTGACAAGCGACTCAATTTCCTGATGTCTAATTTGCTCCTTAAAGAGAAATCTTGATTTTTGAAGCAATGAAGTGAGGGTACGAAGTATTGAGATTTCCTCTTCCTGGAAAGTGCTCTCTCGCTTGAAAACTATAAAATACTGCTCATTGTCTCCTTCAGAAATGCTCGAAACAAGATATCTTTGATCTTTGATCACGGAACCGGGATAACAACGTCCGAACTTGTCCATCATTTCCGGAAATTTATTATGTCCAGTGCTTCCCACCTTTTTGATCTTACCTGTTCCGGTGCAAGCATATGCTGCAGCAGATGCTGTAAAAACCTCTCCAAGCGAGTCTATAAGAATATTGAGTAACACTTCTATTGGAAAAGGTTCCAAAAGTGATGGGATTAATTTTTCAATGCTCAACAGTTGATAAGTAAATTTTGTTAATATATTTTTATCACGATTAAGCTCTTCCAATACAGTGGAATGATGCCAATAATCTTTCAACAGTTCTTTGATATCCGTATCTTCTGATTTGGTTAAAAGACAGTAATTAGAATCTTGGGTAAATACTTGTCCGTTAAAATCTAATAGCGCTTCTTCTATACTACCAAATTCAAATCGAGTTGTCTTTACTTTTCTGGCATCAGCAACTCTCCATACATCATCAGTGTCTTTAAATAACAAAACAGCAGGTGCCAACAATTCCACCATAAGTTGTTTTGCTTCCGGAGTTCCAAGCGACCTAATCAGTTCTTTGCCAAACATTCTTTAACAATTCCCTTCTTTTCAGGATCATAGTATAATGTAATCGGTTTTGAGTCAGTCATTTTTACTTCTTTACCTTTTATCTTCAATGCAATTTGATCAGTGACGGACAAAATCTTGACCATACCTTCCCCTTGGACTTTTTTTAGCAGTGTGTTGATATCCTCTATGACTTCTTTGATTTCCGCCAACTCTTGCTGACATTTTTGATAATACCCCAGTGTATATTGTAACTGATCTTTCTTATTCTTTGAAATTCCTCTCAACTGTACGGAAAGATAAATCAACTTCTCTTTCAACTCTTTTTCTCGAGCATGAAGGTCTTTTAAAGTTCTCAAATACATTCCCCTTTGAAAACCCTTAACCTTTATCCCTCGATTTTGTTGGGACATTTTGTATCGTTTTAGTTCCACGGACACCTTGGCATCGAGATTTGTATTAATGATTGAACCTTTGCTACCGTTGACATAAACACTGCCTTGACAAACCACATCTGAATTCATGATATATTCGTTGATATAGATGTTTTTTTTCACGATCACCGTTGTGTCCTGTATAAACTTTGCCTTAAGGTCCCCCTCACATTCAATTTTCGTCTTTTTATTTCCCATGATTCCCAATACCACTGAAAGATCTTCTCCTGTTTTCACAGTGGTTTTTTCTTCAACGCCGCCTTCGATAAATACATTTTTTTCACTGATCACTGAAAAGCCTGTCCTTAGCCAACCACCAATAAACACGTTCACATTGGAATTAATATTACCCGTCTTGTAATCGACATCACCGGTGATTTTCAACACCGGCGCCAATCCCAAATACATGTTTTTCATTTCCAATACGCCATCTTTTTTAGCAAAAATCGTTTGTTCATTCTTTTCAAAATCATTGCTGAAATGATAGCTGATCCTTTTTGGTGAAGGTGCTATAATTTTTTCCCCATAAATGGTTTGCCCTGTTTTTCCCGTTACCGGTGGGATAATTTTACAAATTTTCTCCCCTTTGCTGACATAGCTAAAGATATCAAGTTTATAATAATCCACATTTTCTTTCGCAGCAACTGAGGAGCGGGTTTCGGGAAGCCTGACATACCATTCGATTCTTTCATCTTCCGCTTTGCCCGGGGGAATACCTTGTGCCACTAAAATTCTGTTTTCAGTTCCCTGAAGTTGAGCACGAATCGTTTCAATATCCAACACAGTCTTTATTCCTTCCCGATCCAGTTCCTCAAGAATATCTTCAGCGCTTGGTTTTTCGATAAAAGTCACATATGCAGCCATCAAATCGGGGGATACCTCAATGTTGAGGTTTTTGATTCTCTTGTCTATTTTTATCCTCTTTTCTTCATGAGATTTACAGAAGTTTTGTATCGTAAGATAATGGACCTTTCCCTTGAGTTTTGCCAAAAGCTCCTTCATCTCTTTCAAACCCAAGGAACCGAGTCCTTTTGACAAAACAATAGTGTTTAAACTTTCTTCCAGCGAATACATCAACTGCCTCCAAAATTAAACTGAATTGAACTGAAAACAAAGAGAAATCCGCTTCATTATACATGAAAAGTGTAAGCTGAATTTGACAGTAAATTTATCATCTTTTTAAATGTATTTATTATTCAATAATCAACACATATTTCATTTCAAAAAAAAGGATTTTAGTGACATTATCAAACATAACAACCACTTATTATCCAAAGCCATAAAAAAAGCCCAGCTTTGTCAAATTAACGATTCACAAGATATAAAAACTCTAATTCCAGGCTTTATAAGTATCTGTTCAATATCTCTTTTAACTCCCCCAAATCCAAAGGTTTTGAAAGATAGTAATTCATGCCCAATGCAAGGCATCTTTCTTTTTCATCCCTTACAACCAAGGCGGTTAGAGCAATGATGGGAACTGTTTGATTGGATCGACGGATTTGTTTTACCACTTCATATCCATCAATATCAGGTAGTCTCAAATCAAGTAAAATGATATCGGGTTTCAACATTTGAAAAATATCCAGGGCTTCTTGACCCGTTTTGGCGATCATGATCTTTGCATTTTTATCGATTGCTGTGACAATATGCTTGGTTACTTTCATGTTCACATCGTGATCTTCTACAATAAGGACCTTGCTGTGCGCTTTTCTTTCTTTTATCGTTTTGTGAGTTTTTTTATTTCTTTGAGTTGATTCAACTTTCTCTTCTTCATAAGGTACATGCAAGGTAAACGAAAACCGACTGCCTTTTCCGTATGCACTATCAATCTTTAAA
>CAYUYU010000073.1:8474-11845 GCA_964449405.1 uncultured Thermotogaceae bacterium
ATGCAAGGTAAACGAAAACCGACTGCCTTTTCCGTATGCACTATCAATCTTTAAACTGGAATTCATATTTAACAACAGACTTTTGATGATGGCAAGTCCAAGGCCGGTTCCGCCGTACTTTTTCGTGATGGTGTAATCTTCCTGACTGAAAGGCTCGAGAATACGTCTTTGGTTCATTTCTTTGATTCCGATACCGGTATCACGAACTGAAAACTCTAAAACACACGTCTTTTTCTGAGTATCTTTTGCACATATTTTACTCTTTAGCTCAATCTCACCGTTTTTAGTAAACTTAGTGGCATTGCTCAGGAGGTTGATCAAGATTTGTTTTAATCGAATGGCATCAACAAAGATAAACCTTGGAACATCTTCATCAATTGTATAAAACAATTTGTTTTTTCTTTCCTCCGCTTTCAAATTGACAATGGTTGTCGTGTTCATCATTAATTTGAATAAGTCTGTTTTTTCTGGATTTAGTTCCATTTTTCCCGCTTCGATTTTTGATAAATCCAAAATATCGTTAATGATTTCAAGTAAGGATCTTGCTGAAGTCATGATGGTATCGGCGTACTCTTTTTGTTTCTCATCTAACTCCGTGTCAAGCATAATGGAGGCAAAACCAATGACCCCATTTAACGGTGTTCGTATTTCGTGACTCATATTGGCAAGAAATGCGCTCTTTGCCCTGCTGGCTTCCAACGCCTTATCTTTTTCAGCGATTATTTTTTTCTCCAATTTTGCCCGTGTATCGATATTCAGAAGGATCTGAGAGAAAAACATCAACAAGGCTTTTTCTTGTTCGGCATACACTTTTTTTTCTTTAACAGAATCAAATCCCACAAACCCCTCACAATACTTTCCTCTCATAATCGGAATTGCCACAAGACTTTTTATACCTTGAGGTTCAAATGTTTTTCTGTCAGCGTCTGTTTTATCCAAAGCCAAAACATCTTCAATAAAAGCAATCTTTCCTTCCTTATGAAAGTTAATGCACTTGGGCATTGCATCAAAAGGAATGGATTGAAGATTTTCAATTTGGGAATCGATACCCTCTTGACACCATTCATAGGTATTGACAGCAATTCTTTTTTCCCAGTCATAAGTGAAAATATAAGCTCTGTTGGCATTAACGAACTCTCCAATTTCTTTTAAAGAACTATGCTTTGCCTGATCAATTTCGGAAAAAGATAAATTGATATATTTGGATGCCATATTCATCAAAAGCTTCTGAAATTCTGATAATCTGATGAGCTCTTTTTCCGTTTCTTTCAATCTGGTGATGTCAAGGTGTGTTCCAAACATGACACTGGGCTTTCCATCAACTGTCCATTCCAAGACTCTTCCCCTTGAAAGAACCCAAACCCAGTTGCCTGTTTTATGCTTGAATCGGCATTCACATTCAAACTGCTCCAAAACATTTTCGAAATGTTGATCCAGAAACCCATCCAGCTTTTTAAGATCCTCCGGATGCATGAGACTTTGCCATTTCTGAGTTGTCAAAGGGAATAATTCTTCAACGGTATATCCCAACATTTGAGCCCAATAATCATTAACAATTTGAATATTATCCTGAATATTCCATTGCCATGTCCCCACACGGGTTCCTTCGATAATATTGTTTAAATCCAATTCTTTTTTCTTGATCTCGCTAATGTCACGTAAAAATCCCATGATGATTCCATTATCTTTGTCAAAATACGAAGCGCTAATTGAAACGTCAATCAGTTTTCCCGTTTTATCAATAATCTGACTTTCCAACACAACTTCTTCCCTTGTAACCAATTCACTTCGTGCCTTTTTGCCCCTCATTGCCCCTCTATCAGAAACCAACTGGTAGATATTCAACTTTAATAATTCATCTCTTGAATAAGCGGTTAATTGGCAAGCTTTCGGGTTAATATCAAGTATTTGACCTTTACTGTCGTGAATAAAAATGGCGTCATTGGAGTTTTTAAAAATCTTTAAGTACTTATCTTGAGATTTTTGTTTTAATGCTGCCAATTCTTTCTCATGCCCGATATCGTGGAAGATCGTCGTAAAGTATAATCTTTCAGTAGAAATGACTTCAATTCTATACCATTTCTTTAAAGGGTGAAAATATTTTTCAAAGGAGCTTTTTGTATTTCCCTCCAAAGCAACTTGACCATAAAAGGAAAACCAGTCAAATTTATCCTGTCTGATCTCAGGAATGACTGTTAATACGCGTTTATTGAGTATTTCTTCCCGTTTAAGTCCCGTCATCTTTTCAAAAGCCGGATTAACTTCCAAAAAAACATAATCTTTTGGGTTGCCATCTTCATCCAAAACAATTTTGTGTCTTGCAAATGCGGTATCAGAAAATTCTAATACAGCCTTCAACCATTCGTATGCTCCCATTCATAGTCACAGCCTTTAAAAGAAATTTCTAAAATCAAGCTAAAACGACGAAAAGAAAGTGAAATTTAAATGTTTTGCTTTACGATATTATACCCTTTTTTAAACTTAAAAACCTAACCAAACGGTAAATTTTACCAATACTTTACATAAGTGAATCTCAACTGTAACCATTCAATTTTATTTTATAAATTCCATCTCTTGAAATCGTGTAGGCACATAGCCGGTTTATTGAAAAGACAGCTGCGCCGGTTTCTTCGTATAACTCCCCATCAGCTGCTGCAAAATCACTTTCGTCCATTTCACGATGTCCCTCGGGAAACTTCCAGGTTGCTTGTTAAGATGTTTCACCAAAACCAATTTATCGTTGCAAAATGCCAAAATGAAGACAGATATAAACTTTTCTTTTCTATCAGCTCATTGTAAAAATCAACCTTCAGCAGTTTCCTCTCCTGGTAAAAAAGTAATCACCTTAGAGTATCATAAAGAAACAACCATTCAAAAACAAAACCATCAGCTCTTCATTATTTTTTTTATCCTTAATAAAGCGAAAAGGTGGTAGAGCAACCGATATTCGCATATTCATCAAGTACCTTTTTTTGAGATGCCAATGAATTGCTCAAAGTATAACCAAGCCTTATCTTTTCGTCTTAATTGTATTGTTTAAGATAATTCATTTACGAGTAACGGCAGACACTACTAATACCATGGTTCCACTGAAAAAACCTTTTTTTGCGATTATTGCCAAAAAAAATGTCTCCGCTATTGTTATTCGGGAGCATGAAGTTTTTGCCCATAGGCAAAATACTTCTAAGCCCATTCTTTGAATGGGCAGTCAATCTGTTTTCTTTGACCCCACACCTTTGCTCCCCTACGTCTCTATTTAAGGTGTTTTCACGCATTTGTAGGGGCGGACCGGTGTGTCCGCCCGCAAGTGAGATGATACTTGATTTTGCGAATATGTCTTCAAAATTGACCTTTTTGCAGTGCAATCATAT
>CAYUYU010000074.1:0-11746 GCA_964449405.1 uncultured Thermotogaceae bacterium
TGAAGCATTGGTGGGATTAACCATGATCGCCATCGGAACTTCTCTTCCTGAATTGGTCACTTCTGTCACTGCCATTATCAAAAAACAGGATGATTTGGCCATAGGGAACATTGTCGGTTCGAATATTTTCAACATTTGTCTCATCTTGGGTATCTCATCGATCTTAAAACCCATCGGTGTCATTGTTGATCATTACTGGGCGGATATTTTATTCATGAGCATCCTTGCAATTTTCTTGTTATTAACCACCATGAAAAAAAGCAAAATAACCAGAGTTGAGGAGTCTCTTTTCTTTGCATCATATGTGGGCTACATCATTTTAATCTCATTCAGGGGTTGATTTAAACGACAAACGGAAGGCAAAAGAACACAAACAAATACCTTTTTTCACTGATATTGTTTATCGTTAGTTTAAGCATCTTTTTTGTTTTCAGTATTGGACAGAATATTTTATACGAGTTCAGTAGTTCGTATAACGGTCTTTTGTTTTTTCTGTTTGTTATCCTCTTCACATTCGCCATTGACAATATCAAAATACACTATCGAACCTTTAATCTGGTTTCAACCATTATTCCCGCTATTGTTATCATATTGGGATACGGTCCCTATACGGCCGGTACGTTAATCGCCTTGATCAGTTTGTTCAGAATGAACATTAACCATTCAAAAAACAAAGGCATGTATGTGGTGAAGGCCATTTCAAGAGCCTCTATTTATTTTCTCATGTACACACTGCCCGCCGAATGGATGTATATGGATTCGCCTTTATACCTCAGACTTTTTTTATACCTGATCAGTGTATTGGCAATCAACCAACTCATCATGATCATATACTTTAAAGTGTTTTATAATAGTCCGTGGAGCGGTTTTTTGAACAGTTTAATGGTATTTGGTATCGAACTGTTTCCGGGAATAGTGTTGTTGCCCTTATCACAAGCGATCTACGATTTTCAATTGAAAGGCTATGAAAAGCTATTCACCCTTTATTATCTTTTCCCCGTTCTCTCACTGATGTTGCTTCTTTTCACCGTTATCATGAAAAATACCGACAGGGAAAAGGAAGAACGCCTCAAATTACGCCATTTTAAGCAAGCACTTAAGGGGATTCTCTCAGGCTTGAATCTGGTCCGTTCTACTGAAGATTTCAACATCATTCTACAGAAATCAACAAAATTGCTCGCAGAAATGCTGGGCTATAATGAAGCTCTGGTATCTGTGATTAACAGAAATGATCAGGTGGTGAACCGAATCGGATATTATGGAATCAAAAAAGAGGATTTTGATGATTTGGCTTCAATGAAGGTTACCGCTGATTCGATTAACGACTTATTCAGGCCTGAATTTAAGTTCTCAGGGACCTATTTTATTCCTGCTGAAAGCCGTATGTATGAAAAACTAAACCTTTGGGATGCCGTGTATAACGAAGAACAAAATTGGGACAAAAACAAATGGCATCGAGACGATTTGTTTCTCATCCCCTTTTTGGATTCAGAGAACGAATTCATCGGTTATATCGCACTTGATTTCCCCAAAAATGGCAAAAGGCCAACGGAAGAAGACGCTGAGATTGCAAGGATTTTCGCCGAACAGATTGGCAGAATGGTTGAAACATCATTCAAGTACAAAAAGATCCTGGAAACAACTAAAATAGACCGAATGACTAAGTTGAACAATCACACCACATTTTATGAAAAGGCAGATGAACTGATTAAAAAAAGTTCCTTCGAACAGCCTCTCTCTTTAATCATGATGGATATCGATGATTTCAAGGCCTTTAACGATACGTACGGCCATTTACTGGGAGACCAAGCCTTGAAAAAAGTGGCACAAGTTATTAAAGAAAACATTCCAATCGATGCGGTTGCTGCAAGATACGGAGGGGAAGAATTTGCCGTTTTGTTGACAAAAACGGACAAGCTGAAGGCGGTGGAAATCGCCAATCAAATCATTTGCAAGGTTGCTGAAACGGATGTGGATGGATTACACGTCACCATCAGTTGTGGTGTTGCAACTTGCCCCGAAGACGGTAGGCACTCTTCAACTTTAGTCTCAACGGCTGATAGCGCCTTGTACATTTCCAAGAAGACTGGTAAGAATAAAGTAACCATGGTATAATCTGAGATGTGAATGATGAAAATCATTTGAGTGTTCTACTTAAAAGTCGTTTTCGAGTTAATAATAGAAAATATCAACGACCGTTTCATTTGTGGGAGGGCATACGGGCCTTTCCCTACAGGCTTATAAAAAAAGCCTTTTCAATTTTGTGGAATAACTTCGTTGATGGGTAAATGCCTTTTTTGTGTACTTTTCGGGGAATCATTGGATGTTTCCTCGGATTCCAAATAAATCAAAGCCAAAGGAGAGATATTATGAATTTAGAACACTATATAAGAGATGTTTTGGATTTTCCCAAACCAGGAATTGTGTTTAAAGATATCACACCACTGCTAAAAGACCCTCAGGCTTTTAATGAGTCTTTAACGGTCATGGAAAATCATTTGAAGGAGGATACCTTCGATTACATTCTCGGTGTAGAGGCCCGGGGATTTATCTTTGCAGCCGCTTTGGCAACAAGGATGAATAAGGGGATGATTCCCGTTAGAAAGCTCGGAAAACTGCCTGCAGATACACATCGAAAAGACTACACCTTAGAATACGGAACCGCAGGCCTTGAAATTCATAAGGATGCAATCGATAAAGACGATAGAGTCCTTATTGTAGACGATCTTCTGGCAACCGGAGGGACTGTCGAAGCCGTTGCGGTAATGATAGAGGAAATGGGTGGCATCGTGGAAAAGATGTTATTTCTCATCGAACTTGATTTTTTAAATCCAAGGGAAAAGCTATCCGGCTACAAAATTGATTCAATTATCCACTATTAAAGGAGATGAATGAATGCTTAATTTTAACTTTGATAATTTTTCCTCTGAAAAATGTGTGAACGGGCATACAGCCGACGAAATAAAGTCTTCTTTGGAAATGGCACAAAAGGCATTCGACCGACTTAAGAAAGACCCACCGGGTTTTGTTCAGCTGTTAGGAGACTTGTCCTATATCAACAGCATCCAACAATGGGTGGAAGAATCTGTCAAAGGGCAATACGATCATTTTGTCGTTTTGGGCATCGGTGGCTCTGCTTTGGGAAACATCGCCCTCCAAAAATCGTTAAGGCCAATCAATTGGAATCGAATGACAAAATCTCAGCGAGGTGGACTGCCCACCATTGATGTTTGGGACAATGTGGACCCCGATTTTGTTAAATCAAACTTAGAGGTCATTGACCCTTCCAAGACTCTTTTTAACGTCATTTCCAAATCAGGAACGACAGCGGAAGCCATGTCAAACTACTTGATTGTCAGACAAATGATACTTGAAAAGGGGTTGTCCCCTAAGGAACATTTTGTTTTTACAACCGATCCTGAAAAAGGCGTTTTGAACAAGATTATTGACCAGGATGGCATCAAAAAATTCACCATTCCGCCTTCAGTCGGGGGACGCTTCAGTGTTTTAACCCCTGTCGGTCTTATTTCAGCAGCTGCAGCTGGAATCGACGTTGAACAGTTAGTCAAAGGTGCTGCCGATTGTAAGAACAGATTATTTGAAGCGGATGTCCAAGACAATCCCGCAGCCATGATTGCCTTACATCACATGCTGTTTGGGGAAAAGGGCATGATGATCAACGTGATGTTTTCCTACTCAAATGCCCTTTATTATTGGGCAGACTGGTTCCGTCAAATTTGGGCTGAAAGTTTGGGAAAGGCCACAGACAATGACGGCCATTCAATCAATTACGGACTTACACCGGTAAAGGCGATTGGCCCAACCGATCAGCATTCACAAGTACAGCTTTACAACGACGGTCCCAATGATAAGGTGATTACCTTTCTAAAGGTTTACAACTTTCATCACCAAATGACCATTCCGTCAATTCACACGGATATTGAAGCGTTGAGCTATCTCGGTGAAAAAAGTTTGAATCAGCTGATTGATGCCGAGCAATTGGCAACGGCCTATGCGGTGAAAAACCACGGACGACCCAATATGACCGTTGAGTTCCCAAAGATAGACGAACAACATGTGGGTGAATTCATCTTCATATACGAATTGGCAACCACTTTACTGGGCTACATGAAGAATATTAATCCCTTCGATCAGCCGGGAGTTGAAGATGGAAAGCTCTATACTTACGCCCTTATGGGAAGAAAGGGATTTGAAGATAAACGAAGAGAAATTGAAGGACATTAACGAGGTGTTTATTTGAAAGAGCCAAAGATCATAGACAGAGTCAAGATAAATGTCAAAGCAGGTCAAGGCGGAAACGGTGCCTCAACCTTTCGGCGAGAAAAATATGTACCCAAAGGTGGTCCCGACGGAGGAGACGGTGGTAACGGCGGGCATGTCTTTATTAAAGCCACTGATAGAATTAACTCTCTGATTGAATATCGGTATAATCAGCATATCAAAGCTCCAAACGGGGAGAATGGCAGACGATCCAACGAACATGGTGCGGATGGAGAAGCCGTGGTGTTGGAAGTCCCTGTGGGAACTGTCGTTAAAGATTGCGAAAGGGACGAAATCCTCGCCGATATGGACAAGAACAACAAAATTGTTTGCATCGCAAGAGGAGGCCGTGGTGGTAGAGGAAATGCCAGATTCGCCACCCCCTCTATGAGAGCTCCTCGCTATAGCGAAAACGGTGTCAAGGGAGAAGAGAAAAAGCTTCTGATGGAATTGAAGATGATAGCCGATGTGGGTTTGATTGGCTATCCCAGTGTGGGAAAATCCACATTAATCTCCGTAATCAGCAATGCGAAACCAAAGATAGCCGATTATCATTTTACTACCCTATCACCCAATTTGGGCGTGGTAGATTATCACGGAAATGATTCCTTCTTGGTGGCAGACATCCCCGGAATCATTGAGGGTGCCCATGAAGGAGCAGGACTCGGTTTTTATTTTCTCAGACATGTCGAACGGACAAAGATTCTGGTTCACCTGGTCGATTGTTCACTCTCGGAAAGAGAGGATCCTATAGAAGATTACAACAAGATACGCCATGAATTACTCTCGTACTCTGAAATTCTTTCACAAAAAGAAGAAGTCATCGCCTTGTCAAAGGCGGATGCCTCAATAGATGAAGTGATTGAAGAGACAAAGCGGCGGTTTGAAGAAATGGGAAAGAAGGTCTTTGTCATCAGTGCCGTTACGGGACTGGGAATCACCCCACTACTTGATTATCTTTATCATAAAGTCAAACAACACAGGGAAAAGGAACAACCTGAAGAAGATGATGGGCAAATACTTCCCCAAGAGGGCAAGTTACCCAAGATTAAAGCTGTTGACTTTCCGGTTCCTGAAAGGATCAGACTGGAGATCACACAGATTGATCAGAATACATGGGAAATCGGCGGAGAACAGTTTGAATTACTGAAAGAGAGAATCAATCTGAATAACAGAGACGGTTTTGAACGTTTTATGAAAATTTTAAAAAACAGTCGGATGGATCATCTGTTAAGGAAAAAAGGCGTAAAAGAAGGCGATACAGTCATCATTGGAGACTCAGAATACGAATTTCATGAAGATCAATAAGGGGGAGAAGTCGAATGGTTGAATCGATGATCAGATTACGAATGAGTATGCATGATGCCCATTATGCGGGAGAATTGGTTGATGGGGCCAAGATGTTGCAACTATTCGGAGATGTGGCCACCGAATTGTTGATTAAACACGACGGTGACGAAGGTCTATTTGCCGCATACGACAACGTGGAATTTCTGTCCCCGGTGTATGCCGGAGACTATATTGAGGCAAAAGGCTGGATTGAAAAAGCGGGCAATACCTCGAGAAGGATGCGATTCGAGGCGTATAAAGTGATAGAGAACGCCCGAATAGATGAACAAGATAGCGCCTGTAACGTTCTTGAAGAACCTGTACTGGTTTGCAGAGCCAGTGGCACTTGTGTCGTTCCAAAAGATAAACAACGAAACCGAAAAGAGGGGTGATCACATGTCCGATTTTAAGAAATTGATTATAACAGCTGCTATTTGCGGAGCAGAGGTCATGAAGGAACAAGACCCATATTTGCCCACAACGCCTGAAGAACTCTCAGATGAAGCAAAAAAATGTTATGATGCGGGGGCCAGAATCGTTCATCTTCATGTTCGAGATGAGAAGGGTAATCCCACACAGGATGCCGACACCTTCAAAAAAACGGTAGCTATGATCAGGCAAAAAGCCCCTGACTTAATCGTTCAAGTATCAACCGGAGGCGCCACATGGATGAAACCGGAAGAACGGCTGCAAAGCCTCGAATCCAATCCGGATATGGCTACTTTGTCCACGGGGACTTCGAACTTCGGCTCGGATGTTTTCATGAACACCAAAGACATGATTCTGACTTTCGCTGAGAAGATCAACGAAAAGAACATCATGCCGGAGTTCGAGTGTTTTGAAGCCGGGCATGTCAGTTTTGCGAACTGGTTGATTCACAAGGGCTATGTAAAAAGAAAACACTATCATTATGATTTTGTCATTGGTGTTCCCGGTGCAATGGAAGCCGGTTTAGAGAGCCTCTGTCACATGAAAAACATGGTCCCAAATAATGCGACCTGGTGTGTAGCAGGCATCGGAAGGCATGAACTTAATATGGCGGCAATCGCCATAGCTTCAGGTGGGCATGTAAGGGTGGGCATGGAAGACAACATTTACCTCTCAAAAGGCGTGTTGGCAAAAAGCAATGCAGAACTGGTAGAGCGGGTTGTGAACATCGCCACAAATCTGAATCGAGAAATCGCTGCAGGACAGGAAGTCAAGGATTTGTTCGGTCTATCATAAAATACGTTAAAGGTGTGGAGACAAATTGGAAAAAATCATTATCGTTGATTACGGTTCACAATATACCAGACTGATTGCCAGACGTGTCAGGGAAAACCACGTGTTCTCCGAAGTCATCTCGCCGGAATCGGCCTTGCCGTCAGATGACGTTAAAGGGATCATCCTTTCAGGAGGACCAGAGAGTGTCTACGAGGAAACAGCCGGAAAAATCCCCTTTTGGTTTGATGATATTAAAGGAAAGGTTCCCGTGTTGGGCGTGTGTTATGGGTTCCAACTGATCATCCATCACTTGACGGGAATTGTAGAACATACAGGAAAATCCGAATACGGAAGAACACGCATGCACTTAACGGATAAAACGACTTTCTTCAACGGATGCCCTCAATCCTTTATCACTTGGATGAGCCATGGAGATTCTGTCACCGGCCTTCCTAAAGGTTTTAAAAAAACAGCGCAGACCGATAGCGGCATTATATCAGCTGCTGAAAACACAAAGGATTTGCTGTACGGCATACAATTTCACCCTGAAGTCAAACACACGGAATACGGGGAGATCATTATTAGTAATTTTTTATTCGAACAATGTGGTTGTAAAGCCTCTTGGAGTCTCGAAGACTTTGCAGTGCAGAAGATCAAACAAATCAGAGAATCCGTTGGAGACAAACAGGTGATCAGCGGATTTTCCGGAGGCGTTGATTCTTCAGTTGCATCGGTTTTGGTACACAAAGCGATTGGTGATAACTTGACCAATATCTTTGTCGATCACGGACTGCTGAGAAAAGACGAAGAGATCGAAGTACCCGCGGTTTTTAAGAAGGCATTGGGGCTTAAATTCCGGTTGGTCAATGCAAAGAATGAGTTTTTCAAAGACCTGTGCGGGGTAGAAGATCCCGAACAAAAGAGAAAGATCATCGGAGAGAAATTTATTCGCGTTTTCGAAAGAGAAGCAACTGCCATAGGAGATGCGGATTTTCTTGTCCAAGGAACCATCTATTCAGATGTAATCGAAAGTGCCGGTACAAAAACAGGAAAAACCGCAAAAATCAAATCCCATCACAACGTCGGCGGACTTCCCGAAGACATGAAGATGGCCCTTATCGAGCCCCTTAAAGATTTATTTAAAGATGAAGTAAGAAAGATAGGAGAAATACTGGGTATACCGGATCACATCGTACACAGACAGCCCTTTCCCGGTCCCGGTCTGGCCGTCAGATGCCTGGGAGAAATAACCGACGAAAAGATCGAAATTCTAAAGGAAGCCGATTTTATCTTCAGAGAAGTGTTGCGAGAAGCCCAATGGTTAGAAAAATCCTGGCAATCATTTGCCGTCATCCTACCCGTAAGAAGTGTAGGGGTTGTGGGAGACAGACGCTCATATGGCTACACCATCGTACTGCGTTCAGTAGACAGCATCGAAGCCATGACGGCTGATTGGTCAAGGATTCCCCATGAACTTTTGGATGAGGCTTCCAGAAGAATCACGAACTCAGTAAAAGAGGTGGGTAGGGTGGTTTATGACATCACATCCAAACCACCGGGAACCATTGAATGGGAATAGTCATAGATGAAGAGGTGTTAATTAGTTGTTAAATATGGCAAAAGTCAAGATACCGGAAAATGTAGAGATGATTTACCTTCTCGGGCAGCATGATGCCCTCTTGAGAAAGGTACAGGATTTATACGGAGTTGAAATCAGTATTGTGGAGAATGAACTCTGGATCCGCTCCCCAATAATGGAAAGCATTAGAATGGCAGAAGACTTTTTTAAAGAAATGATCTCCGCTATTCAAAATGGTCATTATCCGGATCAGATGGAAATTGAATACCTGTTAACAAGGAGTGGCATGAACGAAAAAAAAGACGAACAGGATAAGACGTTATCAACCGTTATAAAAGAAAAAGGAACATTTTTAAGGAAGGCAAAGGTACGGGCAAAGACATCCGGTCAATCCAAATATTTAGAGGCAATGAGTGAGAACGATGTCGTTTTTGCCATTGGTCCCGCAGGTACGGGTAAGACTTATCTCGCGGTCGCCATGGCGGTGGAGGCTCTGAAGAACAATCAGGTCAATCGCATTATACTAACCCGTCCGGCTGTTGAAGCCGGGGAAAGTCTTGGTTTTCTCCCGGGTACCTTGGTGGATAAAGTGGATCCGTATCTCAGACCCCTCTTTGATGCGATGTACGATATGCTCTCACCGGAAAAATTTCAATATCTGAGGGATCAAAACATCATTGAAATTGCGCCCTTGGCCTATATGCGCGGCAGAACTTTGAACAATTCATTTATTATCTTGGATGAAGCTCAAAACACAACCATCCCACAGATGAAAATGTTTCTGACAAGGACCGGTTTCTATTCAAAGGTTGTTGTTACCGGTGACATCACTCAAATTGACTTAAAACCAGGACTGAAATCCGGTTTGTTGCATTGCGAAAAAATCCTTAAAGGTATCAAAGGGATTCGATTTACCTATTTGGGAAAACAAGATGTGGTCAGACACCCGCTTGTGAAGGAGATCATCAGTGCTTACGAGCGCTCAGAAAAGGCAGAAAGAACAGAATAAATTATCGTTAAATACGGGATTTCAACAAATAAAAGAGACCTTTAGTGTCCTTTTTACTTCACGTGTTGATCCCTTTATTGTCGCTTTTTTATTGGCGTTATTGTCTGTGTTGTTGATATGGCAATGGGACGCTTTCCGCTTTTTTTTCATCTTTGTATTATTACTCCTTTTGGAATTGATTGTCAGTGAAAGCGCTTTAAAGACTGTCAGGTTTTTTCAGCTTCATCATCAATTCAGGCGAACCTTTTACTTTCTACTTTTCATTACGGGATTTCTCAATATCTTGGCGGGAAAATACTTCGGTTATCAAGCCATGTCCCCGTTTTTAGGAGTTTCTCTCATAACTGTTTTGATCGGAAAACGTGCCGGACAGATATCAGCCATTTTTTTATCCTCCTTTCTCATTTTGCTTTTTCCGTCCCATTCAGCGTTTTCTTTCTTCCTCATTATCAGCGGTTATCTTACTGCCCAATTGGTCTCAAAAGTCGACCGGAGAATTGAACTCACATTTCATGCCTTGCTCATCACCCTCTTTAATCTGGGAGGTTATTTTTTTCTCGTCCTATCAAATTTTGAAATCTTTTCCATGCGCTCGCTGATTCTAATAGGGGTTACTTCTATAGTATCAACCGTCTTGGTCATCGGGATGCTACCTTATATCGAATGGATCAGCAGAATATATTCCAACATTGGTATGCTGGAACTTGGTAATTTGAACCACTCCCTGCTGAAAGATATGATGCAAAAGGCACCAGGAACCTATTTTCACAGCTTTATGCTTTCAAACCTATCGGAAGCTGCCGCTGAAAGAATCGGAGTTAATCCCATTCTTGCCAGAGTAGGTGCATATTTCCACGATATTGGAAAGACCAAGAAACCGGACTTTTTTACCGAAAATCAGATGGAAGATAATCCGCATAATCGGTTAAATCCAAGTATGAGTTATCTTGTGTTGACGGAACACGTTAAATTTGGCGGGGAATTGGCGAGAAAATACCGATTGCCCATTCTCTTTGAAGATCTGATCTATCAACATCATGGCACGCGTGTGCAAAAGTTTTTTTACAACAAGGCGAAAAATAAAGATACGGAAACATCGGATGATCAATACAGGTATTCGGGCCCCAAACCTCAATTTAAAGAAGCCGGCATTTTGATGCTTGCCGATTCTTGCGAAGCAGCGGTAAAAAGTCTCGAAAGTCCCACACCTCAAAAAGTCCAAGAGCTGGTGGGCGATATCATTAATAGTATTTATTTGGAAAGACAATTAGATGATTCGGGATTGACATTAAAGGATTTAGAGGTGATTGCTCAAGAGTTCACCCATGTCATTGTCAAGGCATATCACAAACGCATTGAATATCCTAAAGAAAAAAGCGAACTTGAAGAAAGCAGACCCCTGGCGAAAAGCGAAGAAAAAACAAAAGAGGAATAGTGAATGATGAGTACACAAGTAAACGTTAATCTGGTGGATGAATACCATGCCCCATTATTGCTAACAGAAAAAAAAGTGAGAACAATCACAAGCCTTATCCTATCCAAAGAACTAGAACCTGGTTGTTATTCCATCTCCATTATCAACTGTACGGATAATCGGATTCGAGAACTAAATCAAAGCTACAGAAATGTAGATGAACCAACCGATGTGTTGACCTTCCCCATGAATTTCAAAGATTTGGATGAAGAACCCGTTGAACTCGGTGATATCTTTTTGTCCATCGACACCATCAAAAGACAGGCTGGCAAGTGGCAAAATACACCCCAACAAGAATATGTTTTTATGCTGATTCACGGACTCCTTCATATTATCGGCTATGAACATGAAGGACCCTATAATGATAAAGAAGAAATGTTCCAAAGACAACGTTATTATTTTGATTTATTACAGAAGTTATTCAACTCGTCTGAATCAGTTGATAGCCCTTCTCAGTAATTTCCCAGTATTCAATTTCTGTATCCGTCTTGGCACAAAAATTTGACACGGGACAAGCATTGCATGAAGAATCGCACACTTCTTTTTTTAAATAACCCATTCTAATTAAATCCATCAAGATTTGATCGATAAGGTTTTCCTCTATTTTTAATTGTTTGGCTATGTCTTTCTTTGATAAATACGGACTTTTTGAAATGACTTGGATGATTTCTTTGAACATTTTACCGACTTCCTTTGTTTTTTTCTAATAGAATGGTTCCACTGAAAAAAACCTTTTTTTGCGATTATTGCCAAAAAAAACGTCTCCGCTATTGTTATACGGGAGCATGAAGTTTTTGCCCATGGCAAAATACTTCAAAGCCCATTCTTTGAATGGGCAGTCAATCTGTTTTCTTTGACCCCACACCTTTGC
>CAYUYU010000075.1:0-11477 GCA_964449405.1 uncultured Thermotogaceae bacterium
AGGGATATTCTCCAGAATAGAACGTCCCATTCGTTTATCTCTTAATTGCGAATGGAAGGTGTTGGCAAACTTGTGTGCTTCATCCCTAACAGCCATGAGAACTCTTAAAGAAGGACTTGTATGCACTAATTTTATTTTTCCCCTATCATCGGGGAAAACGATGGTTTCTTCGGCTTTTGCCAACCCAATCATATCATATTTTTTTATCCCCAACTCATCTTCCAAAACTCCTTTAACAGCACTCACTTGTCCCACACCTCCATCGATTAAAAGTAAATCGGGAAGGGGATGTTTTTTAAAACGACGACGTATGACAATACGCATGGATTCAAAATCATCGGGTTCTTCCAATGTGGTGATTCTGTATCGTCTGTATTTGGATTTTTCCGGTTTTCCATTCATAAATGAAACAACAGAGGCAACGGTATACAATCCCCCGGTATGGGCGATATCGATACCTTCAATGATACGTGGGATTTTTTTCAATCCCAAGTTGGTTTGAAGTTGTTTGAGAGAATCCATACTCAGTTTCCTGCTTTGAAGTTCCTTTTCAAGATTCCGTTTGGTTAGTTTCATCAATTCTTCCTCGGCTCTTGTTTCAGGTGGACCGAAATAGGATACACCAAGAAGTTTTTTTAACTTGTTCGATTGTCTTTTTGAAAAAGGTGCGATAATTCTTGAAGGAAGGTCGTTTTTCTTTCCAAAGTAAAATTGAGAAAAGAACTCCTCCAAAGACATTTTTTCATCAATATCTTGAGTAATGGCTGCAAATATTGCTCCCTTTTTGAGTCTAATCATAGTGGCTTTGCCATCCAAAATATCAAGTGCAAAGAAATCTCTATTGAGATTATCGTTGAGGACGATGTACTGAGGACGAAAAATGTTGTCAACTTCACTAATCAAGTCTCTCACAGATGCTGCCTTCTCAAACATCATCGATTGAGAAAGAAACTGCATTCTTTTTTTCAGCATTTTTTTTAATGAATCGATGTCACCTTCCAGAAAGGCTTCAACCTTTTCCAAGCGCTGTTTGTAAGCTTTCTGATCTATCTCTGTGCAGGGAGCAGAGCACCTTCCAAGTTGATATTCCAGACAGGGTTTTTTAATCTTTTTAAGATCGTAATCACAAGGTCTGATCCCGTAAGTTCTGTAAATGATTTCCATTATCTGTCTGAGCATCTTGACGCTTGTAAAAGGACCGTAAAATTTACCTTTACCTACTTTATTTCTCACCAAATTCATACGGGGGAATGCTTCTTCACTGATGTGTAAAAAAGGGTAGAAGCGGTTATCTTTCAAAAAGGTGTTATATTTGGGTTTGTACTCATAAATTAGATTTGATTCAAGCAGTAAAGCAGACTTTTCTGTTTCAACGATCAAAAATCTCAGGTTATCGGCTTCTTTTTGGATTCCCAAAATCTTATCACGCTCTGTGTAATCATTTGTGAACATAGTCCGAAAATAACTCATAATTCTTTTTTTCAAACTTATAGCTTTACCGATGTAGATGGGTTTTCCCTTTTTTTCAAATATATAAACTCCCGGTTTGTCCGGGAAAGAAACCGCGATTTTTTTTAGAGGGTGTTCATTCATCGTGTCTATCTTCGTAAGTCCTTTTCCACAGCTTTTCCAGCCGTTCTTTTACTTTCTGTTCCCTACCGTGTGATGAAGGGCGGTAAAAAATAACATTTTCCAACTCTTCCGGCAGATAACTTTCTAAAATAAAACTGCCAGGTTCATCATGGGCATAACGATAATCTTTACTGTATCCGGCTTGCTTCATAAATTTGGTAACGGCATTTCTCAATTTAAGGGGGACGGGTCGATCGGGATGTCGCTTAACATCGACTTGAGCCTTTTTGTAAGCCAGATATAAGCGGTTACTTTTGGGGGAAACACTCATGTATACGCAAGCCTCAGTCAATGAAATGGTACATTCAGGCATACCAATATATTTAACCGCCTGAAAACAGGCAACAGCAACTGACATGGCATTGGGATCAGCCAGTCCAATATCTTCACTGGCAAATCGTATGATACGCCTGGCCACGTAAATAGGGTCTTCACCAGCCTCAAGCATGCAAGCCAAGTAGTAAATTGCGGCATCCGGGTCGGAACCCCGCATACTTTTAATAAATGCAGAAATAAAATTATAATGCTCTTCGCCTTTTTTTGAATATTTTGCATAAGAGCGATTTAAAATCTTTTGCGCCTTTACCTCAGTGATGGTAAAATCATCTTTGTTCAACGCGTAGTTTTCGATGATCTCCAGATAGTTGATTAACGTTCGAGCGTCTCCGGCTGACCAGTCCACCAGCATTTCTTTTGCATCTTCTTCAATTAAGAGTGTTTTCTCATTTCTGGAATTGATTTTGTTAACGGCCTTTTTCAAAATTGCAGCCATTGAAGAATTTTCAAGCTGCTTAAAGATAAAGATTTTACATCGTGACAAAAGGGCAGGGTTGAGCTCAAAACTTGGATTTTCAGTGGTTGCACCAAAAAGAATAATTTCTCCTGATTCAATATAAGGCAGCAATACATCTTGTTGGAGTTTGTTAAATCGATGGATTTCATCTACAAACAAGACAGTGCTTTTGTTGAATTTCTCAAACCTTTCAGAGGCTTTTTCAAGTAGCGGCTTCAATTTTGACATAGGAAATTTAGCGGCGGAAAAATTGATGAATTCATTTTTCGTCAACCGTCCGATGATTTTACCTACTGAAGTCTTTCCGGATCCGGGTGGACCAAAAAAGATAGAAGAAAAGAGGGTATCGTTTTCTATCGATTTCCTTAGAATGGCCTCATCAGATAGAATTTGATCCTGACCTTTTATTTCATCTAAGCTATTAGGTCTTAATAACTGAGATAACGGTTCGTTTTTTTCTTCTATGTTCCATAATACATTTGAACTCAACTTCCTTCACGCCTTATAATCCCAATTTTGAGGCGAAGTAATCATGCGTCTGTATCAAACCTTGCTCTAAAGAAAAATGAGGCTTCCAATTCAATTCCTTTTCAGCTTTTGTCGCATCTAAAATACTCTTTCTCAAATCTCCCGGTCTTTCAGGACCGTATTGAGCTTCTAATTTGTAGTGATTGATATGCTTGGTCAATTTAAACAGTTCAACCACATCCGTTCCTTGTCCTGTCCCGATGTTAAAGACACCTTCTTTGCCATTTTCCATTGCAAGCATATTGGCATTTGCCACATCTTCCACGTAGACATAATCACGTATATATCGACCATCACCGTTGATGGTGATGGCTTCGCTTTTGATCATCTTTTCTGTAAAAATAGCCACCACACCGGCTTCACCATAGGGATTTTGACGGGGCCCATAAACATTTGCATAGCGAAGAACCGTGTAATGTAAACCGAACTCCTTGTGATAGAAAGCTAAATAGCGTTCCCCAGCCAGCTTGGCAATACCGTAGGGTGTAGTAGGTCTTTCAGGAGACAATTCAGTTGTCGGAATGGTTTCCGGATCTTCTCCATACATGGCCCCCCCGGTTGATGAAAAAATAAACTGTTTCGTTTTGTTTTTCCTGGCGGCTTCCAATAGGTTTAACGTACCCATAATGTTCGTCTGTGCATCGAAAATAGGTTCTCTAACCGATTTGGAAACACTGATTTGCGCTGCGAGATGAAAAACAAAACGGGGTTTATGTAATTCAAAAACGTGTTCTATCATTTTATTGTTTGCTATGTCGTCTTCAATAAAGACGACGTCTTTATGTAATAAGTTTTCTTTTTGGCCTGTAGAAAGATCATCAATAACAATAACATTTAGACCTCTCAAAATCAAACTATCCACAATATAAGTTCCAATGAAACCGGCTCCGCCGGTGACTAAAGCGGTTTCCAAAACTATCCCTCCTTTTCCTGCAAAAAAGCAACTAATTTCGGGCAAGCCTTTTCGCCCTTTTCTTTTACATTAATCAGCAGATCGATCAATTTCTCAGTTCTTTCCTCGGAATCCTCATCAAAAAAATGCTCCATCCTGCAAGAAAGATTATCCGATGCCTCTGCAGGGATGCCTACCAATTCCACAAAAAATTTCTCAAGAACAGAATGAACCCTTTCAAGAGATTGGGCTCTTTTAAGTCCTTTTTCACTTAATAGGATTAAACCATATTTTTCGTAATTAACAAAACCAAGCTCCTTCAACCTTTTCATGGCGTTGGTAACACTTGGCAGACTGACATTTAAAAATTTAGCGATATCTTTAACTCTGGCAACCGGTTCATTTTGAGTGATTTCAAATATGACCTTTAGATAGTCCTCCAAAGCGGGAGTCAATTTCTTTGTTTTTCGTCGTGCCATTTTTTACACCTCCTAGTTCCTTCCTGTTTTTTAATCATATGCTATCTTTGGCTATTGTAAAATAATATAACATAGAATAAGACGTAAAACAATTTGAACTATAACATAAAACTATTTGATATAATATGATTCCTTATGTTGGAAAGAACAACTTCAAACGTTTTTTTACGAAAAACAACTTGGCACCACTGCAAAAAGATAAAATTTTATGAGTAAAATATGGTAAAATAATGGTATAAACATGTCGATGTCATTTTCAAATATTTAAATTTTGACTGACTTCCCAGATTCTTGACTCCGGATAAATGATGTGCAATCTTTTACCAACAACAATAATCAGACTAAAAAGGGTGATTTTTATGAAAATTTCTTTCAGATTGATATTGGGATTTGGTGTTGTCATTGCAGCTTTGATAATTCTGTTATTAACTTCTATCATAAGAATGGAAGAATTATCCACAAGCGGTGAACAAATCAACCGGTCACTATCGGGAACCAAGAACGACTTAAGTGATTATCAATTGACTAATGCCTTTAAAGACGACATATTGGAAACGGTTCCATATCTTTTGACCGCTGGATATGTGAACAGCAATGATCAAGTGGAGAAATTAAATAAAAATTTTGAAGAAAAATTAACCACAATCATCGAAAATTTAGAAATTCTGGAGTATCAGAATGAGATAGGACCATTGATAGCTTTGATGCGCGAAAACGCCCAGTTGATCTTCGAGAATAAAAATGAAGAAATCAAACTACAAACAGTTCTTGATCAAAAACGTATTGAGCTAAGCGAAGAGCAGGAAAGACTTCAAGAAATCCAGGATTTAATCAAAAACATTAAGGTGGAACATCCTGAACGGTTTGATAAGATTATCGGCATGATCGATGAGATCGAGCAAAAGTACAATTCCGAAGAGATTAAAGAATCTAATTATAATCGGGTATCAAACGATCCGCAATTGAAGGCGGATATTCAAAATGAGTTTTTGAAGGCTGGTTTGGATGAATTTTCCATGGGAGATATCGAAAATCTGTGGGTCTGCGAAACGATATCGGATGTGCTGAGACTTTCGGAATTTCAGCAGATAGAGGAACTGGCAGCGGAACTGATCGCCAATCCGGACAAATACGATACCAATATCAAGCAAATCAACGAGCTCTTCGATGCCGCCAAAAAAGAAGTGGAAGAAATTGAAGGGTTTGGAGATTTTCTCGCCAAAATATCTGAGACACAACTGATCTCTGTGTCAGTCAATAAGTATGAGACACTTTTGGAAGAATTTAACGAATACGGGCAATCGTTGAATCAAATTAATCAAAGAATCAACACAATCAACAATCAAATGTCAGAGGTTGAATCGGATGTTCGAAAAAGACAAGAAAGACAGTTAAATGCTGTCAATAATACCATAGCAAATGCCATCAATCCTTTAACCGATCAGATACTAAACTTTCAAAGTACAAAAGAAGTAGTAATGAATCGTTCGATCAACGATATAGAAGGCAAGGTAGAACAGATGGATGACAGTATTTTCACTGTACAAACTGCGATTATTATCTTGATCGTGATCAGTGTGGTGGTTGGTGTGGTTGTAGCCATCTGGATATTCTTCTCCATACAAAGACCCATTAAAAAGCTCACCGTTGTGGCTGAAAGGCTTGCTGAACTTGATCTTTCGGTAGAAATCGATGAGAAAACCGGAAAAGATGAAATAGGTATTCTCACTGCTACTTTTAAAGAGATGGTCAAATCATTTTCAACGACCATAAAAGCTGTCAATAAGGAATCAGAAGAATTGTCCCATGAATCTCAAAACATCATTGAAAACGCTGAAGAAACACAAAAAACGAATGCCATTGTTGTAGGAAAGATGAAAACCATTGATGAGATGATTAACCACTCCACGGAGCAATTAATGGATATTACTGAAAATACCAACGGTGTATCCGCTCAAATGAACGATCTGGTTCAAACCGTTTCGTATCTTATTCATGATACAAGGTTAAAATTAAAAGAAACAGAAGATAAAAAAGTGCAATTTCTGTCTTCCGGACAAAGCGTAGAAAGAATCGGTAAAGAAATCAATCAAACTATCACTCAAATTGAAGGATTTAAAACAATCACCGACGAGATTAATCAATTTGTTGCAGAAATAGAAAAAATTGCCGAGCAAACGAACTTATTGGCTTTAAATGCAGCTATCGAAGCTGCAAGAGCGGGAGAAGCAGGAAAAGGATTCGCCGTTGTAGCCGATGAAGTGAGAAAACTTGCCGTAGAGTCCAATTCAACTGCAGCGGAAATCCACAGTAAACTCGACAATATTGCCCAACGAATCGATACAGTCATCCGATCTTCTGAGAAAAGCACTGAAGGTGTAAATACATTGATAGAGGACATCACAGATATGTCAACCAGCATTGAATCCATTGTTTCTTCCTTCACCCAAGTGAACGATTCGGTGAGTGAGATAAAGGTGAAGATAGAAGAACAAAATGAGACCTTAAACACACTCACAGAAAAGACGAATCAAATCAACGAAGACATGAAGGATATCAATAACATTATTGACGAATTAACAACGGATATTGATGAAAATGCCACTTGTACGGAAAACCTGACAAAGGTTGCCGGAGATTTGGTCAACATTTTTGAAGTGTTAAAAAGAAACGTGGAAAAATTTACCGTTTTGTGATATGGAAGCTAAAGGGCGGATAATTATAGAAGCTCAAAAAAAGGGGGAATTGTATGAACGCGGCTTGGAATTTTTTACAGGTATATGGCTGGAGTATTATCGGTGCGATCATCACCTTCATTGTTGGATGGTGGTTGATAAAAATTGTTCTAAAATTACTTGTTAAAGCCCTTGAAAAGACCAAAATAGAAGTTTCCCTCATCTGTTTTCTGAGAACCTTGGCAGATTTTCTGCTAAAAATGATACTGGTCATCACGACGTTAAGCATGGTTGGAGTAGATATGACCCCGTTTTTTGCGATTCTCGGTGGGTTGGCTATAGCAGTTGGGCTCGCTTTAAAAGACAGTCTTGGAAACTTTGCTGCCGGAGTCATGATCCTTTTATTCAAACCTTTCAAAGTTGGAGATTATATTGAGACTTCCGGCGTATCCGGAACGGTTATGGAGATCCAAATGATGACCACAATACTTAAATCACCCGATAACAAGCACATCATCATACCGAATGGCACAGTTGTAACCTCTGTCATCACGAATTACTCAAGAGAAGAAACCAGAAGGCTCAATCTGGTTTTTGGTGTGGGATATGACTCTGATATGGAAAAGGTGAAGAGCCTTCTCAATGAGATCATCGAATCCGACGAAAGAATACTCAAAGAACCGTCTCCACAGATCCTTATGTCCGAACTGGCCGACAGTTCCGTTAATTTCACAGTAAGAATGTGGACAAAGGCCAATGATTTTTGGACGGTTAACTTTGACATGAATGAAAAAGTCTTTAAAGTCTTCAACGACAACGGCATTAATATTCCCTATCCACAAGTAGACGTTCATATTAATCAAGCTTGAACCAAAAGGATTGTTTTCAATAAAAAAGCGGGGGAGGAAGACGTCTCCCCCGATTGCTTTATATAATGATCTCCTCAGAATAAGCATCCATTGACAGTAGTGTTTCTCCAAGAAGCGAGGAATTGACCGTATCAAGAGTTGATGGCAAGATTCTGACCTTTCCTGTGGCCGGTGAAATAACCTTCTCAGCAATCGTTGCTTCGATTTCTTTAAGGCGATTGTGGGGAAGGAGATAACCCATCCCACCAACCAGGATAAACTCCGGATTAAACATGTTGACGATGTTCAAAATCCCTCTTTCTAAGAAGAGGTTGTATTCATTCATGATGTCCTGTGCTTCGATTTCTCCATTTATACTTTTTTCGATCAATTCCTGAAAACGTTTTTCATATAGTTTTTTTGTCAACTTTCCGCCAATTCTTTCGTATTCTTTTACGATTTCGTCCACACTGATATAACATTCCAGACATCCTCTGTTTCCGCATTTACACCTGGGACCATTGAGATCTATACTCATATGGCCCAATTCACCGGCTGTAAATGCAAATCCGGAAAAAATATTACCGTTGATGAGCAATGCGCCGCCTACCCCCAATGAAATGTACATATAAACGCCATCTTTGAATTTTTTTAACAGTTGATTGTGAAAGATTTCAGCTTGTAGAGACAACTTTGCTTCATTTTCAAGCCAGATATTGATATTAGGTCGGGTTTTTTCTCTGATAATCTTCCCTATTTCAACATGACGCCATTTTAGATGAGGAAGATTAACGATTGTTTCTCTCTTTTTATCAACGATGCCCGGAAGGGAGAAGACAATACCGAAAAATGATTCATGATCTACGTTTTGATTGTACGTGTTAATAACGAGTTCAAGAAACTCATCCACTGTGGTGGGTGTTCTGTAATCCTTGAGGATCTCATAAGAATTATCTAAATAACCGATACCGAAATGCAATTTTTCAACACCAACTTTTACAAGAAGTGCTTTGGCGTTGTTTTTGTTGGCAAAGAGTCGTATGGAATTTCTTCCGGGATTTTCATTCTTTTTTTTGCCCATCTCAAAAAGTAACTGCCTGTCTTTAAGAAAATTGATGATATTTGTTATGGTACTGGGGTTAAGGCCTGTTTTCTTCGACAGCTCTTTTCTGGTTATCCCGGGAGTGTTGCGAATCATATTCAACAGTGTTAATTTGTTTGAAATTCCCATCTTTGTAGCATTTAATGGTCGATTTGTCATCTCTTCTCCCTTATATCATCAGGCTTCCGTTAGGATGCTGGAATAACGGCTTCGTTTTTCAATCTCTCTTTTTTCTCCTTTTAATGTGATTTCTTTCTTCAAAACGATATCCTCTGAAGATTGTCCAATCATGATGTTATACAAGCCCGGTTCAATCACTAACCGCATTTCATCATCAAAAAAAGCGAGTAATTCCACCGGCAGTCTGAAACGGACTGTCTTTTGATCACCTTTTTTTAAAAACACCTTTCCAAAGCCCTTTAATTCCTTAACAGGTCGAGTAACACTTGCTGCAGGATCGTTGACATAAAGCTGCAAGATTTCATCACCATCATAATTCCCCGTGTTCTTAACGTCAAAAGTGATTAAGATTTCTTCCGAATGAGTCTTGTTGTCTTTACTGACCGACAAATCACCATATTCAAAATCAGTGTAGCTTAAACCATACCCAAAGGGGTACAACGGTTTTGGTGATCCATCCACATAATCTCCAAACCAGTGAGAACGTTGGCCTGAAGCTTTATGGTTATAATACACTGGAATCTGTCCCACATGCTTTGGAAAAGATATGGGAAGCTTTCCGGAAGGGTTTAATTTTCCAAACAAGGCTTTTGCAATTGCGTTACCGCCTTCCTCGCCAGGTAACCAAGCTTGAAGGATGGCCTTAGAACCTTCCTCAAAAATTGAAAGGTTGTAAGGTCTCCCGGATATTATAACAGAAACAACCGGCTTACCTGCGTTTAGAACCTTTCTGGCCAGTTCAAGTTGTCTTCCCGGGAGCTCTAATGTCATAGAATCTCTGGCTTCTCCTGTTGTACAATCCAAGATCAGACCGGATTTATCTCCGAGACAAAGAACGATAACATCAGATTCTTTTGCAACTTTGACTGCAGAATCGATATCGGCATCATCACCGATCACCGAGCAGCCTTTTTCATAGAGGATCTCTACATTTTCTGGTTTGTAATGGTTGATCCCCTCCAACACATTCACAACTGACTGAACGGAATATTCATTCTCATCAAAATCCGGAACGGGTGAACCAAAATGGTCCTCTTCTTTCATATCCATGAGCGATTCCATATGGGCTGGATACGAGTAGTCTCCCAATTGGTTTCTCCCATCTGCGGCATTTGGACCGATAACAGCTATTTTTTTAATATCAGCAGATAAAGGTAGCAGGTTATTCTCGTTTTTAAGGAGAACAAGTGATTTTTCAGCTGCCTTCAAAGCGATTTCTCGATGCTTTTTGGAGTTCAATGTAACAGGCACTTGATCCATGTCAATGAAGGGATGATCGAATATTCCTAATTCGAATTTCAGTTTTAAGACCCGCTTTAACGCCCGCTCCAGAGCGTAAGTGGTGACTTTTCCCTCTTCAATATACCGTTTTAGAGGTTCTTGATAACACTTTGTATAAGGCAACTCCACATCAAGTCCGGCTTCAAGTGCCAATTTTGCCGCATCTGAAATAGAAGGAACCAATTTGTGGTACTCCTTGAGCATGTCGATGGCGAAATAATCCGAGACCACTATTCCATCAAATTCCCATTCATTTCTTAACACTTCGGTTAACAGCCACTTTGAAGCACCGCAGGGAATACTGTCCAATTCGTGATAGCCATTCATGATTGATTTGGCACCTGCTTCTCGAATGGCTCTTTCAAAAGGAAGGAGGAAAACCTCACGCATCTCCCGAGGTGGAATGTGTGGTGGAGCCCAATTCATACCACCTTCGGAAACGCCATATCCTACAAAGTGTTTCAGGGTTGCCACAACACCATTTTTAATATCATCTGTCTGTAATCCCTTGACATAAGCGCTTCCCAAAGCCCCAACCAAATAGGGATCCTCTCCGAATGTTTCTTCCGTTCGTCCCCAGCGAGGGTCACGGGTCACATCCATCAAAGGCGAAAGCGCCTGATGAGCATTGACCGTTTTAAGTTCATCTCTGATTGCCCCTGCGACTTCTTCAACCAATCCTTCATCCCAGGCACTGGCTAATCCAATCATTTCAGGGAACATGGTGGCGTTGTTTGTCAGATAACCACACAAACATTCTTCATGAATCATAGCAGGTATGCCCAAACGAGTTTTCTTTACTAAATACTTCTGTATCTGGTTGATAAATGCAGCCAAATCACGGGGTTCTAAAAAAGTTGCCCCTCCCGGCCGTGTGATTTGACCAATCCCGTTTTTTATCTTAACTTCAGCCTTTTCTTGACTGAAGTTACCATTGCTAAACACCTCATAACTCCATATGGATGTGAGTTGTGCAATTTTTTCATCCAGAGTCATGCGTTGTATAAGGTCTTCCACTCTATCATTGATACAATTATTTTTGTTTTTATACGCTTCCATAGTCACCT
>CAYUYU010000076.1:0-11466 GCA_964449405.1 uncultured Thermotogaceae bacterium
TTACCTCAACCATGGCAATCGGTGATTGATCCAAAGGGTTTTGTTTGTTTCGATAACAATACTGATACAACCTCATTATTAAAAAAGTTTTTGCAAGCCAATGAAAAATTTGCCAAGTTGTATATCAAATATCCTTCCATACGCCCTCAGCATCCCAAAGACCTCCCATACTATGAACAGTTGAAAACCACCGTCCAAAAAGGAATGATTCAACCCATCAACGATCAATTCATTTTTGGCTATTGGCCTGCGATGAGAACCGTACTAGATTTGGTTTTAAAGGAGGGGGCTGACATTCAGGAGTCACTAAACAAGGCCCAGGAATATATCAATAAGCGATGATTTCCCTGTTACCCATTATTGGGTTCGTCCTTCTGTTTTCACTGTTACCGTTTGTATTGAGCCTTTTTACCATTGACCCATTTTCTTTAGCACAAATGATTGAAGTCATAAGGGACCCATCCATCAGAATCAGTATGGAAGTATCCCTTTTGTACTCATTGATAGCAATTGCCTTTTCTTTAGGTATTGGAATGAGATTTGCCTTTAGAATTTACCATATGAAAGAAAAGGTGCAAAATGGTTTTTTATTCCTGTTGTTTTTAACATGGATGATTCCGGGATTTATTTCAGTGCCCATTTACAGAAGCCTTTTGTACTGGTTTAGTGAAACGCTGGTTGAAAACCGTCTTTATGCATTTTTTGTGACGTGTTTGATCCGAATTTGGATCAATATTCCAATTACGACTTTGATCGCCTATGCTTCCATCAAAAACACACCTCATAATCAAATTGAGATGATGCGGATGGAAGGTGCGGATAAAGAGGACTATTATGATTATTTATTAAGCCCTCTGACTCGATCATCGTTGTTAAGTTTTTCAATAATATTGCTGATTAACAGTTTAAGGGAGTTTTCCATCCCGCTGATGCTGACAAACGGGAGACCCTATTTAATGGAAGGATTTACTTCCTATGGCATAGCAGGTTCAACCACCACTCTCGGCTTGTTTCTCAAAGACTCAATGTTTAGGCTTCATCATGATTTTATCGCTTACGCTCAATCACTCTTTATTACTTTGTTCATCCTATTAGTTTTTTTGGGTATAAGAAAGATAAGAAAAGATAAAATGTTCTTTTTGTTCATTGCCCCTTTACTTGACTGTTTTTTGTATGCGAACCTGTGGGCAGCTTTTGGACTTTTGATTTTCAGTATTATGTTTTTTTCAAAACGGAGGCATCGCTTATTACTGTTCATTCCCTCTATTCTTATCTCATTGATACTGGGAGAATGGACCCCCGGTTTTCTGCTGCTGATGCTTTTGTTCTTTTTCTTAAATAAAGACCTTTTTCTTTCTCATTGGTTGAAACGGCTTTGGAATAAAATATGTGATGGTTCAATTTTGCTTTGGTTGATTATCACATTCCTGATTTTCTTCAATTTTCTCAAATTAGTTTTTTCGGAACCGTTGTACATTCCAGACTGGAACGAATTTTATCCCTTTACTTTTGGCAATTTTGAAGCCGTATTTTCAGATCGTTTCCAGCTTAACTTACTCAACAGCACAATTATTGGTATTTTTTCCGCTCTTATCACTTTAATCGTAGTTTTCCCCGCAGCTTATCTTGCCGTACTGAAAAAGGGGGTTTTTTCAAGTCTTAATGCACTAATTCTCCTGTCGATGGTCATGACCGGAATGAATACGATTGTACCGTTATTTCTCATATTCAAGGTAACAGGGCTGATGAACACACTTTTTGGAGTTATCCTCATCGTTGTGAATCATGCTCTCCCCATTGCCTTTTTAATTGCCTATGAGGATATTCGAAAAATTCCTCACACATACATCGATCACGCCACAATAGAAGGGGCTACAACAATTACCACATTCTTTAAAATTATCTTTCCCCAAATACTACCTGTAGCTCTAATTGTTTTTGCCAAAGTAATGATTGACGGTTGGTCTAGTTTTACCGCACCGTTGATTTTTATCACCGGTCAGGAGAAATACCCCGTATCGTTAAGACTGTATGCTTATGCCGGGAAGGATGCTCTGATGTATCCGCAATGGGGGAAATTCGCTGCTGGAAGCTTTATTTCTTTGGTTATCTTATTTTTGATTATTTTTCCCCTAAGAAGGGTACTGTTTAAAGGGATTTATCGTTCGTGGTCGGATGAACAAATATAAAAAAAGCCGGTAAACATACCGGCTGTTGATGGCGGAGAGAGTGGGATTTGAACCCACGTAAGGGAAACCCTTAACACGCGCTCCAGGCGTGCGCCTTCGACCGCTCGGCCATCTCTCCAACAGATGCGATTATAGCACATGGAATTTTTTATATCAAGAAGGCTTTAATAAATGTATTTAAAAGAATCAATAATATGATATTACTTTTCGATCGTATTGATCATAAGATTTGTTATTGCTTCAAGCGACTTCTTTTCCTGGGTCCCTATCACGTTAATTTCTATCTTATCTACGATCTTTTGGCACATATTGTATGTTTCAGGTATCTTTCCAAGAATAGATTCGGAGTTCGACAGGTTAATCTTGTTATCATGAATAACGATGACGATGACAAAGGGAGAAGATTGCTCAAGATCAAGCATTGTGAGAAACATAGCCCGGGCATCAGAAAATTCGATCATCTCAGTTTTTTGAACGGTATACCTTTCGATAACGGGTTTTAATATCTCTTCAAAATCTCTTAAAAGGTTATCTTCATTAAGTAAGTTGTCCGTTGTGCTTTCTCCTTCAACTGTAAGGTCTGGATTCTCTGTCATTTCATTTGGAATGTCCCGATACCAGGTTAACTGATTCTTAAAGTCGTCTTTATTCCCTTGGTTCAGGTTATCGTATAACATGACTGTCAATTTAGAATCAGTTTCTTTCTCAAGTCTTATGAACTGCATGCTTTCCTCTAAAAGGATCACCCGGTAGGTACAATCAGTTAAATAAAGGAGTAAATAATAGGCCGGAATACCCGAATACTGGATTTCAGTCAGCTTTATATCTTCAATCTCTTTTTGTAAATCCTCTAAGAAGACATCCTCCAAATCCTTCATCTTGTCTTCCATCAATATCTTTTTACCGTCAAGGATAATAAATCCTTCATCCTGTTGACGGTACCAAGTTACCCGGTAAGGCATTTTTAGGGAAACAATTTTATCATATCCCTGTCTCATAACATATTCATAGCGATATCTTGCCGATTCTCCGGTTTCCATCATGATTCTGGTCCCATTGATACAACTATTCGAATATGATTCAAGGATGTTGTTTATAAACACTTTAATATCGAAAGAAGTTTCATTTTTTATAGAAGAATCATAGATTTTTTCATTGTTTTCGTTGGGTTCAGAAAACAAAAAAGAACATAAAATAAACGAAAAGAGAAGTACAAAAAAAAACTTTTTTTTCTTCCCAAGAGGCATTAAATCACCCACAAGATATTATAATAAATTTTATTAAACGCTTAATAGTTGATTATTCTTTTTCTCCGTCGTTGATGAGATTAAAAATTTGTTCGGTTCGTGATTTGACATCACCCGATGCATTTTTTACACCAAGGTCTGAGTCTTTGTCAGATTTCTGTGCGGAGTTAAGCATTTCCACACTTTTATTGACAATGGTTTCATAGCGCTGATTAACTCTGTTAAAATCCATGAAGGTCTTTGAACCGAAAATTCCGATTGTTAAAATTGCAAACCCAGCTGCAATTTGGTAAGGTATGTGTTTTCTTCTTTTAACGCGCCTTAAAAACATTCTTTTTCCCTTATCACTAGAACTGTAGGAGGCCCTAATCTTTTGATAATTCATGACCTCTTGGTAAGAAAGAAATATGGAATGACATGACTTGCATTCCTTCATATGCTCCCTAAATTCCCTTATCTCTTTCGAGTTCATCTCGTTGTCTAAATATCTGTCCATGTATTTGTCTCTGAACTCATTGCAGTTCATTCAAATACCTCCTTAAAGCTAATTTAATCCCCAACACCATGTTGTTGTAATAACTTCTTTAATCTCTTTCTGGCATAATAAATTCTGCTCTTTACCGTCCCTAAAGGCTTGTCCACTATCTTACTGATCTCTTCGTAATCAAGCCCCTCAATGTCTCTTAAAGAAATAAAAAGATTATCCTCTTCCGACAGTTTGCTTAAAACGTTTCTGAAATCTTCAATCCTGAGCTGTTGTCTGATGTCTTCTTCGATATCGACTTCGGATGCTGGTTCTCCGATGCCTCCATTCTCTTCATCCTCAAAATCTGTAAAGGTCTCAGATCGTTTAGAATATTTCTTTAAGGTGTCTTTACAAACATTTACGGTAATCCGATATAGCCAAGTGGAAAATGCTGAATCTCCTTTGAACCTTTTAATGCTTTTATATACTCTAAAAAATACCTCTTGTATGACATCTTCAACATCATCTACGTTTAAATAAGACCTTGCTATACCGCCAACCATACTCGCATAACGGTCATACAGCCCTTCATATGCCCATATTTTCTTCTTTTTGAGGGCTTTAATAAACTCCTTTTCCCCTTCGCGTATCTCCTGAGGACTTTTTTCCTGATTGTTTTCATTGGAAAACACGCGTGTTTCCCCCCTACATAGGTTTAGACTAAGAAAACTCTAAAAAGTTCAAACTCTTAGCTAAACCAATCAATTAGTTCTTGCGCTACTCGTTCCTTTTCAATATCATTGACAACAACATGAGGACTTTTTTCTAAAATGATCCGCTTGTTTTTGACAGAAGCAATGCCATTTTCGATGATATCCAAAACTTCTACAGGTACTGTTTGATCACTTTTTGAAACGATTGTCAAACAATCAGAGTGAACTTTGGGCAACCGGGCTTTCGCAAGTCTTTGTAATTTTAACAGATCTCTCGCCTTTGTGGGCCAATCGTAATCCCAATATTCACTTTGAAGTCTTTTTAGATGTTCTTCTTGATGCTTTTCACTTACCGGTCTTTTGATTTTCTTTAAAAAGAGTCCAATCAGAGGCGTTAAATAAATCAATGAGTTAGATGCCTTTAACGCTGGAGCTGCCAATGCGATCTTTCTCGGATTAAATAGGGATGCCAATAACAAGGTCAAAAGACCTCCCATTGAAAGGCCGCAGCAAAAAACCTCTGAAAACTCTTTGTTCAGGTTGATATAAGCATCCACAACCTTTCTGAGCCACTGATTGTAATTTGAATTGAGAAAATCAATGTGATTGGTGCCATGTCCGGGTAACCTTGGGATGAAAACGGAAAATCCTGCTTCATGAAGCCTTTTCCCCAAATACAACATATCATGAGGGGAACCGGTGTAGCCATGTATCAAAAGGATACATTGATCGTTTCCATGAAAAAAGTGTTCTTGACATTCAGGCGCGGTTATTTTCGTACGAGTTGGGATATTGTCCATCCACATGTTAACCGTTTTCCTGTTGATGTTCTTTGGATAGAATCACGTATTTTTTTGCATGCGCCAACAGCTCTTTTTCTGAATGATTTAAAGCCTTTTTCAGTACACATGGTGTACCGGCGTAAAGTGATGAGGCTTCGCACACTTGGCCCTCTTTTACCAAAGACCCTGCTGCAATAATCGAACCGGAATTAACAATCGAGTGGTTGAGTATGATGGCACCAATACCGATTAAAACGTTATCTTCAAGTTTGCACCCGTGAAGAATGGCATTATGACCCACAGTCACATTTGCGCCAACAATGGTTGGAACACCCGTATCCGTATGAACGGTGGCGTTGTCTTGGATGTTGCTGTTCGCCCCGATTCTTATACCAGCCATATCGCCCCTTAAAACTGCCCCATACCAAATGCTTGCGCCCTTTTCAATCACAACATCACCGATGATGGTGGCATTCGGTGCGATAAAGGTATCCGTATCAATCGTTGGTTGTTTGCCTTTATAACTAAGAATCAACTCTATCCCCCCTATATCTGTTTGTATTCAGCCACGTGAAAGGTGTTTAGTTTGTTATTTGTGCTCTCGTTCCAATCACAAATAATGTTTTGGGCAAAATCTCGCCTCAAAAAACCGGCTTCAATCCTCTCTCTTGCTTGGATATTTCTGAAAATTGAGGGATTGGCTAAGATCTTCAATCGCAAAGGTGATGTAACGAATTTTATTTCATCAATGGATGTGATTTTTTCAAATCTTTTTTGAATTTCATCAATCACAGCTTGTTCAGGCATGGGCTTGATATTGATCAAGGCAATGTTCGAACTAAGCGGACCAATTATTTTAACATTCGCCAACTGAGCATCAAAATGTGCACTCTCTAAAAGATCCAACAAGATTTCATTGGATAAACAAACACTATGCCCGTGATATTTGGGTACGATTAGCATTTTTAACAAATGTTTCGCTTTGCATCCCTCTCTATGGATGGATTCACCGATCTTGACTCTTGATTTGTCCACTTGATAATGAGTTAGAATCCTTTGGATATCCTGTTTGTCAAGCTCTAAAAATGGGGCATAAACTCGATTCAAGAGCTTGAATCCGTATTCTCCCCAGCTGTCGGATAAATTCGCTCCGGTTGCGCTCAGCAGTTTTTCGTTTGTTGAAGCACGCTTCACCCCGTCAATCTTAACCTTTTTGGTACATCGGTTGCAAGAAGGCCCATTTCTCAAGACTTGTTCTTGTGTTTTTCTCATATCAACGAAAACCAAATCACAGTTTAACTGCTTTGTTGTTTTTAAAACGTTTTCCAGGGTCTTAGAATAGGTATATGGGCCGTAGACAACATGAACCAAACGGACATTTCGATGCCCCAAAGCATCCACACAGATGTAAGCCAAAGCTGTGGAATCCATTCCTCCTGAAAAACCCAATAAAAGAGGGAATTTTTTAACATGCTCTATTATATCATCTTTGATTGTTTGAACAAGTTTTACAATCTGTTTTTGATCAGTCAAACACACGAGCCCCCAGAGAAGGGTCAACTTTATAGCATTTGAAATTAGTTTTGTAACGTTCTTTGTAAACTAAATTCAGAGATTTCAATTCTGTTTCTCTTAATTCCTTTTCAGCAAGGAAGATGATACTTCCGCCAAATCCCCCACCCATTATCCTTGCACCACGTACAAATGGCATTTGGTTAAGATGATCCACAAGAAAATCTATTTCCTCACAACTGGATTCATAATCGTCCCGTAAACTGATATGGGATTGGTTCAATAATTCTCCAACTAAATTGTCGTTTCCTTTTTCAAGGGCTTTTTGACAGGATAGAACACGCCGGTTTTCTGTCAATACATGTTTGGCTCTTTTGTATTCCGTCTTGTTTAGTTTCTCCTTATAATGACATAAATTATCTTCGGTCAGTTCCCTGAATGTTTTTTTACCCAACTTTTTCAAGGCACTTTCGCATTGCGAACGCCTTTTATTGTATGCACCGTCTCCAAGCGAATGATGAACAGAGGAATCCAAAATCCAAAATTGAGAATCACTCAAATTGATGGGAACATATTGATGCTCCATGGTCATGGTATCCAAAAAAACCGCCTTGCCTTCTTTTCCCATTACAGAGATAAATTGGTCCATAATACCGCATTTGACCCCCACAAAATCATTTTCAATCCGTTGAGCAAAACGATAAATATCTTCATTATCCAATGAGAGTCCCACATGATGAGAAATCGCCATCATTGATGCCACTTCAATGGCAGCGCTGCTTGAGAGTCCGGCTCCTATTGGGATATTGGATTCAACTTCAATGTTTAATGGAGGAATGTGGAGATTATAAAAGGTTGTTAAGAAAAAGATCGTTCCTTTGATGTAATCGGTCCAATCACCTGTTTTTGAGAGCTGGTTAATGTCAAATGATTCTGTTCCAAATCCCTTTGATGAAATCGTGTGGTATTTATCTTTGGCCGCAGATACTTGAACCTTTGTGGTTTTATCTATGGCAAACGGCAGAATAAAACCATCATTATAATCCACATGTTCTCCGATAATATTGACCCTTCCAGGTGCTCTTGCGTACAAAAAAAACCCCTCCTGTCTCTGTTCTCTTTCGTATATTTTACCATGATTGCCCTCTTTCATTGCTGGAGAAATTGTGTTTTCTAAAAAAATAAGGGGTGTACAGTTAAAAAAAGAGTTGACAGAAATAAAAACAGCCTGATTCTCCTTGGTCGATGCCAATCGCTGTATACTGAAACCGCTTTAACAAGTTTCTTCGATGTGAAGGACTTGAGATAAACTGTTGAAAGGCTTGTTTAGCCGGGTCCGGACAAATTGGAAAATAACAGCAATTCTCCGCTACAGACAGAAATCCAAAGTAAGTCTTTTCTGCCGTAGATTCTTCCTTAAGCAACGCCATGATTTGATCAGCGCGCTCGTTGAATCCCCTGTGTGCGTTATAATGATCCTTGGCAGCTTGGTCGCTGGCATGCGATTGAGCGATATATGAAAATCTTTGTTCGAGTTCATTCAACCCTCTTTTTTTTCGGTAATCATTGACATAATCAAGATATTGGCTTCGAACTTCCTCCAATGTCAGTGTTTCAACAGTTGCCGAGAATACCACGGTCAACAAAAAGAATATTAAAAGCGTAATCGTTAAAACAATACGCATGAAGTTCACATCCTTTAAGCTTAGATTATTCTGCGAGATATCAACAGAACTGCTTCTTTTTCATAATCTGTCAAAACTGATGACAAAATAAAACGTACTCCCCTCACCAAGTCTGCTTTTAACCTTTAGTAAACTTCCCATATATTCTAACAAGGAGTTTGAAATAGTCAAACCCAAGCCGGTTCCACCAAATTCTCTGCTAATTGAATTATCTGCTTGGGTAAAGGATTGAAATATTTCCGTCAGTTTATCTGCTTCGATACCAATCCCGGTATCTGTGACTGAAAATTGACATGTTATGGTCTTTTCATCTTTATCAATTAGCTGAATTTTAAGAGAAACGGTCCCGTCTGAAGTGAATTTTACGGCGTTACTTAGCAAATTATTGATGATCTGATTTAATCGCAAAGGATCGGTATAGACGGGTAAAATTTTTGTATCATCAATGGAGTACTCGAGTTTAAGTCCTTTTTCAATAGACAGAGGTTCTATCATTTTTAATGAGTGATGTGCTACTTCGTCAATGCTGGTGGGAATGTGATCAATTTCAAGTCGTCCGGCTTCTATTTTGGAGAAATCGAGAATATCGCTAATGATTTGTAAAAGGTTCTGTCCGGAATAGTTGATGTACTCAACGTATTTTTTTTGTTCATCTGATAATGAGGAATTGGCAAGAATCTGAGAAAAACCGATAATTCCGTTGAGAGGGGTTCTTAATTCGTGGCTCATATTTGCTAGAAATTCTGATTTTGCTATATTGGCTGCGTTTGCCTTTTTTTCACTTTCACGTAGTTTTTCCTCATACAAACGTCTTGGTGTAATATCATTCATAGTCACGACCGTTCTCCCGTCAGAGAGAAAATTGAATCGAAATTCCACTTCCCTTTCCAGGCCTTCTTTAGTGATTATTTCCAAGTCCCTTTCGAATTTTTCCTCTGTGTTTGATGATTTGATCATTGAAAGAATCTCATCGCTATCACTTTGTGATAGGTTGATCAATTCGAACCAATGATTGAGATTTTTGATTTCTTCTTCGGTATAGCCGGTTATATTCTTGTTTTCCGAATTCATCAACAACAAGTTTCGTGACTCATCCCAAATTTGAATACCGATGAGAACATTTTCAAAAAGAGCATTCAACAACTCTTTTTCTTTATATAGAAGTGTGAGGTTTGTTTGAGCCTCGGTATTTTTCTTCTCAAGGCGTTCATTGGTATTGATTAACTCTTCGTTCATTGCAGATAATTCACTTTCCGCGCTCTCTTTTTGAATGAAGGTTTCTTCTGCTTGCGAAAGCATTTGATTGATGGTTTTTACAAGAGAACTGAATTCATTTGGATAATTGTATGTCAAACGTTGATCAAAATTATCCTGGAAATCCAATGTGTTGATTTCTTTCTTCAATTCTTCCAAAGGATGAACAACATGTTGTTTCAATAATCGATATATAATCAATGCGAGGAAAATGGTGATCAACATCATTACTAAAGAGAAGTTAAGCGCTCTTATAAAAAGATACTGTAAATCTCTTGTGGGAATAAAACTAAATAGAAACAGGTTCAAATCATCGTTCTTTTTGAAATTGAGAAAACCTGTTTGCTCATCAATTGTAAGCTCTTGGAAGTTATTTTGAGAAGATTGGACGGACTGAAACAAACGCATATAAACGGGATTTTTATAGTCGATTTCAAGTGTATCAAAGTCGGTAAAATCCGGATGGGCAATAATATTCCCTTCAAAATCCATCATAAAGACGAATCCATTTTGGCTGGGTTTGATTTGAGAGCTTTGCTGAATCAGTGTCTTAACTGAAACATCACCGCTGATAACCCCATCTTCATCAGAACCGACTACAGGATAAGAAATGGAAATAATCATATCATCACGGCTTGCGTTCAAAAAGATATTTGTGTAAGCCAGTTTATTTTCATTGATGGCATTTATATACCAGGGTCTAACAGTTAGTTGAAACCCCTCGTATGGTTTCCAACCACTGGCATTGATCATCTTGTTGTTTTTATCGCCATAATAAATTGAAGAGAAAAAATTGCTTTCCGTCAAAAAGATTTCCATAATGGATAATTTTTCTTCATCGGAATAATCTTTTTCAGAAAATAATAGGGCAATATCCTTGATCGTTGTGCTGTTTTTGTATAACCACGATGTGATTTCGGTATTTACAGACTCAAGAATATGGTTCCCTTTTTCCTTTGCAGTTTCCGCTACAGCTTGAGAGGTATAAAAATAATGGGGAAAGAAAAACAAAATATAGATGACGATGACCAAGATCATCAGTAGCTTTAGCTTAAATTGAATGGTTTTGTTTTTAAGGTTTTTGACCATTGTGGATATTGCCAAAAAGAGCCTCCTTATGGCGTGCTGAGAAAAACTCAACAAGTATTTGATTGTATTGTTTCTATATTTTGCTTCAGGAACAGCCTTTAGAGGTATTATAGCATTAAAAATTTTTTTTAAGAAGAACATCATACTATCGTTAATAAAAAAGCGTATCTTATCTTTGAAAGGGGATGTTCTAAATGAAAGAACAAAAAAAGAAATCTGTTGCCAATTCTAACTTCACTATATTGTAACCATTTGCTGTTGACAAAGCGAGAACAAATCTATATAATAGCACTGGTTTTTATGAAGTGAGAGCCAGTTTAGCTCAGTTGGCCAGAGCGGCTGATTTGTAATCAGCAGGTCGTGGGTTCGAATCCCTCAACTGGCTCCATATTGATTTCAAAAGTGGTAGGGTGCCCGAGTGGCCAAAGGGGGCGGACTGTAAATCCGCTGGCAGAATGCCTTCGAAGGTTCAAATCCTTCCCTTACCACCATTTTTAATTGTCAGTAAGAGGTGTTAATTATGCGAGTT
>CAYUYU010000077.1:0-11229 GCA_964449405.1 uncultured Thermotogaceae bacterium
AGGAAAAAGAAATCAGCAACGACATCTCCAACCTGATCCGATACATCCGCAAACTGACGCACATTGAAGATCAACGGAAACTCTTTCAAACAGATGCCACAGTAATAGATGACGTCTCTCAAATGAAAGCGGACATTGAATATCTCAACCACAAACGAAAAGAGTTGTTGGCCATCAGAACCGCTGAAATACAAAAACTGCAAACAACCACCATCCGATCGGACAAAGTGCTTTTCCCCTTTGCCCTGGAAATCATTATCCCAAGGAATCTGGTGAGGTGAAGACATGGAAATACTAGCGAGAAAAACCGGACTGATCCTATCCGAAACCATCCTGGATAAAATCAGGATCAGCGATTATCACAAAGGCGAACAACTGAGAGCGCTTCAACGCCAATTTGAAGCCTCTGTAAGGGTAGACAGCGACATCAAGGCCTTTGCCCATGATTTTCTCACCAAAATCTTACAATATAAACCCGAAAACCTCATCCGAACCCCTACATTGGAAGAAAACGGTGTCTTTCTGGAAGAAACCATGAGTGTGGAAAAACCGGATATGATATACAAGGGAACAAAACAAACCATAATGATCATGACCGTTGCCGAGGACTCACTGGATGGAAAAGAAGAGAGGGCCAACCGGTATAAAATTGGCTACTTTACCAAATTTGAACGCTTCATGCGAAAAAGCAACGTCCAGTACGGCTGGATGACCAACGGTCAACAACTCCGCTTCATCTACGCCGGAGAAGGCCTCACCACCGCCTGGTTGGAATGGGACGTGGAGGATCTGGAACAGATAGAAGACCAGTTGAACCTGATGGTGGAACTCTTTCAGGACAAAAGACTCACGGTGAAGAAAGACAGCCTGTTCAGCCTTATCCAACAATCCCAGGATGAAGCCGGCGAACTGACGGACAAACTCTCCGCCCAAGTCCTGCAAGCTCTGAGACTGATGGTCGTAACTGTGCAACCCGAACGAACAACAGACCTGAAAAAGACCTATCAAACTTTAGTCCGAGCCATCATGCGTATGATCTTCCTCCTCTACGCCGAAGAAACCGGCATCTTCCCACACGGCGATCCGGTGTACGATGAAAACTACGGCATCATCTATCTGGCCAACGAACTCATGGATGCCAAACGACGCGGAAACGAACAACGCCTGACCGGTTACGACGGCTGGTATCGATTGCTGGCACTGTTCAATCTGGTCTATTACGGGTCCACCCATCCCCAAATAACCGTCGTCGCTCATGGGGGAGTGCTTTTTAATCCTCAAGCCACACGGGAACTGGAAAGCTTGGACATGGACAACGCCACTCTTCAGGAACTCTTTGCCCAACTATTGGTTATCGATGGTTCCAGAGTCACCTACCGCTCACTGGAAGTGGAACAAATCGGCTTCATCTACGAAGACCTTCTGAACTACGATTTGACAAGGGCTGAGGGCCACATCCAACTCCACGAATCCATGGAAAGAAAAAACACCGGCAGCTATTACACCCGCCCCGAGTTGGTGAGTTATGTGGTGGAAAAGACCCTGGAACCCCTGACGGAAAAAGCCAGCGGTGATGAGATTTTACAGCTGAAAATCTGTGATCCGGCCATGGGCAGTGGGGCCTTTTTGGTAAGAACCCTGAGATACCTGTCCAAAAAACCCACCGAAGCCTGGAGCCAAGAAGGCAAACAAGCCAGTCAATCCACAGAAGAGATGGAAAAAGAAGCCAAACGCCTCATCAGTCAAAACTGTCTTTACGGGGTGGACATCAACCCCATGGCTGTGGAACTCTCCAAAATCAGTTTGTGGCTGGAAACCCTGAGTGCCGACCGATCCTTCACCTTTTTGGATCATCATTTGAGAGCCGGCAACTCCCTGCTCGGGGTGTGGGGAGATGAAGAGATCACAAAGTTGGATAACGCCATTTACAAATACTCACAAAAAAACACCTTTGTTGAATACATCAACGAAGTGAAAAAAAAGGCTACCCAAAACAAAAGTGAAAGACACGGGCAAATGCAAATATTCGCACCGGCATTTGATTACAGTGCCATCACCCGTGAAAGCTTGGACATCGTCAAAAACGCCAAAACCAATTCCGATTACTCGACACTTGAAACACTCTATAAAAGGTTTGAAGACGACCCAGCACGCTTGAAGGAGAAAACAAAACGCAATATCTATCTAACCTCCTGGTTCGCTAACCCCTATGACGGTGTCCTGCCCCTGACCACCAACGAGTTGCTGGAACAATACGCTGCCTGCGACAAAGGTGAAGCCACCGAATTCATCGCCTTTGCCCAAAAAGCGGCCCAACAACAGCAGTTCTTCCACTGGGATATTGAATTCCCCGAAGTCTTTGAACGTGGAGGATTTGATGCCGTTGTGGGCAATCCGCCGTGGGAAGCCTGGAAAATCAAAGAACGCGAATACTTTCAAGGGGTCAACACCGACATCGCCAACACCAAAAAGACCGATGTGCGCCGGCACAAGATCGAAAAACTCTCTCAAAGCAATCCGGATCTATACCGTCAATTTAAAAAGACCGTCCTCATCTACGAACGGGTAGGCAAGCTCTGGAAAGAAAGCCAATTTTTCAAAAACACCGCAAAAGGTGAAATCAACCTGTATGCCATCTTCTCTGAACAATTCAAAAACCTGAGTATCAACCGAACGGGGATGGTTGTTCCCACCGGTCTGTTCACCGACAAAGGCACTTCGGAATTCTTTGCCTCACTGGTTGATGAAAGGCATATTGCCGAGATTAACGACTTTGAAAACAAAGAAAAATTATTCAAAAACGTTGACAGTCGAATGAGATTTTCACTTTTTCTTACGGGAAAGACAGAAAATGTAAAAATGCGCATCGCATTAACGACTCCCCAACAACTTTTTCAAGAAGCCTATATCACACTCAAACCATCCGAAATTGCAATGTTCAACCCCAACACCAAAACGTTGCCCATGGTCAAAACAGGAAAAGACCTATCTATCCTAAAAAAGATCTACAGCCAATCCAAAATCATCTATGATAAAAACGCCCCAACAGAAGCAGAGAAAAATCCTCTGGGGTGTTCTGTTTTCAGGCTTTTCGATATGTCCAACGATTCAGACAAGTTCAAAAGACGCTCCGAGCTGGAAGAGACAGGTTACATCTACCAAAAGGGACAGTACATCAAAGAGGATGAAACATATCTCCCCCTGTATGAAGGAAAAAGCTTCTACATCATGGATTCAAGATACAACCGGATCGAAGAAGACGGCAACGGCTGCCCGGTTACCGAAGAAGAAAAAAGCGACCCGGATTTTTTTCCCAAATGCCGGTATTATGTGAGTGAGAGGGATTTTCGGGAGCAGTTGGAAAAGAAAAAGATTGATACTTCAAATAACTTTTATCTTGCTTATAGAAATATTGCAAGAGCAAATGACGCACGAACATTTATAATTACACCTGTTAAAACTATCCCTTTTGGACATTCTGCAAATATTTTTAATTCAAACAATCCTTCTATTATCTTGACTTTTTTTCAATCGCACATAATAGATTATATAGTTAGAACAAAAATGCAAGGAATCAATTTCAGTAATTTCATCTTCAACCAACTCCCAATCCTCCCACCCGAAAAACTCAAACAAACCCGCGGCATCCAGGGAGATCAAACCATCGAACAAAGCATCAAAAAAATCCTCATCAACCTGACCAACTACGCCTACGACCTGGAACCCTTCGTCAAAGCCCTGGGCGGACAAATAACGCCAAGGCCATGGGACGAAAGAGAACGCATAGACAACTTCGCCAAGTTAGACGCCATCGTCGCCCACCTGTACGGCCTCACCAAAGACGAACTCAAACACATCTTCTCCGACTTCAAAGGCGAAGCCAAAAACCAAAAAGCTATTTACGGTGAATATCTATCACAAAAATTGGCCCTTGACTATTACAACAAAATCACCTTATCAGCATCAACGGAAACAATTGAATCAGTTGAATCATGGGGACAGGTACCTTGATCCGCTCCTATATTCACTCTCAAGTAGTATTTGAAAAACGCCTTATCGTGTTTGAAAAACAAAAGCTCACAAACCATTTAAGGTATGGGCAAATTAGAACCGATCTTGTTACCATTAAACTTAGGAGGTACAATATGTCAGAAGACTTTAACTGGGAAGAATATAATAAAGAGCAAAAACTGCGAGAGGAAGAAATTGAAAAGCAAAAGGAAAGAGCTGTGGAGATTTTGAAACAGTTCGATAAATGGCTGGAAGGAAGATTTAAGGAAAAGACGGTCATCACCCACCTATCCAATATCGCCTTTTATCTCGATAACTTCTTTTTATCTTATTATGTCAATTTAGAGGATGATGAGGCTCCTACAGTGGAAGAAGCCTATGAAGGGTTCTCATACTTTTTCGGGAATTTCTTTATCCGGAAATGCCTGTGGTCCAACGAAAAGTCCACGAGACAATATGCGGCCAGTTTTAAGCGATTCTATACCTTTCTTTATGAAAAGGAAATGGTCAGTCAAGATATCCTTCAGCGTGTGAAGCAAATTTTTAAGGAAGAACTACCCCATTGGGTAAGAAAAGTGAATCGCTACAACAAAGGAGAAATGACAGAGTCTGAAATGATGGACTTTTGGTTTGAATAATAATAAGACCGGGGGACAGGGCCGCTGGATACGTGGTCAAGAAAAACATTGACCTTAATCATCAGACCTGTCCCCCTCTGTTTGGTCTAAGAGTTCTATTTTGTCTTTGTAAGCCAGGATGATGGTTTTGTAGATGTCTGTTCCAGCTGCCAAGCGTTGGAATTTCTCGTCCTGTTCGTATTTCTTGATTTGTTTTTTGGCTTCTTTGATCTTTTCTTGCGGGTCTTCTTTGTCTTTGATGTATTTGAGTTCCCATATCTGGGAGTTCTTGACACCGTATCGGGTGTCGGGGACCAGAACGATATCCGAGTAGCCTTTATTCATCTCCAACTCGGAGTAGGGAATGTAAACTTGGTTCATTGTTAAAAAGGACAGGAAGATCATCTTGATGTGTTTTTCTTCCATTTTGATCAAGTCTCGGTTAGAGATGTATTGGATCACTTTATCATAGGCGTATTCAAGAAATGCTTTGGGGTTGCCCGTTTGTGCCATGGTTTGGGTGACTTTTGTGATGGAGTAAATGTCAACGGTGTCTCCCAGAATGCGATTGACTTTTTTGTAGATGTATTCCCAGTAGATTTCTCTGATGACCAGATTTGGGACTCTCAGTTTGACGTTGGCCATAATGGGCTCGTCGATGGTGAGCATCCCCATGTAGAACATGAGTGAGATTAATTCATCTTTGTTGGTGATGGCTTCCAAGGGAAACATTCTTACGAGTTTGGTGATGATTTCCTCTTCTTCCAGGATTTGTTCGATTTTGGATGCTTCTTGGAGACGGTCTTCGTTGATCAGACGCTGTATCTTTCCATAGTCCGTTTTGACGTTCATGTCGATCATGACATCCGGATAAGATCCGTTTTTATAGGAGTCCATGAAGTGCAACACCATATCCGGGTTGTAGAGTCTTTCCTTCGCCTGTGGGTGGAACAGGTAGCCGTTGTAGTATTGCTTCATATCTTCCAATGCAGTTTGTTTTTCTTTCTCTTCCAAAACATTATAATAATTCAGCATGGTTTCCACTTCTGCTTGTGTAAACCCAAGTGAGTCGTTGAATTCTTTGTCAAGGGTGATATTCTTGGCGATGTTAAAGCCGGATGTGAGATCATCCAGCATGATGGGACTGACGCCCGTCAGGAATATTCTTGAGATTGCCCCTTCCTGAGCGCCTGATTTGATGGCTTCGTAAAAGGTTCTGACAAATCCGGTTTTACTGAGGATTTCGTAATAAAGGTCGTCTTCGTTCGCTCCGATCAAATCATTGGCGAAGTTGTCGTATTCGTCGATGAGAAAATACGCCTTTTGATTGTTTTGACCTAAAGCGGTCGTAATTATTTTTATTAGTTGTGTGGGATCTTTTGCTGCTTTGATATCCTCGTAAATGTTTCTTTTTAAATAAGATTGGTATTTGTCTGCGAATTTTAACCCATATTGTTTGACATTGTCCGTAAAGGATCTGTATAATGCCGCTTTGCCCCTATCTGTTTCAATCCCTGAAAAGTCAAGACGAAGAACCAGATAGTTGTTTTTCTCCGGTGTTGGATGTTCATGAATGTATAATCCTTTAAAAAGTTCATCGAATTGGTCTTTTTTTTCAATGTCGTAATAGTCTTCCAGAATGGAAACCAGCAACGACTTTCCAAAACGTCTCGGACGGATGAAGAAGGGATATCTGTGTTTTTCCAGTTCTTCAATGATTTTTGTCTTATCGATATAATAGTAATTTTCTTTTCTTATACTTTCAAAATCCCCAATCCCGTAAGGAATTCTTTTTTTCATCCTACCACTTCCTTTTGTAGCTTAAGCTTATTATATCATTTCATAGGTTTGCATGAGTTCATTTTCCTTTTAATGTTATAATAAAACATGAACAATTTATTTCTTTTTGAAAGGGTTGATGATTACGGCGATTAATCCCATTACGTTTACCCGGGACGTTTTTTCAGGCTATACGGAATTTTTAACGGATTTTATATCGTTTAAGGATAAATCCTTGATGGAACAGTTCAAGAGCGAGATCGCCTTTGATTTGGTTTCGGGTTCGCGAATCATCAAGGGGCCTTACGTCAAGTTGAATCGACCTTTTCTGACAGGTCAAACGCTGCGTGAATTGGCAACTCAGTATGAACTACCAAAAATTTTATATGATAAATTCCCCTTCCCCCTTTACAAACATCAGCAGGATGCCTTTGAGCATCTTTCAGCCGGGCATAATCTGGTGGTTTCAACCGGTACCGGGTCCGGAAAAACGGAGGCCTTTTTGATACCCATCATCGCCAGGCTGTTAAACCTACAGCATGAGGGGAAGCTAAAGGGACTGCATGCGATTTTGGTTTATCCCATGAACGCTCTGGCCAACGATCAGCTGACCCGACTGCGTAAGATCCTGACGGGAACTGCGATCACTTTCGGGCGTTATACCGGAGAGACCAAGAGGGGAAAGACGCCGGATGATGTGCGGGTTCTTCTCCCGGGGACGCAGAAAGTGTCCGAAACAGATCAAACGGCCATGGAGTACGGAACGCTTGTTCCCTCCGAGGAGATGCTGACACGGGATCAGATTCAGCAAACACCTCCCAATATCCTGATCACAAACTATATGCAGCTGGAGTATCTGCTGCTGAGAGGCAAGGACATTCCCATTTTTGATTCTGCGCCCGTGGAGTATGTTGTCATGGACGAGATGCACACGTATATTGGTGAACAGGGCAGTGAGGTGGCAGCTCTTTTAAGGCGCTTGAAATGTCTGTGTGCCGATCCCGAACGGATTCGATTTGTGGGAACTTCCGCCACGGTTGCTTCGGGTTCACTTGAGGAGATGACGCGTTCTGTCAGCCGGTTTGCTTCCAGGCTGTTTGGTGTGACTGAGGCATCGGTTAAATGTGTGTTTGAACAGTTCAAAGCCTTTGACAAGTTATCCACAGAAAAACCTGCCTTAGATAAACCTAAACCCACGGTCGCTGTCGCTGAAATGTTATCAAAGTTGGTCAACCTTTCTTCACTGGATCGCGATGAGATCGATTCCGGCCAATTGTATGAGTTATATCGGCAGCTATCCGGTTTTAACGGGATAGATGAGGCCTGTCATGACTCGTTTATGAATAATGCGATTGTTGTTGATTTGATGATTAAATATATCAAACCCAGCCTTGTTTCCAATGCCATTGCCACGATTCAATCCCTCAGACCTGATGTTTCTGATGAAGAAGCCCTGGCGGAGGTCTATTGTTATCTTTTACTGGGCTTGTTACTCCATGACGATGAGGAAGAGCCACTGTTAAGGCCCAACCTTCACTTTTTCTTCAAAGGGGTTCATGATTTGAAGATGTCCTATGAAAACGGCAAGCGTGTTTTGTCGCTGAACGCTTCCACCCGGCGGGTGAGTTTTGACCTTTACAATTGCCGGGTTTGTGGGATGCATTATTTAAAAGGCGAATATGAGGCAGGCTTGGTTGATGGAGATTGCCCTTATTATGAATTATCCACCGACCCGGAAAGCAGTCGAAGCATGTACTTCACCGATAACTCTGATTTTATTGCCGATGATGACAAACAACCGTATAAGTTGTGTGAGGATTGCGGAACACTCCACTTTGGTGAACAGGTTCGTGAATGCAAGGTTTGTCGATCACGGGGCTTGATTGAGGTATATATGATGGACTATTCAGACAGGACATTGCGTTGCTGCTCTTGCGGGACAAAGCTTGGGGATGCCCAAGATGGTGAAAAAGGCCGGAATCTGATACAGGCAGCATCCAGGGAACCGGTTGACTTGACCATTGCTCTGGAAAACATGCTTGCCAATGCCACCCATCCTAAGGCGATTGTTTTTGTGGATAACAGACAGGAAGCCGCCTTTCTAAGCGGTTATTTAAAGGTAGCCTCCAGGCGTTTTGTGCTGCGTGACCGTTTACACAGCTTTTTTGAACAAACTGAAGAATTTTACTCCCTTTCAGAGTTACCGGAGCGGTTTTATGAATATCTTTGCGATATCGGGGATTTGATCCCTCCAAAAGCCAAGGGAAAGAGAAAAATTTATGATTCAGAGGAATACACACAGATCGAATGGTTTCTTCATGAAGAATTCTGCTCGGATGTGCGAACCATCAAGAGGCGGTCGCTTGAAAAATTGGGGCTGCTTAAAGTGGCTTATGACGGAATCAACTTGGACGAAGTGTGTCACGAGGCCTATCGAGCCTTTCTTGAAAACTGGTCTGAGAGCCTGGATTGTTCACAGGCAGCTGTTCAGGCCTATTGCCTGCTGCTGTTGGATTATTTGCGAAGTCATTCGGTTTTGTCTCAAATCGGGATGAAGTTGTTTTTTAATAAAAATGCACAAAAGGTCAGGGCCTTGTTGAATGTTCCCCAATTTTTCAGAATTGACCCCCTCGCCCTTCAACCCACACCCGATTCAACTACCCGATCATTCTTGAGTATGAACGGCAGGTCTTACGCCCAAGTACTGGCAAAAAAGCTGTTAACCACAAACATGCCCGGTGATGGCGTTGAGGATGCCTTCTTTTCGGATTTGTTTTCCGCCTTTGTCAAAATGGGGTTGATTGAAAGGTTTAAAGACAGTTTTTATCTGAATCCTGAAAAAATCTTTGTGGATGATGTGGGACAAGCATCAAAGACTAAGCAGCAATCTCTGGTTTGTTCCAAATGTGCGGAAGTCTACAACCCCGGTATGTTTAAGGGAATGGATATGGAGCAATTGCCCTGTCCCACCTACAACTGTAAAGGAGAGTTGGTGCTTCAGAATGAGGTCTCGGACAATTATGACCGGCGGCGTTATTTGTCTGATAAAGAGCGATTTGAACTCAAGCCGGCGGAGCATACCGGCCAGATTGAGAAGCATCAGAGAAGTACCATTGAAAAGCGCTTCAAGGCAGGAGATTTAAACCTGCTCATCGCCACTTCCACATTGGAGTTGGGAATTGATATTGGCGATCTGGATCTGGTCATGATGCGTAATGTCCCGCCCACACCGGCCAATTACGATCAGAGAAGCGGGCGTGCGGGCAGGCGGCATCGAATTGCCGTGAACTCAACTTATTGCGGGAGTTCCACCCATGACACCATGTTTTTTGACACCCCTGAGGAAATGATCAACGGGGAGATTAAAACACCCACCTTTTCCATGAGGAATTATCCCTTGCTTCAAAAGCACGTTCATTCACTGATTTTCACCACACTCATGCGCCTGAGTATGGATGGGTCTGCGGCAAGTGAGGTGGAAAAGGAGCAAATCAACGCCGTTTTTCCCAAGCACCTGAACGGTTATTTTCCTGAAATCAGCGAACCGGATCCCATTAGGGCAATGAAAAGTAAAATTGATTTTTCCGCTGTCCTGAAAAAAGTGATTCGTCAATATAACAAGTCCTTAACCCTTGAACTCTTGCACTTTTTCCGTTATTGGGATGACGAGGATTTGAATACCCTTTGTCACTATCTGAATATCCCCAATTTGAATGAACTGGCGAAGCACTTTTTGGGAGAGATTTCACAGTCTTTAGTTATTGTTTTGCGAGATGTACGTGACAAATACCTTTACTGGATTGAGAAGGCGCAGCAGTTGAATAAAGAGCGCAAACCCTATAATCCGTATAACAAGGTTTTATCGGCATTTGAAAACCCCTCCACTTCTTCGGATGTTGCCAGGCGATTTCTAACCATCGGTTATCTCAGGGAGAGCGGCTTTTTACCGGGATATAATTTGGTTCAACCGGGAATTACCGCATCAAGGATTCCCGAATCGGATATCAGCCGCCCCGTTCAAATTGCGTTAAGGGAATATGCACCTTTTTCTTTTGTGTACGCCGATTCAAGAATTTATACCATTCAACAGTACTATTTGGAATCCACGGAACTACCGGATAAGATTAAGGACGTAGTCATTGAGACTGAAGACAGAGCCACTCAATACCGTGCCATCCGATTGACTGATCTTGAATTGAAGTCCGGACGGGATATTACCCGGGATGATATGGGCCGAACCATCCGTTCCTATGAAATTCAGGGGGCTTTTTTTGAAAACGCAACACATCTTGGAGGCAAAACCTGTGCCAAGGGACGCTATACCCTGGATTATTACCGCAGTGGCAGTCTGGAACTCTACAACACGCATATGATGTACAACGGTCAAAGTCATCACTTTTTTATCTGCCCCAAATGCGGCTGGGTGTTTAATTACATGGAAGAAGAAAAGAACAAATCCTCCCTTGAACGCCATATGAAAAAGGCACACAACGATGCGAGAAAACACGATTTCAGCATCCTTTACACACCTTTCACATCAGATGTGCTGCGTATCAGAAGTATTTCGGAAAAGGCTCAAGCGGTAAATGTGGCTGAAGCCATCCGACGTGGTGCGATGAAGGCGGTGGATATGGAAGAAACGGATATCGACTATTTTGTGGGCTATGACATTAATGGTTATTACGCTCTCATTTACGAAAATGTTCCGGGAGGAAGCGGTTTTGTGGAACACATTTTCACCCATTTCGATGCCATCAAACAAGTCGCCCTGGAGCATTTGCTTTCGTGTACCTGCGGAACAGTGCGTTCCAATCCTCAAAAG
>CAYUYU010000078.1:0-11178 GCA_964449405.1 uncultured Thermotogaceae bacterium
ACAGATTCCTTTGTCAGAAAATTGCGGAAAAAGTTAACCTTCCCGTAAAGTCCAATCCAAAAGAAGGAACTGCTTTAGGCAACACGATGGATCAGTTACTTGGGGGCGGGTTGATTGAGTCAGAACAAGAAATGAAAAAGCTCATCGATCATTCTACTGAATATTTGATTTATTAACATTTTTTTGTTTTTTTCTCAAAATTTATAACGCAGATTATGCTATACTATTTCCACATACCTTATATGATAACATTGAGGATGATATGACCGGAAATGATAATCAACCTGCCAATAATCGTAATCAACAATGCATAGAATGTTCGAAAGAACTGACCGATAAGCTCAATTATAGAATTCATCTGGAAACGATTGTGAGAGAATCTTCCATCAGTCTCATGACAGTTGACAGCCCGATTGACCAGAAGATAGCAGCGATTCTTAAACGACTTGGGGAATTTTCCAAAACAGATAGAAGTTATATCTTTCTCTTTTCTCCCGATGGCGGCTTTATGAGCAACACCCATGAATGGTGTGCCGAGGCCATCAGTCCGGAAAAGGAAAATTTACAAAATCTGCCGTGCGAGATATTCCCTTGGTGGACCAAGAAGATCAAAAACGGAGAAATCATCAATATCCCTGAAGTTTCAGCGCTTGGAGATTATGCAGCGGATGAAAAGGAGATTTTACAAGCACAGGCTATCCAGTCGGTGGTGGTTGTTCCCTTAATGGTAAACGAAAAGGCGATTGGTTTTTGGGGTTTTGATGCCGTAAGACAGTTAAAAGATTGGGAAAATGAGGATATCACTTTACTCCAAACCGTAGGGAACATCGTCGCCTATGCCATTGAAAGACATCATCGAGAAATGGAGATTCTTAAAAGCGAACTCAATTATCGAACCCTTTTTGAACATTCCAACGATGGTATCTTTTTACTGGATTTGGAAGGAAATCATACCCGAGTCAACAAAAAGGCGGCACAAATGTTGGGTTATACGCCGAAAGAGATTCAAGGATTATCTTACAAAGACTTAGTGGCCCCTGAAGAGATTGGGAATTCAGAGGTCCTGCTGTCAGAGGTCATTAATGGTCATATCCCGCCCCCCTATGAAAAAACCATGCTGACTAAAGTCGGCAAAAGGCTTCCCGTTGAAATCAATTTATCCCTGATCAAAGATGAGAAGGGCACCCCAGTCATGATTCAAAGTGTGGTTAGAAATATCAGTTCTCGTAAAACCACACAAAAAGAGATCAAACGGCTTAATTTTTTTAAGAACTCCGTTTTTCAAATCTTGAACGAGACCCTCTCCCATGACAAGGCAAAGCCACCATTAAGAGCTTTGTTAGAGCTTAATTTAAAAGTCATTGACAGTTGTGATCACGGTTGGGTTTTTGAGATGTTCAATCATCAATTGATCCCCATCCTGGAACTGGGACAGCTGAAACAGAATTTGCCTTTTGAAACGGTGGAAGGCATGAGTAACCGTTTAAAGACCATCGATGATGTGGCCATTCTAAAGGCGATGGAGTTATTTGACGGCGTAAAACCCGATTTTATCGAAGAGAGGATTCACTTTCTCATTATTCCCATTAAAAGCAACAACGAAAATTCAATCGTATTTATCCTGAAACAAGCGGTTGTTGCTAACAATTTTATTGACAACGATTTACAGACTGGGTCATTCTTAAAGAAAAATCTGGAAACCATGCTGCATAGGATCATCCTGGAAACAAGCTTGATGGATAAACAAAAACAACTGATCAAACTGGCAAATATCGACAGTTTGACAGGTTTGTACAATAGAAGAAAATTTGGTGAACTGGCGACTGAATATCTTGAAAAAGGGACACATTTCACTTTGTTGTATATGGATTTGAATAAATTCAAAGACATCAACGATACATTGGGACACAGTGCCGGAGACAAGATGCTAAGTGAGATCACCAGGCGAATCAAACGGGTTTGCAAGGGGAAAATAATCGCCGGAAGATTGGGTGGAGATGAATTTGGATTGCTACTGCCCCTCTCGGATGAAAGAGAAATTAAACGGATTAGCACTGAGATCTTAAAAGTGCTTGGAAAAGACTATCAAATCCCCGGTTGGTACGGAAGAATTGGTGCCAGCATTGGCATTGCTTTGTACCCCAAAGATGGCAACAGTTTTGAAGAACTCTTGAAAAACGCAGATATCGCCATGTATGAAGCCAAATCTTCCAAACATGACTTTGTCTTTTTTAATCAAAAGCTATCAGAACAAATCCGGAAAAAGATTGAAATGGAAAAAGAGATTGAAGTCAGTTTAAAGAAAAATGAATTTATCCTATATTATCAGCCGATAGTAAAAACCAAAAGCGAACGCATCAAAGGTTATGAAGCACTGGTTCGATGGGATCACAAAGAACGAGGTGTGTTATCTCCTTTTCATTTTCTACCCTTTGCCGAAAGAACAGGGTTAATAGGAAAAATCGATGAAAAGATTAGAGAAATGGCTGTCAAGAAGCTTGAAGAATGGACTTTGGGGGAAAATGATTTTACATTAAGTGTCAACGTCTCCGCCAAAGAATTTTTAGAAGTGGGATTCATACAAAAAATAGAAAAACTTTTTGAACACCATGAATTCGATCCCGGCAGACTAATCATTGAAATTACCGAAAATTCCTTTCTTGAAGATTATCAGGAAACGGTGAGAAAGATCAAGCATTTGAAAAAACGTGGTGTGCTGTTTTCCATTGATGATTTCGGGACCGGTTACTCTTCTCTATCGTATTTGAGAAAAATACCTGCCGATTTTCTAAAAATAGACATGGAATTTATTCAAAACATCCATGAAAATAGAGTCAATCGAACCATCGTAGAATCAACCATCAAACTCTCTCATGACTTGGGATTTCAAACCATCTGTGAAGGTGTTGAAACGCGAGAAGAATTTCGAATCTTAAGAAAATTCAACACAGATTACGTGCAGGGATATCTCTTTGGGAAGCCTGCCCCTTTATAATCAACCTTTCTCCAAATTAATCTCCGCAAAGGCTTTACAAAACTATACTTGAGCGATTGGAATTTAGGCACGTACATAGAAGTTTTATGAGATGAAACGTCATATGTGATTTGAATAATAGGGCATTTACCTTTACATTGATCATGCTAAGTTCCCATAACACCCTCAGCCCCCTTGGGGCGCACCGTGAAGTTTTGTTCCTCAAAAACTTCTAAGGCGTGTTTCTCAACGCCAGCTCTAAGGGAGGAATTTTTACTTTTTCAGCAGGACTATCTTTAAGAGGTATCATGAAAGCAAAAAAGATTGAGGGGAAGGTTCTATAGCGATGTATAAAAATAGTGTATAATAGAGGAACTGTTATTCCAAAGGACTGACGAAATGGAAAAAGAACCCAAAAACGTCTTGTTAAGTCAATATGAGGCTATGATCAACGCATTTGATGCGGCAGTTTTTATTGTTGATCATACAGAAAACGGTGATTATCGCTTTCGAATTTTAAACAATCAAGTAGCTGACACCATTGGATCAACCCAATCAAACCTCTTGGGAAAGACGCTTACTGATATCTTTGAACCGGAGATAGCCCAAAAAATGAAAGCCAATTACGATCGTTGCCTAAAAGAAAATAAAGCGATCGAATACGAGGAAGAACTGATTCTAACAAACCGCAAGACTTTTTGGAGAACACGTCTTTCGCCGCTTTTTGAGAATAACGCAGTCATTGGCATATTAGGTGTTTCGAGAAATATTACTCTACAAAAGAGCATGAGAGACACCTTGGTTGAAAGTGAAAACAAGCATCAGATTTATATGGAAAATTCTCCGCACGCGGTCTTTGTGGCTGATCAAAATGGGAACTACCTTGAAGTCAATCAAATGGCTGCCAAAATCACAGGTTATACCAAAGAAGAGCTCCTAAAAATGAATTTGAAAGAATTGATACCCCAAGAATATGCCGAAAACGGTGTCGCACATTTTGAACAACTAAAAAAGGATGGTAAGGCATGCTCGGACATCAAATACCGACATAAAGACGGAACACTTAGATGGTGGACAATCGATGCGGTAAAACTCAATGAAACAACCTTTTTGGGATTTGCACAGGACATTACCGTCGAAAAGAAAGCTCGACAAATACTTTTTGAAAATGAACAACTGTTCCAGGCGATGTTGAATGCCATACCGGATATGGTCTCCGTTCACGATGTCGAGATGAATATTCTCTACAGTAACTGGAATGGATTCGCCGCTGTTGATCGCTCAAAAAGAATCCTCAACACCAAGTGTTATCGAACTTATAGAGACTATGACGATTTGTGTCCCGACTGCCAGGCGAGAAAAGTGATCGAGACAAAAACAAGACATCAGGCGCAGGCTGAGTTAGCGGACGGTACTTGGGTGGAAATCCGAGTAATTCCCATATTTGAGTATAGATCCGGGGATAATGACAAAGAAAAAAAGGTCAAGTATTTCCTCGAATGGGTCCGGGATATCACGGATTTTAAGAAAAAAGAAGAAGCGCTTCAACTGCAAAAAGAAGAGCTGGAAGCCAGTAACGAACAACTTGAAGCGTATAACGAAGAAATAAAAGCCTTAAACGAAGAACTCACAGAGAGTGAACAAAAGGCGAATGCATTAAGTCAGGCTAAATCTGAATTTCTCGCAAATATGAGTCACGAACTCAGGACACCACTGAACGGCATCCTGGGCTTTTCCAGATTGATGAAAGAGACCAAAATCGATGAGGAACAAGATGATTATCTCAAATGCGTAATCTTTTCCGGAGAGCTTTTACTGGAAACCGTGAACGATATTTTGGATTTTTCAAAAATAGAAGCGGGAAAGCTTATTTTGGAAGAAAAAGACACAGACATCAAAGAAATGCTTTCAAAAACCTTTCATTTGATCGCTGTTGAAAAGAACAATCATCAACTTCATCATGAATTGAAAATCGATGACAGGATACCAAAAATCGTCAAAACGGACCCTTTGCGTTTGAATCAGGTGATTACCAATTTACTCAACAACGCTTTTAAATTCACTGAAAAGGGAACTGTTTTACTGCAAGCGGATTTGCTGAGTTTATCCAACACCAAAACAACCGTTAAATTTATCGTTAAGGATACGGGCATCGGGATTTCAGACGACCAGAAAGAAACCATCTTCAACATGTTTACCCAGGGGGATTCATCCACCACCCGAAAATACGGTGGAACGGGACTGGGACTGCCCATATGTGTTAAGATTTTAGAACAGATGGGAAGCAAAATACACTTAAAAACGGAACTTTCAAAAGGGAGCACTTTTTCTTTTGACTGTGATTTTAAGCTTCCTATTCAATAAAACCCTTACGGCTCTTTTCTCAAAACCATGCAACCATCATCGTAGAACCCGTATTTTTTATATAGCTCATGGGCATCTTTTGTCTTGAGAAGCTTTAAGCCAACATCTCTTATCTTTTCATGATTAACCGCATTGTCCACCAACCATTTGCCAAGCCCCAGACCACGATATTGCGGATCGATAAAGACATCGGCAATCCAGGCAAATGTGGCATTATCCGTCACGATTCTTGCGAAACCGATTTGCTTTTCGCTATCAAATAAAGAAAGACAAATAGAGTGATCAATCGCTGTATCATTGATTTGCTTTGTTCTGTTTTCAGCCCAATACGTTTGGTTTAAGGATTTTAGAACGAAATCTCTGTCGATTTTGTCTGTTTGGTCGGTTATCACGAAGTGATCCTTTGTTTTATACATATAACCCCCGTAAATTGAACCCTTTGATAATGTAGAAAAAAATCTTTAGATATTATATGGTTGCACTGAAAAACCCTTTTTGCGATTGATTACTTAAAAAATGTCTACATATTTGTCCTGCGGGAGGGCACAAGCTTTTTGACGCAGTCAACAAGCCGCCCTCTTCCCCTACGCCTATATTTTAGGGCTTTACTAGTTCTTGTAGTGGAGCCCTCGTGTGTGGCCACAAAAGACAGTGGCCTGGGTAGTGTTTTGCCCTTGGCAAAAACTCCAGGGCTCCCGCAAATACAAAACGTTTAATTTTTCGAATATGACATCTAAAATGCACTTTTTTCAGGGGAATCATGGATGGTTGCCCTTTCAACAAATTGGTATCATATAAATCTCTTTTATTGGACCTTTCTTAAATACCAAAATTGTTTTATAGTCCATTAACCAAAGGGGAGGGATATGATATGGAATTTAAAACGATTTGTTTAATAGGCTCTGAAGGCTTATGAAACGCTATGCTTATTTACTCATGGTGCTTGTTACCATGTTTTGGGGTGGCTCTTTTGTGATTGGTAAGGTTACGGTGGACCGGTTTCCGCCTTTAACACTGACTTTTTTCAGATACTTGATTTCTGCCTTGATCATCTTCCCGATTATGATTAAAAAGGAAGGGAAAAAGGCGATTTTGAAGATAAAGGATTTGCCGGTCATGATCATGATTGCCATTTCAGGAGGGTTTGGTTATGGTATTTTGTATTTTCTTGCCCTTTCCTATACAACAGCGATTAAGGCAGCCATCATTGTTGCCATTAATCCTTTGATGACTTTGCTGATTTCTTCATTATTGATTCGCGAGCGACTGACACCCATCAAATTATTTGCCGTTTCAATAGCCATGTTTGGCGTGATGATTACCATAACCAATGGTTTTCAAATTGGAACAGAAGCTTTTTCGTTTAACCCCGGTGATCTCATCATGTTTGTGGCTGTGATCTTGTACTCTTTTTATGCCGTTTTCAGCCAAAAGATCATGCAACGCTATTCACCATTTATTCTTTCCGGGTACAGCTTCATCCTCTCACTGCTCTTTATGATCCCCATTGCCATGGGAGAAAAACCGTTCCAAATCTGGATGGCATCAACCCTTCAAGAAAAGTTCGCGGTTATCTATTTGGGAACTTTGGCCTCGGCAGTTGGTTATCTGCTGCATCAAGTTTCCATCCATTTCATCGGGGCGACTAAAACCATGGGATTTTACAGTTTGGTTCCGATTTTTACGGCCCTTTTTTCAATCATCTTTCTGGATGAAATATTAACTCCTACGCTCATGATTGGAGCTGCCATTATTATCTTTGGCATTTATCTTAATTACGGTTATAAGGAGAGGAAATTATCCACAGAATCAAGCTGAGATTTTGTTTAGAGATGAAAGAGGGTTTATAATGAACCAAAATCTTAGGGGGAAAATTGTTGCTGATCATTCAACTGGATAAAAAGTCTCAAAAAACCTTATATCTTCAGATTGTAGATAAAATTGCCGGGATGATAGAAACCGGAAGCTTAAAGACTGGCGACGTCCTCCCATCAACACGGAAGCTGGCTCAAACACTTGATGTCAGTCGGCAAACCGTTGTTCAGGCCTATGAAGAACTGTGGGCATTGGGGTATTTGAACAGTCATCAGGGGGCTTATACCACCGTCAAAAAGAGGGCTTCTATCGTCAACAAGAAGACTCGCGGGGAAATTGCCCTGGACTATGACCAAACCATCATCGGGATGGAAAAATCCCAACGCATCAACGGGATCATTCATCCGGAAGTGGAGAAAAAGGACTCAAAAAATATTATCGATATGAGTACCATGAATCTTGACTCGTCAATCTTTCCGGTGGCAGCTTTTAGAAAATCACTGAACAAACTGTTGTTGAATGTTTCTCCTTCGCTGCTCAATTATGGCCATCCGATGGGGTATTATCCGCTCAGAGAATGGATTTCAAAAAGGATGTTAACCCATTCCATCGATGTTTATCCGGATGAAGTGCTGCTGACAGAGGGAATATCCCAGGCTTTGGAACTGTTGATCAATCTCTTTACGGAAAAAGGCGACACAGTTTTCCTTGAAACCCCGGGCTACAGAGTGGCTCTTTCGCAAATGAGGGTTCACGGTTTGAGAATCGTTGGTATTCCTATGAGTTCCGATGGAATGAACTTGGATATTCTTGAAGAGCAGCTTCAGCGACACTGTTCAAACAGCAGCCAGCCAAAATTCATCTATACCGTGCCCACCTTTCACAATCCCACCGGTATCACAACCTCTCAGTCCCATCGAGAACGATTGCTGTCATTGTGTTTGAAGTATTCGGTTCCTTTAATTGAAGATAGTTTTGAAGAGGAAATCGATTATTTTAACCGAAAGGTCCTTCCCATAAAAAGCATGGATAACAATCAAATTGTTTTCTATTTGGGAACCTTTTCAAAAGTATTGTTTCCGGGTTTGAGAACGGGATGGATTGCTGGGGAAAAAGCGGTTATTTCCAAACTGACGGCTCTGAAAAAGGTCAGTCATTTATCGTCGAATACACTAACACAGGGGGCACTTTATGAATTTTGTCATGCTGGATATTTTGAACGGTTTATTAAAAAAGTCAATCAGCATTATTCACAAAAAATGGAAAATGCTCAGACCCTTCTTGAGAAAAACTTGTCTTTTAAAGGGGTTTCCTGGAATTGTCCCAGCGGGGGGTATCTTTTTTGGATCAAAGTAGACCTTCCCCCCGAACGTGAAGAACAACTGTTGAACATATGTGAGGCGGAAGGAGTAAAAGTCTTCGGAGGCAGGGAATTCTTTACGAAAAAGCCTGATGGGTTGTATTTAAGGGTTTCTGTTTCCGCTGTCAAAAGGGATGATATAAAACAGGGGATAGAAGCTTTAAGTCGTGCTATCCAGGATAGCTTAAACACTAAGTCATTTTAAATCAAGCTTTCCAAGTCATTCAACATCCCCCGAAACAAATAAACAAGTAACGCTTGACAAAGCTAAAAGAATGTTGTATTATATACTTACTTTATTCAGTGAAGAAAGTATCTTTTAGGCGGTGGCACTTTTGGTTACTTTGAATAAGCGAAGAAAAGCGTTGGATATCCTGTTCTTCCTTTTACCCAGTTTGTTTGGTCTTGCAGTCTTTCAGATGCTTCCATTCGGATATTCTTTTTTTCTCAGTTTGACGGATTGGGATGTTTTGAGTAAGATAAACTTTTTGGGGTTGGATAATTACATCGAAATCCTTAAAAGTTCCGAATTTTGGAAGGTTTTGGGAAATACACTGTATTTCATCGTTTTATACATCCCGTTGATACTCATCGTTTCTCTGGGATTGGCTTCGCTTTTGAATGTAAAGGTACCGGGCAGAAAGATCTTTAGAGTCGTTTTTTATGTTCCGGTTTTAACGTCCTGGGTAGCGGCTGCCTTGCTTTGGAGATGGCTGTTAAGTCCTTATTACGGGCCTATCAACGAGATTCTTCAGTTTTTTGGGTTGAATGGTCCCAGTTGGTTGTACGATAAACATTGGGCGATGCCTGGCATTGTGTTTGCCAGTCTTTGGAAAGATATGGGCTATTTTGGGTTGATCTTTTTGTCCGCCCTCCAATCCATCGACAAGACTTATTATGAGGCGGCAAAAATAGATGGTGCATCCCCATTTCAAAATTTCTTCAACATCACGCTACCGTTGATTTCTCCGACTATGTTTTTTGTCATCATCATCTCAATTATTAACTCTTTCCAGCTTTTCCCACAGGTCATGATTATGACACAGGGAGGGCCATACGGATCCACACAGGTAATGGTGGAGCGAATTTACACTTATGCCTTTGATTATTACAAGATGGGATACGCCACGGCTTTCTCGTGGATTTTATTTGGGTTCATCTTTGTTGCCACGATTATTCAATTAAAACTTCAAAAGAAGTGGGTGCATTATGAGGGGTAGACAATTTATTTATAGACGGGGCATTTTTTATATCGTTGTTATTTTATTAGCGGTATTTGCGCTATTACCTTTTTTCTGGATGCTTTCCACATCTCTAAAAGAGACGAAAGCGCTCACTACCATTCCCATTCAGTGGTTGCCGGAAAAACCCAGTTTTGATTCCTATCTGAAATTATTTGAGATATTTCCTTTTGGCAGGTCTATCTTTAACAGTCTGTTTATTTCGGTAGTGGGAACGGTTATCAGTGTTTTGTCCGCTTCCATGGCTGCCTTCGTTTTTGGAAAGATCAATTTTAAAGGGCGGGAAATCTTATTTGGATTTTTCCTGGCAACCATGATGATCCCGGGAAATTTATTGATGATCCCCAATTATTTGATTTTAAGAGAATTGAATTTGTTGGATTCATATACAGGGGTTCTCTTACCCAGCTTTTTCAACGCTTTTGGAACTTTTCTGTTGCGCCAGAACATCAAATCGTTGCCGGACAGCTATCTGGAAGCCGCTTTCATGGATGGCGCTTCAAGGGTGAAAGTGTTTTTCAAGATCATTTTGCCACTGATTAAACCTGCCTTGACCACGGTAACCGTTTTAACGTTCATGGGGAACTGGAATGCCTATCTTTGGCCGTTGATTGTATTGACTTCCAAAGAGAAAATGACGTTGACCGTTGGCTTAAGCCTTTTAAACGGCCAGCACGCCTCAGACTATAACATGTTGATGGCTGGAGCCATCATCTCAATCATTCCCATGATCATCGTTTATGCTTTTTCACAAAAACACATCGAAGTTGGGTTCAACGTCGGTGGTTTGAAATAAGAAAAATCTTTTAATTTAAAGGGAGAGGATTTTATGTTTAAGAAGTGTTTATTGTTCGTGTTGATTGTTAGTATTGTAGCAAGTATGGCTTTTGCAGTTACAACCGTAAAGTTTATGAATTTTTCATCAGCAGGGGACAACACCAAGCACCTGGAAGAGATGAAGGATATCTTTGAAGAACAAAATCCGGATATTAAGGTGGAAATTGAAACGGTGGGCTTTGGTGACTATTTCACAAAACTCATGACTTTGATTGCCGGGAATAATCCACCCGACGCATTTGAATTGAATTACGAGAATTTTTACACCTATGCAAAAAAAGGTGTATTATTGGATTTGGCGCAACCTATGAAAAATGTCAATTTTGACGAAAGCAATATCAACGAGATGGCATTAAAGGCCTTTCAAGCAGACGGGAAACAGTACGGACTACCCTTTAGTTTTTCCAATGTTATCTTGATTTACAAAAAAGATTTGTTCGATCAAGCCGGGGCAGAATATCCGACACTGGACTGGACCTGGCAGGATGAATTGGAAGCGGCTAAGAAAATCCGCGAGCTTCATCCCATGACCTTTGGGATCTATCAGCCCATACAGGTCTGGGAATTTTACAAAGTTGTCAGACAAA
>CAYUYU010000079.1:0-11026 GCA_964449405.1 uncultured Thermotogaceae bacterium
ATTTCGTAGAGATGATTAAAGAATACGTATTCAGTTATTCTCTGGTAACGGTAGTTCCGGGAGAAAACGAACTGGAAGCCCTTGCTACGGGATGTTTAAGGGTCCTGAGAGGCGAAGAGAATCCCAGGACCTTTACTTTTGAGGAGGTGAGTCAATCGTGATCAACAAAATTTCACAAATTATCGAAAAGGCAAAAGGGTATACCAAGACCATTGCCATTGCAGCTTCTGATGATGAAACGGTTTTAAAGGCAGCCAAAATGGCGAAAGAGTTGGGTATTGCCAATTTTTGTCTGTGTGGAAACAAAAAGAAAACAGAAGCGATCTTGAATGCAATCGATGCGAAGATCAGTGATTTTCAAATATACGACTGTCATAATCCCACTGATGCAGCAATGAAAGCCGCTCAGTTGGTTAAGGATGGAGCTGCCCATACGGTGATGAAGGGTTCAATCAAGACAGGAAGCCTGCTAAAGGTGCTGTTACGGGATGAGTATGGCTTCAAGACAGGTAAGACAATGAGTTTGAATGCCGTATTTGAGGTTCCTGGTTTTGATCGACTGTTGATTCTGGCTGATCCCGGATTGGTTATTACACCTACATTGGAACAAAAAATAGATTTGATTAAAAATACCATCCAAGCTGCCAATGCCCTTGGCAATGATATGCCAAAGGTTGGTTTGTTGGGAGCTGTAGAAACAGTGAACTCGAAAATGCCTGCAACGATGGATGCAGCTATCATATCCAAGATGGCAGACAGAGGTCAGTTGAAAGGTGCAATTGTAGATGGCCCTTTCGCTTTGGATAATGTGGTTTCGATTGAGTCTGCTGAGCATAAGGGAATAAAAAGTCCTGTTGCCGGCAAGGCAGATATCATGATCGCCCCAAATATTGAAGCTGGAAATATGCTTTACAAGGCATTGGTTTTCCTTGCCAAAGCAAAGCTTGCCACTTCAATTTTGGGTGGTAATGTGCCAATTGTTTTAACATCCCGTTCAGACAGTGATGAAACCAAACTTAATTCAATAGCCTTTAATGTACTGCTTTCGGAAGTGGTTAAATGAGTGAGAAGATTCTGGTTATCAATCCCGGTTCAACTTCAACCAAGTTGGCGATTTATGATGGTGAAAATGAATACCTGACAAAAACATTGCGACATACAGCGGATGAACTATCACCCTTTGCAAAAATCGTTGATCAATATGAGTTTAGGGAAAATATCATAAAGGAATTTCTTGAAGAATCCGGTTTAAAAATATCAGATTTTGCAGCTATCATTGGTCGTGGGGGATTGGTCAAGCCCATACCCAGTGGCGTATATCAAGTGGATGAACAAATGTTAGAAGATCTGCGATCGGGAAAATATGGAGAACACGCATCCAGTTTAGGAGCCATATTGGCTTATGAGTTAACAAAGGGCACAGATATCCCCAAATTTATCGCCGATCCCGTGGTTGTGGATGAGATGTGTGGCTTGGCTCGGTATTCCGGAGACCCATCCATGAGAAGGGTTTCCATTTTTCACGCATTGAATCAAAAGGCCGTTGCCATGAAAGCAGCTCAGGAAATAGGCAAACCATACGAGCAGTTAAACCTGATTGTGGTTCATATGGGCGGCGGCATTTCAGTTGGTGCTCATAAAGCGGGAAAGGTAATTGATGTCAATAACGCCTTGGATGGAGATGGTCCTTTCTCTCCTGAACGTTCGGGTACATTGCCGATGTGTAGTTTTATTGATTTGTGCTTCAGCGGGAAGTACACCATGAATGAGATGAGAAAAAATCTAAAAGGAAAAGGGGGACTCGTTTCATATCTGGGAATCAACGATGCGGTGGAAATCCAAAAGAGGATTCGAGATGGTGACAAAAAAGCAGAACTTTATTATAAGGCAATGGTTTATCAGATCAGCAAATGGATTGGAAAGATGTCTGCCCCTTTAAAAGGAAAAATAGATGGCATTATTCTAACCGGGGGACTTGCCTACGACAATGATCACGTTGTTAAATGGCTCAGTGAACAGGTAGGTTTTTTGGCAAGAATCTTTGTTTACCCCGGTGGAGATGAGGAAGAGGCCCTTGCTAAAGCGGCCCTTGGTGCCTTAAGTGGTGAAAGACACATTAAAACATACGCTGAAGAGATCCTTTAAGGGTTTTGGTGAGATAATTTGAACCTTTTAGACCGTATCATAGAGGAAAATAAACTCATTATTTTTTTTGGTATGTTTGGAACGGGAAAAACCGAATTGGCAATCAACACGGCGTTAAAAGTCAGAAGGCATTACGAGCAAGTTTCCTTAGCCGATATTGATACCATCAGCCCGTATTTCAGGTCTCGAGATGTCAAGGAAGAATTGACAAAGGAAGGCTTGGATGTCATCACGCCGTCTGAACGTTTAATGAGGGCAGATTTGCCAATCATCGTTCCGCAAGTGGGTGGTTATATCCAAAACCCAGTATATAAAAACATCCTTGACGTAGGTGGAAATGACGATGGTGCAACGGTTTTAGGGTCACTCAATAATTTTATCAGAAATGTCAGTTATGTAGGATTATTGGTTATTAACAGACACAGACCCTTTGCAGATGATCCGGAGAAAATAAAAAGGCAAATTAAGGCATTAACTTCAAAGGGAAGAATCAGAGCAGATTATTTGGTTAATAACACAAACTTGGGTGATGAGACTGATTCCCAAGTAATTATGGACGGAGAAGACTATATAACCGAGCTTTCTGAAAAAACGGGGATACCGGTTCTATGCACGGTAGTTGAAAATGGTATGGAAATTGAAACACAATATGAGAAATTTATGATAAAAAGATTTATGAAACCCCATTTCTAAGTTTGTTGGAAAAATTAAGAGGGAGGTTAGAAGATGCCCAGAAGAGCATATATTGAGATTGATGAGGAAAGATGCAAAGGTTGTGGATTGTGTATTAACGCTTGTCCACAAAAAGTCATTTCTTTCTCTGAGGGATTTAACATGAAGGGATACCATCCCGCCCAACCGGATGATCCGGAAGGTAAATGCATAGGATGCGGTTTTTGCTATATGACCTGTCCGGATACATGCATCAAAGTTTACAAAATCACACAAGATTGAAATCTAATGAAAAAGAGCGAGGTGAAAGAATGGCTAACGATAAAATAATGATGAAGGGAACCGAGGCAATGGGAGAAGCTGCAATCAGAGCTGGCTGTAAATTGTATTTTGGTTACCCTATAACACCACAAAGTGAGCTTCCCGAGTATATGTCCAGAAGGCTCCCTGAGATTGACGGTACTTTCTTGCAGGCTGAAAGTGAAGTCGCAGCTGTCAACATGGTTTACGGAGCGGCATGTACAGGTACCAGGGTTATGACTTCCACATCATCACCGGGTTTTTCATTGATGATGGAAGGTGTTTCTTACATTGCAGGAGCAGAATTGCCTGCTGTATTCATTAATGTTGTTCGAGGAGGACCCGGCCTGGGAGATATTCAACCGGCACAATCGGACTATTTTCAAGGAACTAAAGGTGGTGGACACGGTGATTACAGACTCATCGTATTAGCACCTTCCACATTACAGGAAGCAGTGGACCATATCGGCTTGGCTTTTGATATGGCCGACAAATACAGAACCCCTGCTTTGATTATTGCAGATGGCATGCTTGGACAAATGATGGAACCGGTGACGCTTCCTGAATTTTCAAATAAAGATTTAAAATCAGTGCACAAAGATTGGGCATTAAGAGGAACCAACGGAAGGGAAAAGCATATGGTTACCTCTTTCGATATTGACCCAGTGAAACTTGAAAAGATGAATGAACGCTATCAGGCTACTTACAGAGAGATAGAAAAAGCCGAGGTAAGAGTTGAAGAGTATATGATGGAGGATGCCGAGTATGCCTTTGTGGCTTACGGCACCATGGCAAGAATTCTTAAAACGACTATAAAAATGGCAATGGACGAAGGTATCAAAGTTGGACTTATTCGCCCCATTACTTTATGGCCTTTCCCATACAAAGCGGTCGAAAAGGCTGCTGACAAATGCAAGTTTTTAATGAGTGTAGAAATGAGCATGGGACAAATGCTGGAAGATGTCCGACTTGGTGTCAATGGAAAGGTACCAACACCTTTTTATGGAAGATCAGGTGGAGTAGTACCAACACCCACAGAAGTCCTTAACGCTTTGAAAAAGGAAATGGGGGTTTGAATATGGCTGAAAAATTAATCATGAAAAGGCCGGAAGCTTTAACAGACAAAGAGTTTACCTATTGCCCGGGTTGTCTGCATGGCGTGGCACACAGACTGGTAGCGGAAATTCTTGATGAAATGGAATTGACTCAAAACACCATCATGGTAGCGCCGGTTGGTTGTTCCGTTTTTGCGTACGAATTTTTCAATGTGGATGGAACAGTTGCTGCCCACGGAAGGGCCACAGCGGTTGCAACCGGAATAAAAAGGGCCATGCCGGATAGAACGGTGTTCACCTATCAAGGCGACGGTGACTTGGCGGCAATTGGTACAGCCGAAACTGTGCATTCTGCAAACAGAGGAGAAAAATTCACCACGATATTCATCAACAACGCCATATACGGCATGACCGGTGGACAGATGGCTCCAACAACGTTGGAAGGAATGAAAACCACTACTTCGCCATACGGTAGAGATGTAACGGATATGGGATACCCGGTCCATGTGTGTGAATTATTACAAAATTTAAAAGGTGTTGCTTATTTGGAAAGGGTTGGCTTGTTTACTCCCCAACAGATTCAAAAGGCAAAAAAGGCCATTAAGAAAGCATTTATCGCCCAGCAAAAGGGATTGGGTTATTCACTGATCGAAATCGTTTCCACCTGTCCAACAAACTGGGGTCAAACGCCTCTTGAATCCATTGAATGGGCAAAGGATAAGATGCTTTCTGAATACCCACTCGGTGTCTTTGTTGACAGGGTAGGTGATGGCAAATGAGTCTTCACGGCACAATCGTCTCAGGTTTTGGCGGACAGGGCGTTATGCTCATTGGTCAGATTCTTTCTTATGCTGCAATGGTGGAAGGTAAAAATGTCACATGGCTTCCCTCTTACGGCCCTGAAATGAGGGGTGGAACAGCCAATTGTATGGTTGTTATCGATGATGAAGCAGTGGGGTCACCGATCATCGACAAGCCTACAGAAGTCATTGCCATGAACATCCCCTCTTTGTTGAAGTTCGAAGATGAACTCGAAAAAGACGGAATTATGATACTCAACTCATCAGTGATTGATAAAGAGCCGGAAAGAAAGGATATCAAAGTCATCAAGATTGATGCCAACAAGATTGCCGATGAGTTAGGTAACTTAAAAGTTGCCAATATGGTTGTATTGGGAGCATATATCGAATCTGCCAAGATTATTACGTTGGATGCCGTTCAAAAGGCATTGGAAAATAAGCTCACTGGAAAAAAGGCAAAATTGGTACAACTAAACATAGAAGCCGTTAAACGGGGAATGCAGGTAGCTAAAGAGCAACTGTAAGTCCTTACTCCGGATATTGTGCACCTTTCGCTGGGAAGTGGAAGGTGCTTTTTTGTTTCCAAATTAAATAAACTTACGAATACTTACGAAAATCTACAAAAACGAAAGAGATAATAACCATACGAAGAATAACGAAAGATAATGAAGGCTCAACACACAAGAACGAGATTGCCTGTTGTGTTAAGTTGTGTTAATGTATGAATAAAGGAGGATGAAATGCTAACAGAAGAAAGGTTGAACAAGATCTTGACGATATTGGAAGAACAAGGACAGGTCAAATCGAAGGCGTTATCTGAAAGTCTTTCTGTATCGGAGGTTACTATCCGGGCAGATTTGAATTTACTCGAGCAAAAAGGCTTGTTGGTACGTGTTCACGGGGGTGCTGTTAAGTTGAAGACAAAGATATTTGACCCTTCCTTTCAGGAACAAAAGGCTATAGATAAATCAGAAAAGTTAGAAATGGCAAAAAAGGCTGCTTCCATTGTAGACAAGAATGATGTTTTGTTTGTAGATGCTGGTAGTTCCACTTTGTTTTTTATTGAAGAACTCCTCAAGAACCCTCCTTTGAACCTGACCGTGGTGACCAATTCTCTGTATATCATTAATGAAGTGGTGCAATATGAGAATATCAATCTATTTGTCCTTGGAGGGACATTCCAGAAAAGTTCCCTCAATTTTATCGATTTGGATATTTGCCCACTCCTTCAAAAGTATTCGGTCAACAAGGTTTTTCTGGGGATAAATGGAATGGACGAAACAGGGTTTTATGCTTCTAATACCATTGAAGCAAGGGTAAAAACTGAAATCTGTGCCTTAAATACCAATATCTATATCTTTGCCAGTTCTTCCAAACTCTTTAAAAAATCATTGAAATTGATTAGTGATTGGAAAGGTAAGGAAACGATTATTAGTTCAACAAAATGTATTCAAGGGTTTGAACAATTAAATGATTTAAAGTTGGACAAACAGGTAAACATCTTATAACTACCCTTAAGTGGGAAAATAAGGAGGTTTAAAAATGAAAAAGTTGTTGTTTTTATTGATGATGGTTCTATCAGTAACGATGTTGATTTCTGCCACTGTTGAGATTGATCTTTGGTTCCATTCGGGTCGCGGTGAAGAGAGAAATGTATTACAAGACCAGGTTGAGAGATTTAATGCCATGCAGGATTTGATTCATGTAAACGCCGTTGAATTGCCGGAAGGTTCATACAACGAGCAGGTTCAAGCAGCCGCATTGGCCAACGATCTACCCGATTTGTTGGATCTCGATGGTCCCTATATGACAAATTATGCCTGGGCAGAGTACATAAGGCCGCTTGATCCTTATATGTCTGATGAACTGAAGAATGATTTACTGCCTTCCATTTTAAAACAAGGGACTTATCAGGGAGATCTTTATGCCCTCGGTACATTTGACTCAGGTCTTGGGATTTGGGGAAATAAGGCTTATCTTGAAAAAATCGGAGCTAGAATTCCCAAGGGTGTTGAAGATGCCTGGACCAAGGCTGAATTCATGGAAATACTTGAAAAACTAAAGGCCCTTCCTGAAGTGAATTATCCGTTGGATCTGATGTTTGCCTATGGACCAGGCGAATGGTTTGCCTATGGGTTTTCTCCAATATTTCAAGCTTTTGGAGCAGATTTGATTGACAGAGAAACATTCATGACAGCGGAAGGCGTTTTAAATGGCCCTGAGGCTGTTGAAGCAGGAAAATGGTTCAGATCGTTGATTGAAGAAGGATATGTCAATCTCAGTCCCGCCAATGACGCCGCACTTATGGATGGAACAGGTGCATTGGCTTGGTGTGGACATTGGTATTATAACCCAGCAAAAGAAGCTCTCGGGGATGATTTGGTGCTTCTTCCCATGCCAAAACTTGGGGATGAAGATTCAAGATTCGGTGGGCAGGCCACGGGTCTGGGATCATGGTGTTGGGGAGTAACAACAAACTCCAAGCATCCTTATGCAGCTTGGACATTCCTCAGGTTCATCATGAGACCGGAGGAAATATTGAAGATGTCCAATGCTAATGGTGCGGTACCAGCCAGATTCTCAGCCGTAGAGATGTCCAAATTATATCAAAAAGGTGGCCCTTTAAGCCTGTTTGTTGAACAAGCTGACACCATTGCAGTAGAAAGACCAGTAACCCCGGCTTATCCGGTTATCAGCCTTGAATTCTCAAGAGCTCTTCAGGATATTGCAAACGGATCAAATGTGAAAGATTCTTTAGATAGAGCTGTAAGTGAAATTGAATGGGATATTGAAGATAATGCAGGATATCCTACCGATTGAGCATTTTTAATAAAAACAAGCCCCTGTTGATAAGGGGCTTGTTTTATGTCAGTTACAGAAGGGGGTTTTAGTGGATGGCTTATGCACTTTCAAAAAAGAAGAGAAGGGCTGTGATGTTGTTTATTTTGCCTGGATTAATCTTGCTGGGAATATTCATGATTTTACCCTTTTTGATGTCATTTGGGTTATCATTCACCAATCAAAGGATATTAAGCAGAGTGCCAACGCGTTTCGTTGGATGGAGTAATTATGAGCGGCTATTTGGTGATGATTTGTTTTTTATTGGGTTGAAAAACAACTTTGTGTTTGCTGCCATTGTGGTTCCCATTCAAACAATCTTGGCGTTGGGCATGGCAATGGTCGTCAACAAGCATTTAAAAGGCGTGAAAATATTCAGGACGGCTTATTTTATGCCAACGGTTACCACTATGGTTGTTGTTTCAGTAGTTTGGACGTTTATGTATAACCCGCAAGGTTTGATCAACAATTTTATGCAAGCAATTACCTTTGGTAATTGGGAGACTGTTGATTTTCTCAAAAATTCCCAATGGGCTTTTCCAGCGATTATGTTGATGTCTATTTGGCAGGGAGCGGGTTTTCAGATGCTCATATTCTTAGCTGGTCTCCAGGAGATCCCGGAAATGCTTTATGAGGCCGCGACCATTGATGGCGCCAATAAATGGCGGAAGTTTTGGAACATTACACTCCCACAGCTAAGAAATACAACGGCTTTCGTTCTCATTTCCACAACAATTCTGGCCTTGAGACTGTTTGATCAAATCAAGATCATGACCAATGGCGGGCCGAATAATACCACTTATACGGTTATCCTCCATCTGTATAATAACGGATTTACAAAACAAAGAGTGGGGTATGCCTCGGCTATCACCGTCGTCTTCTTCTTAATCGTTTTGGCCATTTCCATCATACAACGATTGATACTTCGTGAAGAAAGGGAGGTTTGATCATGCTCAAGCAAAGAAGCTTGAAACGAGTCATTATATTCGACAAAATCATCGGTTATTTCCTCCTAATCCTTCTGGCGCTCTTTTTTCTGTTTCCTTTGGTGTACATGGTCACAACCTCTCTCAACCCCGATGAAAGTGATATTGTCAATAAAATGGGCTCCATCATGGCCTTTGTGCCAACAAACGTTTCTTTGAAAAATTATATCGGCGATCCTGACGCTGAAGATCCTAAAAAAACCGAGAATCAGGGCGTCATTGGCAGAATGAACTTTGGCCGTTTTATGTTTAACTCGGTGTTTATCGTTTCATGTACCGTGTTGGCAGGATTGCTCGTGAACAGTATGCTGGCATTTGGTTTGGCAAGGTTTTCTTTTAAAGGAAGGACGGTTCTCGTAGGTGGCATTGTGGCGCTGATGATCATACCCTTTGAAGCCATCGCCATTCCTTTGCTGTGGCTGGTGAACAATCTGGGATGGATGGATTCGTATCAGGTGCAGATCATTCCATTTATTGCCAATCCGTTCTATATTTTCCTCTTTTATCAGTTTTTTATTCAGTTCCCGAAGGCCCTTGAGGAAGCGGCACTTATCGATGGTGCCAGCTGGTTTAAGATTTATTGGAAATTGGCATTGCCTTTATCCAAACCCATTCTTTCAAGTGTTGCCATTTTACATTTTCTCATGCAATGGGGGTTATTCCTGTGGCCTTTGATGGTCACCAGAGGTGAGGAGTTTAGACCTTTGCCAGTTGCCATGCAACAATTCTTTGGCCAGTACCCAAGAGACTGGGGAGATATCATGGCTTTTGCCAGTATGATGACCATACCAGTGTTAATTCTCTTTGTTATCCTTCAAAGACACTTTGTCAACAGTGTCAAGAGCAGCGGCATTAAATAAGGAATGATTGAAGTGGCTTATTATTTAAAACCACAGTATCATTTTTCTCCGATGATCGGTTGGTTAAATGATCCTAACGGTTTGATTGAATACAAAAATCAATACCACCTGTTTTATCAGTTTAACCCTCATGGACCTACATGGGGGAAGATGCACTGGGGACATGCTGTCAGTAAAGACTTGTTTCACTGGATGCACCTTCCTGTAGCACTTTACCCTGATCAACCATTTTCCAAAGAAGATGATAGTGGTATCTTTTCCGGTTCGGCCATAGAGAAAGATGATCAGTTGTTACTGATGTATACACAATATTATGATCCGAATATTTTCCCGGATAGGCTCAAAGAGGAACAGTGTATTGCCTTTTCTGAAGATGGTGTTAATTTTGAAAAGTACACCGGTAATCCTGTTATCGCAACGCCTCCAAATCCAAGTGTTCACGATTATCGAGATCCAAAGGTTTTCAAGATGAATGACAAACAATACTATTGTGTCATTGGATCGGGAGAAAACGGTGTTGGCAAGATTCTTTTGTATCGTTCAAAAGACCTATATCACTGGGATTATGAAAGTGTGCTCTGTGAATTTGATCCCAGACGGTTTGGACCGGTCATCGAATGCCCGGATTTTTTTCAGTTGGTTGGAAAATGGGTTTTGCTTTTTTCTGCAGGATTCACAACAAACGGTACCAGACGAAATTACTATGCCGTTGGAGATTTTCGGGATAATCAATTTGTTCCTGACTGTATTGAGCCAATGGACCTTGCCAATGATTTATATGCTACTCAGACCTTTCAAGATAAAGCGGATAGAAGAATAGCCATTGGTTGGTTACATACTCCGGAAAGGCAGAATTATACAGTCAAGGAAGGGTGGGCCGGAATCATGGGTTTGCCAAAAAAATTAGATTTGAAAGAAAACAAGCTGATACAACAGCCTGTGGACGAATTTCATACATTGATAGAAGCAGCGCCATTTCACTTGAAGGGGCAAGAATCAGTCAAATCCATTGATATTGCAAATCTCGAGAATTGCTTGTTCTTCACGTACAAACCTGAAAAAAAGGATTTTCTGATTGTTTTCATTAGTGGAGAGGATGAGCTGATTTTGGATCAATCAATGGGCTATTTTGAGATCACGGAGTTAAGAAATGGAATGATCGAACTTAAAGAGGAATACGCAATGAAAAACCCGGTGGATAAAATGGATGTTTATTTGGACAAGTCATCGATAGAGCTCATTTTTAATAATGGTGAAAAGGTGGGGTCCTTTAGAATATACCCCAGGGATGTTTATACAGATTTACGAATAACTCCTTTAAAAAAGGATGGATTCTTTTTATATCGGGTCTACCCGTCTTTTAATTGTTT
>CAYUYU010000080.1:0-11017 GCA_964449405.1 uncultured Thermotogaceae bacterium
TTATGCCGTTCTCCGGGTTTGTTACAAGAATCGTTACATTCGTGCACATCATGAGACAATGAGAAAGTATTATTCAGAGTAAGAAAACGCGATGTGGATGCCTATGAGCATGTGAATAATACGGTGTATGCCTACTGGATCAACGAGTCCGTCCCGGATGAAGTGACGGATCAGATGATGTTGAAAAATCTAAGGATTTATTATAAACGAGAAACAACGTATCCCAATGATATTCATATCCATAATAAGGCTGTCGATAAAGATCGTATCTTGCATCGGATTGACCAAACTGATGGGAAGAGCCTGGTTTATGCGGAGAGTTTTTGGAGAGAGAAAAAATGATATGCTCCATCTGTGGTGGATTTGGGCAATTCGTGAAATGCCCATACGAGTTTTGTATAGATTGGAAAATAACTGAATTGAGTTTTTAAATGAATACTGTCCCTCTCATATTAATAATCATGCTATAATTGAGTATGTTTTTAAAGAAAACGAACACTGAAGGAAAACTATATCTCCAAGTCGTAAAATCTTACAGAGATAAACAAGGTATCAGCCGGCATAAGGTCATTTGTAACCTTGGCAGGCTGGATAAACTGCGTAAAGACGAAAGCGCCAGAAGAATTCTCTTGGAATTACTGGAGTTATTACTGTCTGATGCGGATCAATCTTCAAAAGAAGAACATATTCAACAGAGTTTTAATTGGGAATGAAGTCTGTAGGGGCGGACCGGTGTGTCCGCCCGTATTATTTGTTTTTGTTATCACTGATAATAAATTTGCGGTTCCTGAATTAATATAGGTGTTCGTTCAGTAAGGACAAAGGATTGATAAATTGGTGCACCTGCATCAGGAAAATTATGGTTTTTGGTACATTTGTAGCAATAATAGTACAATTTGAGTATGTTGTTACCAAACGCCGGGTTTGTTAGTGCTTGAACATTTGGCCAGTTGGCAGGATCAGTCCAAAGTTCCATTTGAAGGAGAAAATCGCTTGTAAACTCGATGTATTGATCTTCAGCCCAATTATGATCAGTGATTCCCTCTGCTGAATCCCAGTCTCCATAAGCGTTCTTAGCGCTGGTGGTTGATGAGATAACCATATCAACGTTTTGCATAGCTTGAGTTTGGAAATAATCAGTCCAACTCCCACCATGACAGGTTTCAAATATCAAGGTAAAGGTAACATTTTGATATTCATTCATTAATGTTTTCAAAGTTGCACAATTGTATCCATAACCACCCATATTCATATATTGATAAGCGCCATGGGCAATAAAATAAAGCGTTAGATTAGTTACCCCTTTATTGTTAATCAGATCCGCAACTGCATCATCTATATCTGCTGCTTGATTATTTGGATTTTCAAGCTTAACCACTCTTTCATCGCCAACTTCGCAGTTAAAGAGTTCCCACAAGGCATCAAACATCTGATCACTTGCTTGCATTGTTTCGTAATGTAAATTTTGTGACGGTGTCAATCCACAGGTTACTAAAGCACCAAATTTTCTCAATTGAATTGGAAAAATATCATACCATCTAAAGATAACAGCCGGGATGAATACATGAGAGGGATTGTAAACAGTCCAGTTACCGGGATCTTTTGTAATTCTTGTGCTGTTTGGTTCTGTGAAAATATCAGGGATTTGCTGGTTCACGGTAGGCCATCCTTGCGTTTGCTCCTGAAACATGATCTTCCCCGTTTGACTAATGGCGAGAATTCTTCCGGGATGAGGATAAAACCCCCCCGGCTGTTCATCCAGATAGAAGAGCCAACCCGCTTCATTCACAGGATCTGATTGCCTTGCGGATGATTCTTCTTCTGTAGGGTCTTCAGAGGAGATGACATCTCCCACGTTTAAAGTACAGAGGAAATTGCCTACTGCGTTGACGGGAACATCCTCCTGATTGCCAATCCAAGTTACAAATTGGGTTTTCGCTCCTGTTAAATCAATTACAACTGCCACTCCACCACTACAGGAAAGCAGTATGAAACTCAGGAGGATGATCATGATTACAATAATCGCCGGTCTGATTCTTTTCATTGTTATTACCCCCTTATTTTATGCTTGAAGAGAGAATAAAAAAGAATATCGCAACATAATTGTAGCACTTGAACATTGCGTTTCTTTGATGATTGACAACAAAATTAGTTTCCTTTTAATGATAAAAGAAAGACAAAAAGCAAATAGTTCTAAAGTGCTTATATAAAAAATGGTAAATACTTCTAAAATTAAGCAGAAATTGCAATTGATAAGTTAATTTTGTTTTTTCAACCTTTCATGATATACTCAATGGGTATTCGGGCAAGATGAATGCATTTTTGACAAGTTAATATCCGAATCGGAGGCGTGTTCAAGATGAGTAAGCCGGTGTTAATGGGGATTTATCCGGCTGAAAGGTAAGAACACCGAAGGGTGTCGTTCTACCCCCAAAGGAACGATATCCTGGGAATACGGGAAATACCCGTATTACTGTCACAGTTTACTGTGGAGCGCTGGTTCAATGTGTTTGCGGTTCGTGTACATTAATGATCCCATTTTAGAATATTTTGTGGGTTACATAAGCAAATACTTTTAGAAAATGATTATTATTTAATATAATGATTGAAAGGCGCTTCTTAACAATAAGAAGCGCCTTTTTTTTTGCAGGATTGGGTGGGATTGACAGAGGACTTCAATTTAGTAAATCGGGTAAGATAAATTATAATGACATTTTATGGAGGTGTCAATATGAAAATCGGAGTAGCAGGAGCAACAGGGGAAGTTGGAAGAATGATGGTTCAGTTAATTGAAGAATTTGATTTACCTGTAGAAGCGTTAAGGGTGTTTGCTTCAAAACGTTCTGCAGGTTCACATATAAAGTATAAACACACGAATCTAAAAGTAGAGGAATTGACAGATGAGGTCATGAGCGAGCAATACGATTATTTGCTTTTTTCCGCCGGTGGAGGTGTTTCGAAGCGCTTTGCACCTGCGGCAGCATCTGCTGGTAATGTAGTCATTGACAATTCTTCAGTTTTTCGAGCGGAAGATGGTATTCCTTTGGTAGTCCCTGAGATCAACGGGCATCTGCTTGAAAATTATCGTGGCATCATCGCCAACCCAAATTGTTCAACTATCCAGATGGTACTTGCCCTGAACGGCTTGAGAGATTTTGGGTTACGTGAAATCGTTGTTTCGACGTACCAGTCCATCTCCGGTGCCGGAAGAAAGGCGTTGGATGAGTATTACACCCAGATGGAATGGTTCGGAAAGGGGCAGAATGTCAGAGAAAACTTTGATAAATCTCAAAAAAAGGTCTTTGAAAAACCCATTTTTGCAAATGTGATCCCCTTGATTGGAGAGATTGATCCTGAGACCGGTATGAGCAGTGAGGATTTAAAGATGATTAACGAAACCAGAAAGATTTTTGGAGATGATTCGATTACCGTTTACCCTTTTGCGGCCAGGGTTGCCAGTGAATATGCTCATGGCGAATCGGTTCTAATCAAGCTTGAAGAAGACACAGATTTGTCTTCATTTGTTGAAGCTGTGCAGAGCACCCCAAATGTGAAATATTCAGTAGATATCGTGACTTCATCAGAGGCAGCCGGGACAGACATTACATATGTTTCCAGAGTGAGAAAGATGGCACCGCGTGTGTTTATGATTTGGGTTGTTGCGGATAACATCAGGGTGGGTGCAGCCACAAACGCACTCAGAATACTTGCCGAACATCGGCGTATTAATCAAAGGAGATGATCATATGTTTCGAGGAGTAGGAACGGCTATCATAACGCCTTTTATCAATAGAATTGAAGGTTCTGTAACCAAAACAGAAGTGGATTTCAACGCATTGGAGAAATTTTGTGAATTTCAAATAGAAAACTCAGTCAGTGCCTTGGTGGTTCTGGGTACAACAGGAGAAGCTCCCGCGATTGACCACAGCGAGAGAAGACAAATCGTAGAATCCGTAGTGCGTATTGCAAATGGATGCCTGTCCGTTATTGTTGGGACCGGAACGAATAACACACAACATTGTATCGAAAACAATAAAATGGCTGAAGAATCCGGTGCCGACGGCCTTTTGATTGTCACACCCTATTACAACAAATCAACACAGAAAGGACTTGTCAGACATTTTACCCATATTGCTCAGGAAACAAATCTGCCCATCATTCTCTACAATGTTCCATCAAGGACATCAGTCAATCTTTTGCCTGAAACAGTCATTGAAATCTACAAGGCCAATCCAAATGTGATTGGTGTAAAAGAAGCCAGCGGTAATATCTCACAAATCGCCCGTTTGATGGCTATCAAACCCAATGGACTAAAGGTATATTCAGGAAATGACGATCAAGCGCTTCCCATTATTGGACTTGGAGGGGATGGTTGTATTTCAGTGATATCCAACGTGCTCCCTTCTCAATTTAGTGCATTGGTAGATGAGGCCCTTTCGGGGAACTATCAGGAGGCCAGACGCTATCAAAAGATGCTTATTCCGATGATGAACGCCCTATTCAACGAAGTCAATCCGATACCGGTGAAATATGCCTGTTTCAAAGAGGGGTATTGTGAAAATCTTTTGCGCCTTCCCCTCATAGAAGCATCCAAGGAAACGCAGTTGCTGATCGATGTTCAATTGGAAAGACTGGGTGTTGCCATATGAAATACGGGATTATGGGTTATTCAGGTAGAATGGGAAGACTGATTCAGGAAGTCTTCAAAGAAAGAGGCCATGAGCTGGTTTATCGGTGCGATCTGAAAGAAGAATATAGAGATGATATTCCTCAAGTCATCGTGGACTTTTCCACTCCGAAAGCATTTGACCGGCTTATTGTGAAAGCTGAGGATTTCAATTGTTCACTGGTGGTGGGGACCACAGCGTTAAACGTGGAAGATATTGACACTTTGAAGGCATACGCCAAGAAAAAAAGTGTCGTATATGCCAGAAACTTTTCAAAAGGAATCCTAATTATGAAAAATATTATTAAGGGACTCTCCGGAGAGGTTCATGACTGGGATATAGAAATCGTTGAAAAACACCATCGTAATAAAAAGGACAAACCCTCGGGAACCGCCAAAATGCTCGCTGAATCCTTTGACTTTGAAGTACCGACATCCAGTATTCGTGCCGGGGGAATCCCTGGAGAGCATTCTGTTCTGATCGCGGGATTAGGTGAGGTAATAGAAATCAAGCATCAGGCGATCTCTCCAAGAACTTTTGCGGAGGGAGCATGTTTTTCTGCAGAGAGAATTATTAATATTGAAAAGGGTTTTTATACCTTTGATGAAATTTGTGCTATGGAGGAACAAGATGGATAGTTATGAACTGATCGATAAAATTGCCAATTCCCAAAAGCAGACGCCTATGAAAATCACTCTTAAAGGAAAACTGAGTGATGAAATTCTTGGTTTGAGGGGTTTTTTCGGAAACGAACAGTTTGGAATCTTGTTTTGCTCTTTGAAAGAATGGCAAAAGATAAAGAAAGAATATGCACATCTGCTCGAAGATTTTGTCATCGAATGCGATCGACGCAACTCTGCCATTCCCACGGCTGATTTGACAAAGTACAATGCCAGAATCGAACCGGGAGCCATCATTCGTGATTATGTGGAAATAGGCGACGGGGCAGTAATCATGATGGGAGCCGTTTTGAATCTGGGCAGTGTGGTTGGCAAAGGGACGATGATTGACATGAACGTAGTTCTGGGTGGCCGGGCCCATGTTGGTGAAAACTGTCATATCGGAGCGGGGGCCGTACTTGCAGGTGTCATTGAGCCGCCCAGTGCTGAACCAGTCATTGTTGAAGATAACGTGCTGATCGGTGCGAATGCCGTTATAACAGAAGGTGTGAGAGTGGGGAAAAACGCGGTGATTGCAGCCGGATCAGTCGTTTTGAACAATGTGGAAGCCAACTCGGTTTATGCTGGAATTCCGGCAAAAAAGACACAAGAAGTGGATGCCAAGACCAAGGGTAAAAGTCAAATGATCAAGGCATGAAGAAACCAGTAAAACGGGACCACCATCCTGGCAAATCATAAAAAAACTGCAAGTTCCGTATGAGACTGAATTTGATGTGGCGTCCAGGCTTTATAGCGCATTGGCGAAAGGTTCAATAAATGTTAAAATGGTAATGATACCAGAAATCAAAATTTCTGTGTTAATTCCACATGTAAAGCTTGAAGAGGCTGTGAAATGCCTGAATGAGGGGTTTGAATTATGTTTAGAATGAATCTTTACAAAGAGTTTGATTTTAAAGTGGACAGAGCAATGGGAGTAAACATTTACGATACAAATGGAAACCGTTATATAGACACCTTTAGCGGTATCGGTGTTTTGGCGCTGGGCCATTCACATGAAGAAGTTCTTAAGGCTCAAGAACGTCAGATGAAACGTTTTGAGCATATCTCAAACTTCTTCATCCAAGATGATGCGGAAGAGATTGCCAAAGTGTTGGTTACAAAGACCGGCAGAACCGGGCAAGTTTTTTTTACAAATTCGGGCACAGAGGCTGTTGAAGCAGCTCTTAAAGCGGTTAAAAAGAAATCCCAATACACCGGCAAAAATAAGATTATAACCTTCAACAACGCCTTTCACGGCAGAACATTGGGGTCTTTATCCTTGAATGGATTCGAACGCATCAGAAAACCCTTCGAACCTCTGTTAGATAATGTGATTCGCATTCCCTTCAACAACCGGGAGAAATTCATAGAGACAATCGATAAGCATATAACAGAAACGGTCGCCTTGTTTCTTGAACCCATTCAAGGTTCTGGTGGGGTTGTCAAATTAGATGTGGAGATAGCTGACATAATTACCAATACTGTGAAAAAAAGGGATGTATTACTTGTGTGCGACGAAATACAAACCGGATTGGGCAGAACTGGAAAATTCTACTCCTACCAACATCTTGACTTGAATCCCGATATCATCACCTTGGGGAAGGCCATCGGTGGGGGATTGCCATTGGGAGCCACGGTATTTCTCAACGGGACCGAAACCATCTTCCAACAGGGTGACCATGGCTCCACATTCGCCCCAAATCCTATCTCAATTGCCGGTGGAAAAGTGGTTGTTAACAAAATATCAGAAATTTTGGATGATATCGAAGAAAAAGGTGTTTATTTTGTTTCAAAGATAAAACAATCCGAAAAGATTCAAGAAATCCGACAAACCGGTCTAATGATTGGTATCACATTAACAGAGCCTTATCCGGAACTAAGAGTAAAAGCACAAGAAAAGGGGTTGTTGATTAACGTCCTTAACGATAGGATTATTCGCCTGCTGCCGGCTTTGAATATTGAATATTTTGAAATGGATGAGATGGCTGCGATTTTGAATGAGCTTTTGGGGTAGGGGATTTTACTAACACCCCCATAATAATCAATGATAATTTTCTTAGAACTCCGCATGATAGACAGGTTTTTCACATTTGGTTAGCATTTCTGATGCCTTTTTCATTAAAGCATCATCTGAACACTCGGCTAATCCGTAGGTGACAAGTTTTTTCATAGGTACGGCACCGAACAGCATAGATGAAAAATCGGCCATAGAGAGTTTTACTTTCAGATTTTCTTTTTCTTCACTGCTGGAGATATCCGTTTCGGTTATTTTCAATTTGATCTGTTGTTGCTCTTTTAAGAAAGGTTCCTTGATTTCAAACAGACAAACAATGCCGTCATCTTGCTTGTTTGTTTCTGAAGATAATTGCTCCACAAAGCGTTTGGTATCAAGAACTCTGAACATCAGACCGGTGCTGACATATGCCATGGAGTGATTGACGTGTGGGAAGAGAGCTTTGGTGTCATCACCAGGGTTATCAAACTGTTGATAGAAGGTGTCATCTTGTGAATAGAAGCGAATATTTTCAAACTGATCGGCCTGATTTCTCAAAAATCCCATAAGAGCTTTTCTGCCGTTTGTACTAAGGGTGATAAATTCGTGAACTTTTAGATCATGTCTGAGAAAATTATCTTCAGAGAGTTTCAATGGGGTGCAAATAGCATAAGCGAAAAGTTTTCCTTTTTCTCTATATCCAACAACAATATTTGAATGATTGTTCAGCATGGTTTTTGGCCATTGGGGAGGGCGTTTAATTTCTCCGTTTGTTCTTTTAAAGTGTTCATTGTAGCATATTGCGATATCCTTAATGTTATTTTCATCTAAAAAAATTACCTTTTTGGCCAACTCGTACCTTTTAATCCTATCAGTTGGGATACGATATTTGTAAAAGGGGGTTAGCACTCCATAACCCATTTTTTTATAAAAGTCGACCCTGAAAGGATGTAATATTGAGCTGTAAATGCCTCGGTCCATAAACCATTGAAGGCCAAATTGGATCATATCCCTGCAGATGTGTCTTTTTTTATATATCAGATCAACACCAACACCACCGATACCGCCTGTTCTGATTTCTTGCCCTCTGAAATTGATTAAAAAGTCGTAGAGAATCATGGTGCCCATCAACTTTTGGTCCTGGGAGTATGCTCCGATGGGAGTGACTGTGTCTTTGGCAAAGAAATTTTTATAACGCTCGATGTTTTTTTCCGCTTCTTGGGGTGTTGTTGAAAATGCTGGATAAACTCGATTGCGGATATTGAGAAAGTCGATCGTCTCATTTTCTTGGAGTTTTCTGAAATTCAAGTTCATTTTTGGTCCTCCTACTTTTGGGTTTTGAAAGATTATCAAGTTCACTTTGTTATTAGGGCATTCATTGTAAGCGCCTAATCATTATACAACATATGTTTAATATTCAAAGCATGAGGATTTGTTGCAGTAAAAAAGGCACACCAAACGGTGCGCCTTTTGGGGAATTTATATATTTGCTTTTGCTTTATTCCAGTACAACACAAGCTTCAGGAGCGTTAACTCTGAAGGTGAAGGATTCGATAAAGAAGAACACCAGTTCATTCCCTTCTTGGTGCGAATAGCCTACAGAAACATCTTGACCAACGATGAATTCAAAGTCCTCACTGTTTACAGGCAGAATAAGTCCTTTGTCTTCCAAATCAGGGGCAAATATAATGCTTCCTTCAAGCAAGTTTTCCAATCTTCTTTTTGCCGGATACCCTTTTTCATTTGGTTTGTACAGTAGTGAACGCAGTTTATCGCCTACAATCAGGTTGAATGGACCTTCAATACCCTGGTCTTCAAGTACTTTTACTCCTTCTGCTACGGGTGTAACTAAATCATCGTCAACTTTAATGTGATCATTTTCAGATATGGGTAAAATCCCTTTGATGTTTGCATGAGATAAACCGTTAAAAATCGCCCGATTTTCTGCTTTGGCTATTTTTTCTGCAGCCTCTATCAAAGAATCCGTTTCCACATCTTCAGCACCTCTTACGAGAGATTCAATCTCATCCATTTTTAAATTAAAAGGCACTTCAATTTCAACCATTGGCAATACCTGTCTTTTTGAATATTTAACCCCTTCAAGTGGTGTATCCTCGATGGGGATTTTTCTACCTGTATTCACCGCTGCAAAATCCATACCCTTTGGTCCAACAAAATCAACAACTTTCCTTGCGGTTAGTTTCAGTTTGAGTATTCGTCTTGCCTCTTCATCTATAAAATCCCATGCTTGCTGGGAGATTGGGGCAATATGTCTTTTAAGATTAGCCATCTGCATTCCTCCTTTATTGTAACTTTTTACCCTTAATACCTAATGATTCGTCTGAAGAGCTATTGATCGAGCCGTTTGCTTCTTCCGAACCGCCTTCTTCTAAAGTTGTGATATCCCCTTCTGTGAAAAAGAATTCACGCATGTTCTCATCCCAAACCGGATTTCTTCTTCTTAACCACTCAAGACCCATGCAGGCATGTTCTATTTCCTCATCTCGGTTATGTTCAACGATTGCCTTTACACTGGGGTCACTTGTTGCTGCAGCTCTCTGATTATACCAGTCAATCGCTTCCAGTTCTTCTATAACGCTTTTGATGATTCTGTGATATTCCTTTGCTTCCTCCGGTAAATTGTCCTCATGAAACTCACTCATGTCATCTCCTCCTTAGGTATTTTGATATTTAATTCTTATATATTGGTCTTAAATGATTATAGTATGTTATTTTTCATTTGTCAATTGCATCTTTGGGTCAATGATGATTAACTTACTTTCTTTCAGTATATATAACGAAATGTTGTTAGGTTTTCTTACAAAAGAAAAATGAATGCCTTCACGTTTTCTTCACGGTTGCCTTGTTAGAATAGAATTGAAGAAAAACATAGGGGGGATATAAGTGAAACAGACAATCAAGTCCATTATGAATAAGCTTTTCCGCCTTGAAGAGAAAAAGAACCCCGGGAATGATGAGATTATAGATCCGGATACAGGCTACAAAATCACAAAAAAAGGTGATTTTGAGTGGATTTTAAACATCCTGAGAAGAATGGGTTTTGAGGTTTACTGGTTATGTGAAAGAACGGGAAACCAGATTGGATTGATAATAGATAAGATGTTGTACGTGTGTTCCAGTAAGGATGAGCTTGATTCAAAATATCATGAAATCTATCTGAACGATATCGCTATGTATAAAGAATATGATGAGTTTACGGACAACAAAAACGCCATATTTGGCCTTGTATTCAAGGACAGCAGAGGATTTGAATATTGTTGGAAAAAGTTATAGAAAAAGACTGATGAGTTTGACTCATCAGTCTCTTTTCAAGGAAGGTTTTGCTGGTGCTGTTGTTACATTCCAAGGTATGCCTTTTGCACATCAGGGTTTGACAGCAGGGCTTTGGCATCACCCTTCATGATGATTTCTCCGGTTTCGATAACATATGCATAATCAGATATTCCTAATGCTGATGCGGCATTTTGTTCTACTAAAAGGATGGTTACACCGTCTTCTTTGTTTATCTTCTCAATGACTTCAAAAACCTCTTTTACCAGCAGGGGGGCAAGTCCCAAAGAGGGCTCATCCAGCATCATCAATTTTGGATTGCTCATGAGGCCTCGACTGATGGCAAGCATTTGCTGTTCACCTCCAGAAAGGGTTCCTCCCGGCTGGTTAAGCCTTTCCTCAATATT
>CAYUYU010000081.1:0-10772 GCA_964449405.1 uncultured Thermotogaceae bacterium
TTCTTGTAGGTGTCGTGGGACAACCCGGTAGCAATCTGTCGAAAGAAAATCGGCAACAGGTGGCTCAAGCCATGCAGGAAAGTCCTGAGGAAAAACTGGAAGAAACCATCGATATCTCTCCGAAAACGTTGTTTTGGAAACTGCCCAATACCATGATACAAGACAGTCTCCTTAAACCGTTTTTAGAAAACCAAACGTTGGCCATCCTTTTCTTTGCCATATTGTGTGCGTTTGGATTGAAATATCAGAGATCTGAAAGAAGAGGAAAAATCATCGACGCCTTTGAGAGCCTTAATGAGCTATTTATGTTTCGCTTTAAGTTGTCGTATTACGTTTTGCCTTTTGGCCTTTTTGCCTTGATGCTCCCACAGGCCAGGTTGTTTATTGAAGATGCGGGTATGCTTTCAGCCATTTTAAAATTCACCCTATGTCAATTTGTGATTCTGTGTATCTGGTTTGTCATTTCAGTTATTCTGGGAAGTTACAAGACAAAGGTTAATCCCTGGAAATACCTGCAGATGATCAAGGAACCGACTTTGATTCTTTTTTCACTGATGTCAACAATTGCAACGATACCGCCGGCACTTGAGGTCTGTGACAAATATCCCCAGTTTAACGATGAACAGATTAAGGGAACTTTGCCGTTGATTTTGGTCATGCTGGTACCGTCCATGGCCAGTACTTTTGCCATAACGACGATTTTTTTGATTCAGCTGACCGGTATTGAAATAGCCCTGATGCATTACATTTTTATCCTGATCGGCTCCGTTGGAGCAGCCCTTGCCACGATAGGGGTTCCAGCACCCGCTGATCTGTTCGCCATATCCATCGTTGTTTCAGCATTTGGTATTCCCGTCAGTCAAGCAGTTTTCTTCCTGCTCCCTTGGACACTGACCGCTGCCAGATTTGAGTTAATCTATTTTGTGATGCTTGATTTTGGAGTGGTTCAGTATTTTAAGCCAAAGGAAAAAGCAAAAGTTAAGGTAGGGCTTTCTAAATAACTCAGATCATGAATTAGTAAAGCTTTTTGCACTGAAATCGTGAGATGGTTCCACTGCAAAAACATGATTTATTGAATAATACTCGAAAAACAACAAAACGTTTGTATTCCGCGGGAGGACGGAGTTTTTGCCCTCTAGGCAAAACACTCCTCAGGCCACTGCCTTTTGTGGCCACGCATACGTCCTCCCCTACGGCTTTATTGAATTCGTTTTCGATTGATAAAACCTCATTTTTGATTCCTTTTTGAATCAAATAGTGTTGCAGTTCATACGCTGTCCATTTTGAATTACCGGTCCCACTAAAATAAAGGGTTGTGTTAGTCGTTTAAAATCGATTTATCATGCGTTTAAACTACGTTCCGAGATAATTTAAATAGCACTCAATTTTTTTACAATCTCTTCTATCTGCTTTTCTCTTTCGTTATTGGACCAATTGACAATGCCTGTGATTTGCAAATCTGCCCCTTTTTGTTTACAAAGTGACTTAAGTTTGCGAATGGCATTATTTCCGCCCATCCATGCTTTCTTAAAGTGTTGGGTGATAAAGCCATATACCTTTTTGTTTGATAAATCCCCAACCTGTTCCAGATACAGTTTCATAGCCGGGGCCAGAGAGAAGGCATGCACCGGTGCAGCGAAAATGACCGTATCATAATCTGAGACTTTGGGGGTAGCTGTTAAACTGGTCTTAGTTGATGAGCCCTCCTCATCTGTGTTGACCTTCACCCTCTGGATCTGAGCATCGTGTCCGGCTTCTGATAATGCCTTTTCAAGTTTTTGGGCTACCGATAAAGTGTTACCTGTTTTTGAGTAAACAATAATGCCTATTTGCATACTTATTCCACCTTTCTGTCATTATTACGACTTGTTAAACAGTGTCTCTTATTCCCTTCTATAAGCTACACTTAATAGGGGTCTAGGTTATGGGTTTGGGGTTTAGTAAAATTCAAAAAACAACTACACAGTCTTTAAGGTTTTTTCCAGACCCCTAGACCCTAAACCCCATACCCTTCATAAAAGCTGAATCACAAGCTTGAAAATCTGGATTGTAAAATGCCTCGTTACATTTTTCACGCACAATTTGAGATTTAGATAGATATTGTAAACGACGGATTGACTTCCAAAAAAATCGGCTATTTCACACCATTTTTCCTGGAAACGCTTTTGAATTTTTTGCAGGGTGTTTTGTATTTCTTCACTTTCAAAAGAATCCGCTTGTTTTGCGATTTTGTTCTTCAATTTCTCGTGATCTCTCATTTTTCCAAGGTTTTGTTGCAGGAAAATCAAATTGTCAAGCTCAGTTTCATACTCCTTGCAGCCATAAGCTTCCCTGTAAATTCGATTTTGTATCTGACTGCCTTGGCTTTTAATCTGAATGCGTGCCATTCATTCTTATTCTTTTTAGGAATGATATCCGTCCTGATTTTCAGCTGATCAAGTAACACTTGAACATCTGTTCTTAACTCAAGATCCGACAACTTGCCTTTTTCAGTATTTGTGTTTGTACACACAGATCACGATATTTCCCGGTGGATTTCATAAATGCATCGATAGACATTCGTAATACTTCGCTCTCGCATCCGGATAAGTCCATCAGTGACAACCACCGGCGATTGTTAATCCGGATATCATGGGTTAGCCCTTTTTTAAACCCTTCCTTTTTCACACCCTTGAACAGTTTTTGCGTGGTTGAGTATTGATTCTTCAGAGCATCCAGAAACTTTTTATCCTCGGGTTTGGCGAGAAGCTTTTGGATATCTCCACTCCTGATAAAACAAGACAATTGGGAATTTTTGTTTTCCGCCTCTTTCCAGTTGTCACAATCAATCGTAAAATGGAAACTCATTTATTTAAGAGGCTGTTAGCAAGCAATACTTTGAATATGTTTTAGGTGTGATGTATTCACCAAGGTCTGGATTTTTCCAACCAACCGTTTTGAACCCAGTGTTCTTTATCAGTGGGATTCCAGTCATTCCCTTTTTGTGACAATCGCATGAGTTGAAACATGAATTTGGTTTTCAAGCCGGGTTTTGTTTTTCCCTCCTGTTTTCTAATTTTGTTGGCCATTTTGTTTACTTCTTTTTCTATCTTCGATTTCTTTTGAGAGATAATGGAGAAAGCGTTTTGTTATGTTGCACGTACTCCCATGATGCATTTGCCCGTGTAAGACGACAATTGTCATGTTATTCAGATCCTTCCTCATCGATTCAGATTGATGAACTCTACAAATCAGAAAAAATTCAAAACTTTGAACATGCTTATTTTATCATACAAAACAACGTTTCAAAACACAATGGCAAAGAGAGGAATACCCATCTTGAGGCACGTGTTCTTAACGATTATTAATAAGTTCAGTTCCCTTGTTTCTATTCTCATATAGAATTTAATAAAACTAAAAAAAAGGACACAAACAAGATAAAAAAATAAGATAAAGTGATAAATGGGCGGGAAAATTCCTTAAAGCTCTGCGGTCGTTGCTTTTTTGATCACCGATATGCAGATAGGATGGCCCTGAAAAGTCAGACAGAATCTTAAAAATTATGGTGACTATTTTTGAAAAGGCTAAACAGAACGCATTTTTTTATCTTTGTTGTTATTTTTATTATCGTACAATTGTTAATATTTTTTATAAACAGTAACACCCTATGGCAATCTTTCGAAAAAAAAACGGAGCGGCTTTCTCAGATCATCTTTATGAATACGGAAGAAATTTTGCGGGAGTACGAATTTCAGTCAATAAAAGAGATCTTAAGCGTCTTTGTTGAATTGGAAGAGGTTAGCGGGATTAAAGTATCTGAATCACAGATAGAACAAACCTTTATGGTGGGTAAAAAAGCTGATGAAAAATACCTGCAAACTATCACCAGGAATGTTTCTCATAAGGGGCACAACCTGGGAAAGATTGACATCTATTTTTCCAGCGTACCGATCAAACAGAAACAGTTTGAGATGTTTTCTACATTGCTTTTAGAGGCCATTTTTCTTCTGATATTATTTATCGGCTTGTTTGTGTTTATCTCAAAAAAATATGCCAAACCCATTCAGGATTTATCCAACATCATTAAGCATTTCAAAATTGGAAAACCGAATATCCCGGAAGACCCGGCTATCAAAACTAATATTGATGAGATCCAAGAGATTTTTCATAATTACAGTAAAATGGCCAGAGAAGTGGCCAAAAATTATTCTCAGCTAGAACAGAGCAACTTGGAAAACAAACGGATGACCAAAAAGCTGGCCAAGATCATTGACCTATCAGAAAAATTCGACAAGGCAGCTGAAATGAGCGAAAAGTCCTTTATGAAACAATTATTCAGGAATGCCTTTGAAATAACACCTGAAGCAGATTATGGAAGTGTTTATTTTTATAAAAACGGGTTTGTTGAATTTGTGGATGCCATAGGACACGATATCAAACGGTTGAAAAAGCTGAAAATTCCGGAAGAATTTATGAGAAAAGACGAAAACGGTATCATCTCTGATGGTAAGAACGCTCATGTGGTTGACTTCCAAAAAAAATGGCGGGCGCTGGGGTATGAAAACCATCAAGACCTTAAAGCACTTAAACAGGCATCTAAAGAATATAAACAAACATTGTTTTTTGAATTGTTTTTCAAAGGGGAACTCATTGGCGGTTTAAACCTTGACATTGCCCAAAACAGTGAAAGAACATTTTCACCTGAATCTATTGAGGCATTAAATGCTTTCAGAAATATTGCCGGAGCGTTTTATAAGATACAGCATTACAGTAAAATGAAAGAAACATTCACCCGGGACATGATGCTGTCCATCATAAAAATGCTTGAAATTCATGATAATTATACAAAAGGCCATTCGGAAAATGTTGCCACATTATCCAGTCAATTGGCAAAAAAGCTCAATCTAAGCAATGCTGAGCAAAGCCAGGCTTACTGGGCTGGATTGGTCCACGACATTGGGAAGATTCTGATTCCTGATGCCATATTAAATAAAGATACCAGACTGACGGTAAAGGAATTCGAGTTTATTAAAAAACACCCTGTTTGGGGATACGAAACACTCAAGAGTTTTGAAAACCTCTCGGATATTGCTGTTAACGTCTTGTATCATCATGAAAGCTGGGATGGTAAGGGTTATCCTGAGGGGTTACAAAAAAACGAAATTCCCTATATCTCACGTATCATTTGTATCGCTGATTCTTGGGATGCTATGACTTCCAAACGAGCCTATCGAAAACCCATGACATTCGATGAAGCTATTGAAGAAATAAAAAAGAATGCGGGGAAGCAATTTGATCCTGAAATGACTGGGGTGTTTTTAAAGATGATGTTGAAAGAAAGCGCGCAGAAAGAGAAAAAAGAACATTCCAAAATCGCTTTCAAGGTAATTTAACTGATTCTTTCGGTATACTTTCCCCTTTTTTCTTCGTACATCAGTTGATCGGTTGCTTTTAAATAATCTTCCAATTGATCATTATCAGTGGGATAGAGTTCTTTTAATCCAATACTGATCGACAATTTGTAAGGTTTATTGAAATCTTGATTAGCGCAGTGTACACTTTGATTGAGTCTCTTCTTGATGGATTCAATCGTTTCGTTTTCAGTGTTAATAAGCAGCCCACAGAATTCATCCCCACCTATTCTAGCAAGGATATCTGAATCTCTAAAGGTTTTTTTTAAGATATTGGCAAGTGCCTTTATCGCTTCATCCCCCTCTTTATGCCCATATGCGTCATTGATCGACTTCATGCCATCCATGTCCACATAGAGAAAGGTGAGTTTTTTTCGTTCCCTTTTTGCAATTTGAAGTTGTTGCCGGCCAAGGAAGGTAAACCCCCTTCGATTGTTTAAGCCGGTCAAAGAGTCCTCGTGAGCCATTTCGTGAAGTTTTTTAAGCAACAGGTTTTTTTCTGTGATATCCTCTATTGAAATTTCTATCTTTCTCCAATCTGTTTCATTGTCAAATAATCGAATGGAACGAAACATGATTTGTAATTTATTTCTGTTTAAAGTAAAAACATCTGTTTCGTTCTTGAAGTATTTTTCGCCTGCATACAGCGATACAAGCAACTCAATATAAGTGTGGTACATATTCGGTGTAAATATCTTAAAAAAGGTGGCATTGAGGTCAAATTCCCTCAATTCGGTGGGGGATTGTGCTTCAAATAATTCCAAAGTCTTTTTATTCAAAGAAGTAATCTTAATAAGTGATACGCATTTAACGATCAACTCCTCTTTTTTCATTAGCAAATCATGCAGATGATCCGCACTTTTAACACGCAATGATTGAATAAATTTGTTTACTTCAGAGAAATCCTGTTCCCAAAGGGCTATCGGAGAATTATCGAACATTTCTCTGTATTTTTTCTCCGTTTCCTTAAGATAGTCTTCTTTGACCCTGATCTGTGTCATATCACGAATTAGAAAGAGATAATAGTGGTGGTCTTCTGAAAAAACAGCTGTCCCGTTGAAACTCAAATAGTAATTCGTTCTGTTTTTTTTAATACATTTAAAACGGATGTTTCTCTCTCTGGAGGCTTCAAAGATGATTTGCTGATAGTTTTTCTCAATCATAGTGGTGTTTTGAAGGATATCAAATAGTGTGAGGGTTCGCTTTTTGCCAATCCCTGGAAAGAAACCACAAGCATTTAGATTATAATCAATGAGATACAACTCATCGTTGTGAAATTCAAATAATAAGACGGGATCAATATTATTCTCTACAACCGTTTTCAAGCAATGCGTATTCATTTTTTCTTGTGTTTTTTTATTAAGAAACGATTTTAATACTCCCACTTTTAAACATCCTTCACTTCACACAATGATCGACTGTATCAGCTTATCAGATATTCATTAAGGTATGATTAAGTTTTTTTGTTTTTAAACCTTGAATTTGTTGATTTCCTGATTCAGTTGCTCAGCTAACTGGTGCATATTGTAAGCAGATTCCTTTGTTTTGTTGATGGAGTCCACCTGTTCCCTGACAAGTAATTCTATTGCATGAGTTTCATTAGCAGCCTCATTCATGGACTTCACCGAACGATTGACTGCGATAGAGATTTCCTCGATTGCCTGGTCTTTCTCCTCTGAGGATGTTTTAAAGGCATGAATAGAGTCACTGACTTGATCCACACTTTTAGCAATGTGCTTGAAATCATTTAACACCTGTTTTGATTTATGTGTCATGTCAAAAACTCTCACAGCAGTCGTTTTAGAGGTAATATCAATGGAGGATATACCCTTTCGGAACTGCTTAAGCAATTGGCTGATATCTGCTGTCGCACGGTGACTTTCTTCAGCGAGTTTTCTAATTTCTTCGGCAACTACTGCAAATCCTTTTCCGGATTCACCCGCTCTTGCTGCTTCTACTGCTGCGTTGAGTGCTAATAGATTGGTTTGTTTAGAAATACCTTCTATCGTGTCTAAAATTGTTGAAATGCCTTTTCTTTGTAATTCAAGTTCAGTTACGGTGTTTTCAATGACTTTTTCGTGGTTGTTCACATCTTTATGCGTTTCATCGAGCAACTTCCCAATTTCTTCCATCTCATCTTTACCGCATTGAGCTGAATGAGAAGTTTCTATCATCCGTTCATTAATATCCGACAACATCCCTATGGCGGCTTTTGATGAAGCAGCCACTTCTTCCATCAACGAACTGATTTCCTCCACTGCGTTTGAGGTTATCTTGATATTATCTACTGTTGATGTTATTTGGTGATGAAGCTCATTTGATAAATAGGATGAATGGTCCGATACTTTCCTGATTTCTTTCGAAGATTCACCTACACTATCAAATGCTGCTTTCACATCGGACATGGTTTCTCTGACAGCGGTTGTTATGGTTTGCATCTCAGAATTTATCAATGAAAATTCGTTCTTTTTCTTCTGTTTATGATTTTTGTTTTTACCGGTTTCCATAGAAAGTTCCGAAAACACAATTTCTATTGGTGTTCTCTGAAAATCAACGGTAAAATCAAGTTCTTTTAATATAGCTGTTTTTCTCAACAATTTTTTCATAGGATTTCTTATCGTCAAAGAAACCCCTATCGCTATCGCGATACTTGTTAGAATAGAGAATAAGACAATGAAAAGAATCGTTTTGTTGTCCCTAAAAAGAAATTGTTCACCCTCACGATTGGCTGTTCTTATCTTATTTAAACTTTTTTTCAAATTCTTTTCTTCAGTGGTGTATATATGATTAAGAAAAGTCGTCAGTTCTTCCACATGAAAGAGTAAATCCTGGTTGATGATATTTAGTGAAAAGTTTTTTGTGAGTTCAACGCCCTCTTCTTTGTATTCGATATCTTCATTTAAAAAGAGGTTATCAACCGCAATCTCCCTGGATCGCTGCAAGAGGGTTGAAACTTCATCAAGGCTTTGACCATAGCGTTTAAAGCTTTCAAGAAAAAGCACACGATCTTTATCCTTCTTAAATTCCAGCTGCTCGAAGGATTCACTTATGAAGGAGGCAATTTGCTTTTGGAGTTGTTTGTTTAGCGAAAGACTTTCCTGTGTATTTCTTAAGATTTCTCTGCTAATTAACGGTATTTGGTAAAGCCCAAAGCTTACCCTTTCTTCACCTGTCAGGGAATTTTGCCAGATTTTTTCAAGCTCAAATAGTGAAATGGAAAAGGAAGCCAAGATATCGTTGAGCTTTGTGCTTAGTTCGGTTGACGATTGTGCGTTATCGATTGCCTCTATTGCTTCGTATAACTCATCCAGTTTCCATTCCCGTATTTTCAAAAAACCTTTCACATTGGCTTCAATTGCCTTTATCTTCTCTTTATTTGACTTCACTAATTCCTTCTCATCGTTGAGAATTTGAATCTGATCCAGTTCAGCCTGTTTATACATAAATATATCATCTACATTGATTTTGATGTTTTCAAGGAGAGCATCAACTTCATGTGATAGCCCAAGATCAGTTGCTTGCTTTTGGATTTCTGATAGTTCTTTGTTAAACCGGCTGTATATTTGTTGTTGTCTTTCAATATTCGTGACATAGCCAAGGCTTAGGACCGTTTCAACCATGCTGTTGACTTGAATTTTTAAGGTATTGATCTGCATGATTTTGTCAAAGTCTTTCTCAGATCCTTCTATTTGGCTGTTAATCACTGCACTGTTTGTCTCAATCTTGCTCTTTGTTTGAGATGACACATAGAATATACCGATGAACAGCAAAATGATAACGCTAAAGCCCAGCAAAAGTTTAGTAGTAATTTTCAATCATGTCACCATCCTTTTGCCAGTTTATACTTTTTTTATATTAATCAAGGATTAAGAGAAAAGTATTTTTATTAGGACTATATCAAAGGACCTGACCACCGAATTTGTCCCATTGATTCACATTTATTTTTTTATGGCACAACTGACACCTTTCCAAGATAATCCTGGATACGGTGGAGAAAGTTGATTCTTTGAGAAAATTCATCTTCCGTTTCCATTTCAACCTTCATGGATGATGGGTTTAACCGTCGTTTGATCTCGTTGATCCATCCAAAGGATTTTCTGTGAGAAAGATAATCGAAAGTGTACGTTTCTTTTGATGTTTTTATGATGAACCGAATAGTTGAAAACCTGCTGCTTTTTTCTTCTATCTCCACTATTTCATCATAAGAAAAAGAAAAATGGTTGTTGGCTCGACGTGAAAAGATATGAACCTTTTGATCCGTTGTGATAAGCAAACAGATCCCTTTTCCGTGCTTTCCTCTGGTAATAGCGGTGATGTGTTCATCCTCATTTAAATAATTGCCAATTTTGCCAATCCCATCAATGGCATCAAAATCATTGTGATACAATTTTTCAGCTCTTTTTTGTACGTTATTTGGTTTTACCTCTGTGATGAATGTGTTGGAACAGTATTCTTCGATTTCGATTCTTTTTTCTTCATTGAGGTGGTAACCGTTTTCCTCTTGTATCACAATTTCCTGATTCGAAAGAGGCTGAATGATATCCGGGAACAGTTTTTCAAAGTCTGTGTTAGAAGCAAATCCAAACTGAAATTCGCTTAATACGGGTATGTATCCCGGTTGAAAGGTCTCCTTAAGTGTTGAGATGAGATCTTCCTCTTTCATGGGTTCATGCTTTAAAAGATTGAAAATAACGGTTGCCATAAAGGCTTTGGTCTTTTCACTTTTCCACTTTTTGTCCAGATGTCCCGAAAATTTATCAAAGTCAATCTCTTCTCCCTGCATGGAGCTAACCGTCTCTCTGAAAAGGGAGATGGAATCAATGAAAATCTTAATCGCAATATAAGCGCCTATCGCCGCATCCACAAAATGAATATTGAAAACAGAAAAAATGGCACCGGCAATGACAGCGATCACAACGTAAATGTGATTTTTCGAGTCTACCGATTGTGAAATCAGTGCCAGACTTCTTCTTTTCTTTCCCACAAAACGCTGATACACCATGAGAAGCCAGGCAAAAACCAGGGCAACACTTTCAACGATGATCACCAATACCGGCCTGACAATGCTTTCCGAATCCCCCCGAATGGCATCAACAATACTACTGAAGCTGTCGAATCCCAAACCGATGGCCGTGACAAACATCATGGCGATGATGACAAAACTGCCGATGACTTCCCTTTTCTTCTTGACACTCCAAAAAACAACACCGGCCGTTAGGGTATCCAAAGCGGCATCCGTACCATCAGCGATAAGCCCGACACTTCCGGTGATAAAACCGGTTAAAAGTTTTAAAAAAGCCAAAACAGCATCGACGACCACGGTATTTCGTGTGGCACCTTCTGCTGAAAGCAGATTTCTGTTGACCCATCCGGCAGCTTTTG
>CAYUYU010000082.1:0-10718 GCA_964449405.1 uncultured Thermotogaceae bacterium
TAAAGGCAAAGAGTTCCTTGATTGAGAAAACGATCGCTTACTGTTATTGCTTGTTTGAATATGTCATTATCGTTATCGGGTTATCCGGAATCGTTTTCAACCATCATGATGGGAGTTTTTCTCTCAAACACTTTTTAAACCTCTTTTCCCATGAACTGAATCGTAAATTCAAGATCATCACATCTATTTTAAACTCCACAATCATCGCTTTGATCGCATCAACCGCTGCAACCCTTTTAGGCTATTGGCTGGCTGATTTGAAGACCAAACTAACCGATTATTTCATCCAACCCATGCTGGGAGTTTCCAGTGCGTTTATCGGCATGGCGCTTCTTTACACCAATATCCTTTATGGCATTCCTTTTCCCGTTCTCATCTGCTTTGGCTTCGTCTTTATCAGTGTTCCCATCGCCTATTCGTTCCTCTATCAAAGTGTAAAGGGCTTCAAAGTGGAATTACAAGAGGCTGCATACATGGATGGCGCAGGCCCTGTCAAAGCCCTCGCATATGTAAAATTTCCCATTCTTTTACCTGCTTTACTGGCGGTTTTTTTTCAAGTGTTTGCCATCATCTACGGAGAATTCACCATCTCCTACACCATGCAGATCAGAGACTTCTTCCCGCTTGCAAGCGTCGTCAACTACTCCCTTTCCGCTCACAGATACTACCTCGAAAGCCAAGCATTTGCTTCCCTTAATACTATTATAGTCTTTACAACTTTCTTTACAGCAACATTATTCACCAAGAAACTGACAAAGAAATAAAATATTTTTTGTAACGTTAAAAAACCAAATATCCTTGAATTACCCATAGAAAAACAAACTTTTTTTGTTATAATAACAGCACTTTTGAACCATGGAGGGATTTGATGATTCGATTCAACTCAGTCAGCAAGGTATTTCAAGCCCAAAAGAATCCGTCAAAAGAAAAACAGTCAGGACTTTCGAGTCTACGGATGATGGGAAAAAAGAAAGCTGAAAAAGGAAAAAATACTGTAACGGCCCTTGATCAGGTTAGTTTTGAAATCAAAAAGGGACGAATTTTTGGGCTTCTGGGCCCTAACGGAGCGGGGAAGACAACTGCCCTGAGAATACTCTCAACCCTAATCAAACCCAGCGAAGGGAATGTAGACGTCATGGGTCTGGATACCGTTCGAGACTCACAAAAGATTCGACAAAACCTGGGGTTTTTGTCCTCGGACATGAATCTTTCAGGAAACCTTTCTGCCAGAGACTTTTTGTTTTTCTTCGGCAGACTCAATCATATTGATGAGGGCACACTATCACAAAGGGTGAATGAACTCTCACAATACTTGGAAATGGACAAATTCATGAACCGGCGTGTTTCCACCTATTCCACGGGGATGAAGCAAAAGACACTCATCGCCATCGCCCTGATCCATGAACCGGATATCGTCATTTTCGATGAACCCACCAACGGATTGGATATCATGACCTCTCGAGTCGTCTTAAATTATCTGAAAGACCTGAAAGCCAAAGGAAAAACGATTATTCTTTCCACTCATATCATGACCGTCGCACAAAAGATGTGCGATGACATGGTCATTATCAACAAAGGAAAGATTATCGCAGAGGGCACTGTCAATGATATTTTGGAAAAAACACAAAAGGAAGATCTCGAAGATGCCTTCTTTGAACTGATGGGAGTTGATGCCGTATGAAAGACACACTAACCATATTGAGAAAAGAATTTGCCAATCTGTTTAAAGATAAAAGAACAGTTTTTTCTATTTTATTCCTACCTATGATCATATTTATTGCTATTTTCTTTTTCATGAACATGATGATGCAGCAGGAAGAAGAGAAACTCCAGCAAACCATTTACAACATCTACACCAATAATCCTAAGATTATGGAACAGATTACACAGAATTTGGATCATGCTGTCAATATCATCACAGAAACGGAGAACATTCAAGAAGCCTTAAGGAATTCAACCATTCATCTGGCAGTTATCTTTGACAACACCAACTCATTTGATGATTTCTTGAAAGATGATTCCAAGCAAATTAAGATGTATTCATACTCTGAATCTTCAGCCTCTTCTAATATCAGAAACAGTATTAATTACAGCATCAATCAATTGAGAGATCAGTACTTAAGACAAGAACTTGAAGATAATAATATGAGTGCCTCCATTTTGGATATGCCGAATTTGGTTCAGGAAAATGTTGCCACCGAAAAAGAAATGGCCGGCGGTATCTTTGGATCCATCCTACCCTACATGCTGGTTATTTACCTGTTTTCTTCCTCTTTCTCAATTGGTTTCGATACAACTTCGGGAGAAAAGGAAAGACAGACCCTCACCATCTTGTTATCCAATCAGGTATCCAGAACCTCCATTGCCTGGGCGAAAATTCTGTATATTATGATCATGAACATCGTAACAGCCACCATATCCGTCATTGCCTTTTCCATTGGGTTCACTACGATCCTCACAGACGTTCCCGGTAATGCACTGGCTGCCTTTACCCCGGCTACTATTGCCATGCTTCTGTTTGTTACACTTACGATGGCTGTTTTGGTTGCTGCTATCATTGTAGTGGTTGGAATCTTCGCAAGAAGCGTGAAGGAAGCCTCGTCTTATGCTATGCCCATTTACATCGTTGTCATCATATTTGGGATTATGAGTATGCAACCTGAAGCGTTTAAAGAGAGCAGTTCGATCATATTTATACCGTTGATCAACGGTATCTTGACCTTAAAGCAATTGTTTACTTCCCCGGCACTTCCCATGATGAATTTCGGTATTACCCTGCTCATAAACCTGGCAGCCACCGGTGTTCTCGTCTTTTTGGCATCAAAGATGTTCAGCAATGAAAAATATGTTTTCAGGACAGAATCGTAGATGAAAAAAATACTAATCGCCGCCCTCTCAGCCAATGGCAAGATAGCCGCCGAAGGCGGCGGTTCTTCTCTAAAGTGGACCAGCAAAGAAGACACCCAATATTTTATCCAAAGAACCAAAGAGGCCAAAAACCTCATCATGGGAAGAAAGACCTTTGAGACCATCAACAAACCCCTCAAAGACAGAACCATTTATGTTCTGACAAGCAATCAGGAATTGCTCAAAAAGCAACTGCAAGGCGTTATCTTTACCAATGCATCACCTGAAAACCTCATCAAAAGCCTTGAAGAAAAAGGCGAAAAAGAATGCTGCATCGCCGGTGGCAAAAGCATCTATGAACAATTTCTCAACCTCAATCTTGTGAACGAACTCCATCTAACCGTTGAACCCATCATCTTCAAAAGCGGTATCAACCTGGCAGACCATTTGGAAAAAGACCTGCATTTATCGTTAATAAGCATTGAAAAACTCAACGAATCAACTTTTCTTTTAAATTATAAGGTATTAAAAGTATGAAGTTATAATGCTCAGCTCACTTATAGAAAAAATCCGCATTTATATTTCACCTGCTTCAATCAATATATCTTTTATAAGCTTTTCACTAAGCCTTATGTCATTATCGGAGAATACTTGTATAGCCTCTTTCAATTTTTTTATTTTCCCTTCTTTTTTTGCTTCTAAGAGTAACCCTAAAGTCCCAATGACAGTTAATCCATTTCTTTTTGCTGTTTTTCTAGCTTTTGAATCATCCAGGATTATAAAATCAGCTTTTTTCTCAAACGCAAGTGTAATTGCCTCTGCTTCTCCCAAATCTATTCTTTCATTTAATACTGAAACCATATGAATATTTTCAACGGTTAAAACTTTATTTTCAAGATAACGTTTTAGTTTTTCAGAAAAAGGTTTATCATAAACAGAAACTTCTTTATAGACTGCGTAAGGAACATAAACATCGTCAAAATAATACTCCAAAAGCTCAAGCATATCGATGATCGCAAGTGATATAAGTGGTGATGAATCCGCAATGATAATCAATTTTTTTTCTTCCTGATTTTTTTCAGCATTTCCGATTCGGCCTTTACATCTCCTATGTCATAATCTATTGTGGGGATATCTCTTGTAGCAAGTTCTTTCTGAAACATATATTTATCCATCTCAGCAAACTCAGCCGCTTTCCCCATTGATATTTTATGTTCTCTATATAGTTCTATTGCGGAAAGTAGTTTTAACTCTCTGCTTAATCTATTTTCATTCAAATCAAAGGCATATAAAAAGTCTTTTGACACTTCCATTTGAATTTTAACCGTTTTCATCTTTAGATCCTCCCTATTTTCAAAAACGCTTTAAGAGTAGTATTAAAAATCTTTAGCACTCTCTTTCTATAAAAATGTGGGTTCTATGCGCTTTTTCCTCTTAAAGTAATTATATCACGAAAACTCAAACCGGGACTGTCCTTTGGACCTACACCATCATCCAAAATAATTTGCGAAAAGTTTATCCTCTTGAATGAAGCTTTTCAATTAAAACCCTTCAAAATCAAAAACTCCTTCCCCTCTAACATGTCAATATACTCTACCGGCTCTCCATTAGAAACATCTTCATAAATCCCATCCAGCTCCAACTCAACATTAAATGGCTTCGACCTGGAGTTTGTAAAGATAAGAATCTTTTCATCCTCATATACTCGTTTAAAACCAAGCACACCAGCCTTATTATAGATAAAGTCAACGGTTCCCTTTTTCAAGGCCTCACTGTCTGATCTTAGAGCTGTCAGTGCTTGATAGAGTTCAAACAATTCACTATTCCACTGTCCCTCTCTTTCCCATGGAAAAGGCTTCCGACAATAAGGGTCTGTCTCACCGGTCATACCGATTTCGTCGCCATAATAGATCAACGGAGAACCCTTAAAAGTCATCTGCAAAACCACAGCCAGTTTAGCGGCTGCCAGATCTTCATTTAAAAGGGTCAGGAATCTGGCGGTGTCATGTGAGCCCAGCATATTCCAAATACCATCGATAATTTGCGGGGGATAGAGGTTTAAATAATTGAGTGAGGATGAGATAAACCCGTTGGCACTTCCCCCTCTAACGTATGTTAGGGTCATATCCGAGAACAGATAGTTCATCACAGAATTCATACAATCGGTATTGAAGTATTCAGAAGCCTGATCCCAGTATTCACCCACCAGAATGGCGTTACTTTTTATGTTCATGATAGTAGGATATAAAAACTCCCTGAGAAAAACCTTGGAATACTGATCGGTGGTATCCAATCGCCATCCGTCAACAGATTGACTAAACCACTTGCCCAATACTTGTGCCAGATAGCCTCTGACTTGAGGATTTTGCGTGTTGAGCTTCGGAAGAGAAGCGTATCCTTGCCAGGTTCTGTAACTGTCAGCGCTTTCTTCGATAGGGAATTGTTGAATAAAGTACCAGTCCAAGTACTCAGAATCCTCTTGTTTTTGAAAATTTTCCTCCATGGCGAAAAAGGCCGTTCCGGTATGATTGAAAACAGCATCCAGAATCACTTCCATATCATGTTCGTGTAATTGATCAACCAATAACTCAAAATCATCTTCATTGCCAAAAGCCGGATCGATCTTGAGATAATCGGTGGTGTTGTATTTGTGAACCGAATCCGCCTGAAAAATCGGGTTCAAGTAAATGTTATCCACATTGAGAGTGTTCAAGTGATCCATTGAATCAATAATCCCCTGTAAATCGCCTCCATAAAGAGAGCTGGAAAGTTGAGTTGCGTTGGGTGTGGCATGCCAATCCGGTGTGTTTTCCAAATCAATCTCTGTATTCCCGTTTTTAAAACGATCCGGGAAAATCTGATACACAATAGCCCCTCTTGACCATTCCGGGATGTTCATATAGTCAATGATAGGATGATCAAAATCAAATGAGAAAAATTCTTCAGAACCACCCATACCATAGACAATTTCACTATCATCTTTAATCACAAAACGGTATTTAAGAACAGGAGCCGGAGTCTTGACGTGAAATCTGAAATACTCTATCTTTCGATGGACAAATCGCTCCTTTTCATACTCAAGGGCATTGGATTGCAGGATAACATCTTCAACATCGCCTTCATCAAAACCTATGATTAAGTATATTTCTCCCCTTTTAACAGGGTTGATGTATTGCCGGGAAGTCTCAAAATAGCTCTTTGATACAGTAGAATCGCCAATTCTTGATTGTGAACGCTCACTCACAGTCCTGACATTGTAAACTTCCCCTTGATAAACACCCAATTCCGTGTTTTTAAAATCAAGCTGACTTTCACCGTCAACGATAAATCTGTAAAGGTATGATCCAGGTTCCAAATCAGTTGTATATCGCCAAAGCTGATTCATCTGCTGCATCTTTTCGGGTTCATAGCCGGTAAATTCACCGACGATACTTACTTGTGAAGCCTCCGAAGTCGTTAAAAAGGCTGTCATCGCACCAAATGCATTGGAAATAAATAGGACTATCATTAAGCAGATAAGTGTTTTTTTCATCATTCCCCCTCCTTTTGCACTCAAACTATTCAGGGTTTCTAAAACTATTATACTATCTTATGATTCTACTGCAAAAACATGATTCATTAATGATTGCACTGAAAAAAACGGCGTTTTAGAGAAATTTATTTAAAATATTTTCATTTCCCCCATTTGCGGGCGGACACGCCGGTCCGCCCCTACAGAAGAAGAAAAGCGGCTTCCATGGCTTTTGTTTTTAACACCCCCCATGGGGGGCAGCCCGGCGGGTGGGGGTTACGTTTTTGCAGTGGAATCAACGTATAGTATAATTGAACAACAACAAAAAAAACGCTTCCAAAGGAATGAATTTTTCAATGTTCAACGAATTAAAAAAACACGCCAAAGCCAATAATATCCAGCAATTTGAACAAGTAATACTCGCCACCCCTGAAAAGCTTTTTGACACACCATTTATAAAAGATGTCTATTCCATTTTCAAGTCCATCGTTTTTAAAGAAAACAATATCTCCCGATTCCAGACCTCAACTTTATTGCTCACAGCCTGGCTCGCTTTGCTATCCGGAGACAATCCCAATTTATTTTTGTTGGCAAAAAGAATTCAACACAGTGAAAGTTGGTTCAAAGAACCTGTGGGTACTTACATTCCAGATCATTATTCAGCACTCTTTGAAGACCTTCAAGCCTTATCCGGTACTTTTGGTGATCCTGAAGATCGGTTACTTCATAGTAAAAAGGCATTGGAAATTTTGGGAAAAGAAGACCATTCCTTTTTTATGGCAAATGCCAAGTTAACCCACGGTCAGATTCTTGTAGGCAATGAAAGATTGCGTGAAGGTGCTGTATTTTTCTTTCAGGCTTATGAACTATTCCAGGAAAACGATTTAGCCTTTCCCGCTTCTGTATCGTTAACGAATGCCATGTTGAATTGGTTCAGGCTGGGAGAATTCAATCGACTCATTCAGGAAGCAAAAAAGGCATTGATGATTCATTCTACTTATCAGGGGGAAAAAGACAACTTTTGGGATATCATTCAGCTTCCCATGGGTATGTGTTACTATGAACAAGGCAAACCGAAACTGGCCATTAAAAACCTTAAACACGCGATGCAAGCCATCGACAAACTGAAACTTATCCATATGCACGGTTATATTGAAATATACATGATGAAAGCCTATGCCATTACAGAAGATGAAAAAGGCTTAAAGAAAATGATTGAATATGCAGAAAAACTCTTTCAGAATATGCACTATCCCATGATGGAATGGATCGTCTTGTACGGAAAATTCCTGTTAGAAAAGACCCTATCCAAAAGAGACATCGAGCATCTGGAAGCCTCATTTGAGGAAAATCAATACAAACATCTCATCTTAATTGAAATGTTAACCGTTCTCTTTTTAAACAATCAAACCCAATGTTTCAGGCTTGAAATCCTAACTGATGCCATTGCCAAAGCCCGTTATAACGGGGATATCATTAGCCTGCAAACATTACTGTTACTCTTGGCTGATTATTATTTCCAGAAACGAGATGAAAAGGCTGCCAAAGCCATTTTAAAGGAAGCGCTTGATATTCAAAAAGTATATCACTTACAGTCTTGCCTATATCTTTACGAGTTCCATTTCTGGCCTTTGGTCAAGCAACTCAATCCTTCCATCAAAGTCCCTGAAAAACAGGAAGTTCCCCTCGAACCCCTTACTCAAAAAGAACGCGAAATCATTGCATTGATTGCATCGGGTAAAAGTAACAATGACATCGCCAACAAATTGTTTATCAGCTTAGGAACGGTAAAATGGCATACCAACAACATTTTTGGAAAATTAGGCGTTAAAAACAGAATTCAAGCTGTTGAACAGGCAAAAAAATACAATTATTTGTAATCCCCACCCAAATCCCTAACTTTAGTCAGGGGATTTTCAATTGAAATTTCTCTATACTCTCTCCAGAAAGCAAAAAAGCATTTAAGGAGATGATCACATTGAAAGAAACGCTTAAAAAGTTACTTTACGTACTATTGTTTGTATTAGGTTTCAACGCCATCGCCACACTATTCATGCCGGATAAAGCCTTTGTTGTTTATTGGGTTTTCTTTGCCATCCTTTTGATTGCAACTGTTATCTGTCTGCTGGCACTACTGATAACCGGTATTGTCGCTTTGGCCAAGAACAATCATAAAACCGGAATGCAGAAATTATTGAAAGGGGAGCTCTTGTGGAGTGTTGGTTTAATCGCCCTCTTAATCATCCAAATTGTTATCAGTCAAGTCTTTGCCCACACACCAGCAACCGCAACGTTGGCAACCCTTGAGCAAATTAAAATCAACGGAACGACTCAATCCGTCAGCATACGCGGCGAATCTGAAGACAATCCTGTTATCCTCTTCCTTGCAGGAGGTCCCGGAGGCTCACAAATACAGGCCACAAGAGAAAAGCTGTCTGCTTTGGAAAAAGACTTTACCATCGTCAATTGGGAGCAACCCGGCGTAGGCAAATCCTACAATGCCCATCCCATAAAATCATTAACACCTGATGTATATGTCGAGGACGCACATGCTCTGACTCAGTATTTAAAAGACAGATTCAACCAGGAAAAAATATACCTAATAGGAGAATCCTGGGGAAGTTATCTGGGAATAAGGCTTAGCAAAGAATTCCCAGAAGATTACCACGCCTTTATCGGAACGGGACAAATGGTGGACTTCTCTGAAACGGAGCAATACTGTTATGATCTGGCCTTGTCACTGGCAAAAGACAACAACGATCAACAACAGATAAAAGCCCTTGAAAATTTAGATGAAATCCCCATAAGAGGTAAAAACATCTCACTGGAAATTGGCACTTATTTGATGTATCTACACAAAATGATGGGACGAGATAGTAATATCAAACACACCGACTGGAATACCTTTAAAATCATCTTCTCAGCGGAGTACAGCATTTTGGATACCATGAACTATTTCAGAGGCTTGTATTATACCTTCAGCCACGTTTACCAACAATTATATGGAAAGGATTTAAGACAAACCCACACAGAATTTGAAATCCCCATTTATATCCTGCACGGCAGACATGACTTTAACGCCCCAACCTATTTGGCAGAAGTCTATTATGAAAAGATAACAGCTCCAGATAAACAACTCGTCTGGTTTGAACACTCGGGACATAACCCCTGGATTAACGAAAGTGAACTATTTCAAGAGAAAGCTAAAGAGTTGTTTGGGGACTAAACAACTCCTCTTGGCAGAAAACATATTAAATTCGTTAAAGATACGACCGAAAAAATACCCTCCCTTTATAGGAAGGGTATTTTGATATATTCAGAAAATTCTGAGAGATAAAAAACCATTTGATGATATAATAAACGGACTGTTTAGTCAATATTAACCAAAAAAGTTGGGGTGGGGTAAAAGTCTATGTCGAATCTTTTCAATCCAAAGATATTAAAACGCGAAATTGATCAATACAGCTTTCCCAATCAGACAACCATCGAAAAACACTTGAAAATCATAGGTGGATGGCAAAAGGCTTTAAGAGATCATGATCTTGATAAAACAAAGGAAAAAACCATACAGGGACAATTTCTTGAAAAGGTATTTCATCAGATTTTGGGGTATGAGACACAAGTTGAAGGTAACCCGGAATGGTTTATGATCCAGCACCCTAAAACAGAAGTGGACGCGAAAGAAGCAGACGGTTCTTTGGGTTTTTTCACAAAAGATGAAAAAATCACCCGTGCTGTTATCGAATTAAAGGATGCCAGAGCTTCCTTGGACAAAAAGCAGTCCTCGAGAAAAGAAAATTATTCCCCTGTTGAACAGGGTTATGTATACGCAACCAAATTCGATCATTGCGACTGGATCATCATTTCCAATTTCAGAGAAATCAGACTTTATCATAAGAGCAGAACTTCGGAATATTATGAAGTCATCAACTTTCTGGAACTCCATCAACCGGAGATTTACAAACGGTTTTATTTCCTGTTTAACAAAGAAAACCTTTTGGAAAAAAATCGCAACGGATTATTGGATCAACTGGTCAAGGACACTTCCCATGAAGAAGAACAAATCACACAACAATTCTATAAAACCTACAGTCAAATCCGATATTCACTCTATGAACACCTGAAAAAACATAATTCAGAATTTGAACCTAAAATCCTCATTGAAAAAGCACAAAAAATCATCGACCGAATGATTTTTATTTTCTTCTGTGAAGATAGAATTAACATGTTACCGAAAGACATCTCACAGACCACATACACCCGGGCAAAAGACCTCCTTTTCGCCATCGGATGAAAGGATATCTATAAAGGCAATCACCGAGTCAGTCCACCTATTAACACCTATAATGGTGGATTGTTC
>CAYUYU010000083.1:0-10664 GCA_964449405.1 uncultured Thermotogaceae bacterium
GTTTACCGGAACAATCCGACTGCCCCAGGGAGAAGAACTCTGTTATATACATGGCGGATATGAGCGCATCTACGATGAAGATATCATTATAACCTTTGAAAAAGGCATTGTTCAGGATCTGAAAATACAAGATAACCGGGAAAAGGTAAGGCAAAGGAAAAAGAAGATGATGAATCTGAATTGCCGTTTTGATTAGCAACAGTAAGAAGAACACTAAACATATTCGTTTCTAAAGGCTTTAAATTACCATTATTATGTATATAGTCAACACTGATTCTTTTAGTCCAACAAAAAATAATGTCTACTTTGGAATAGACTTGGGTACCACCTATACATTGGTAGCGGTCGTCGACATAAATGATTTTGAGCCCAACAGTATTAAACAAGTTCCGGTAAAGTTTATACGATATGAACAAAAATCGCCATTGGAATATGGAGGTGTTTCTATAGATGAGAAAATAGCATCTATTATAGCCATAAAGGATGGTCGCGGATATTGCGGCAATAAGCTTTACGAACTGAAAGGACATCCTGACTTTAAAAAGAATCGAAATATCTTTTATCATTGGAAGCTTGACTTAGGGGTACAGAGATACCCTTTATATCCTGATGCCGCGGATAAGGCGCTTGATACCCCGGCTAAGGTAGCATCAAAAGTTTTGAATTTTTGCAGAATGGGTTATGTTCAAAATAAAGAAGCACGATTGTACAATACAGTAATTACAGTACCAGCTTCTTTCCAAGCAAATCAAAGACAGGATGTTATTAAGGCTGCTGAATTAGCCAATATCGAAATATCCAATCAGGTTTTGATTGACGAACCCAATGCTGCATTTGTTGGGTATTTTAACGATTTAAGTGAAAATAATAAAAAAGAGTTTTTTGATGAGGAGAAAGCAAAAAATATTCTTGTCATTGATTTTGGGGGAGGAACTTGTGATTTATCCATTTTGGCAGTGCAGTATAGCAATCAGAAAGGCATTATGATTGGGAATAAAGCTATTTCCAGATACAATGATCTTGGTGGACAGGATATTGACCAACTAATTGTGGATGAGATAATATATCCTGCCTGGTTAAAAAAGTTTACATTAAAAGATGATCTACCCCTTAAAGACCTTGACCATATTATTCTTCCACAACTTGCAACGGTTGCTGAAATATACAAAAAGATTGTTTTTGAAACAATCTTTGCAAGATTTCCGAAATATGACTGGAATGATGATGACCTGGATAAGCTCAATGTAAAAATTACCAATCAAAAACTAAACTACAATGATACTACATATGAGCTTGAAGGCATTGAAATAAATGCCAAAATATTAAATCAACTGTATAACAAAATTCACTTTGGAAGGGGCCATAAACTCAAATACCAGGATAAATTTATTAAGAGCGTTCTTTCGACAATTACTGAAGTGCTTGAAAAGGCAAACCTCTCCAAGATGGATATTGATTTCATTTTGACCGTAGGTGGGAGTGTGAATAATCCGTTTTTAATTCGGCAAATTCAGGAAGACTTTAAAACTAGCAGACTTTGGTTTCCATCTGAACCAGATAAGCTTGTTGCCAAAGGAGCAGCAATATATAGTTTCTTCCACCATGGATTCAAACGATCAATTGTGCAGCCAATATGCAGTGAGACAATTGGAATAGAAACCAAGAATAGAACCTTTTATCCTCTAATTGAGAAGGGTGAAGAATTACCGATGAAAGCTTCTTTCCCGAATTTCAAACTCCAGTCCAATTTAACCAACAGTATCATTGTGCCAATTTGCATTAATTCAGTTGATTATATAATTCAGGAGCTTTCAATCAATCTGACGGATTATGTAGATATTGACTCAAACATAAGAATAGATGTTGAACTCGATACAAACAAAGTTTTTAAATTAAGTGTATTCCTTGACGACAAACCCTTGCATAATTTTACACTTGAGAACCCTTTCTTCATTGGTTCATTGTCGAAAGATCAGGTTGAATTTGTAAGATTGAGCAAAAAGCTTGAAAATGCAAAACAGCTGAACAATCCGAATCTTGAAAAAACAACTATTATTGAGTTATTACAACAGTTTTATGAAATTAAGAACTATCATGAAATGGCAATGTTGGCCGAATATTATCTGGATAAATTTGACAATAACAATGCTACAGTTTTAAATTACCATTATATAGGCAATAAGAATATCGGCAGAATAGAAGCTGCGAAAAAATCACTTGAAAAAGCGATTATTATTGAACCTGAAGAGCCAGCTTATAGATACAATTATTCACTCCTGATTGAAGAAACTGATGGAGTGAAAAGAGCTTTGGATTATTTGGAAGAACAGAACTCCTCAATCAAAAGTAATATAGATGTGAAGTGCAGAATCATTTTATTGAAAAACAGGCTAGGAGTTGATATCGAAAATGATGCAAGAACAATTGCATCAGATTACGAAGCCAATCCACAAAAATTTAATAAATACACCAGGAAAAACCTGTTAGGCTCCATTTTCAGACATTTAAACCTACCCTATAATTTTGATAAAGACTCAAATGATAAAGAACGAGATGGCAAAGTTTTAATCCCATCTAACAAACCTGTAAAATATTAAAATTATGCCTGAATTAAATGCATTTGTCCCGTCATTCAATCGGCTGAGCCCAATTCAACAAGGTATTGTGGAAGAGGCCACAACAAGTAAAAATTCATATTTTATTGAAGGCCCGCCAGGATCGGGGAAGACGTTAATAAGCCTACATATTGTAAAATCAATGATTGGGAAAGAAATTGTTAACCCATTGGTGCTTATTTACAACAAATCTTTGTATGGATTCCTTAAATCTGCATTTAACTTTCTGGGCATCAAGGATGGAGTGACTATATCGACAAAGGACAGTTTTTTCTGGGGGCTAAAAAGGCAATATAATGTGGATGCTGTAGGGCGTAATTTTAAAGAAAAGCATCGAACATTATTAAATGGATTGGAAAACACAAAAATTGACCTTGACTACAATGTGGTGATTGTAGATGAAGTGCAGGATTTTTATGAAACAGAAATACAGATATTAAAAAGAATTGGGCGTAGATTCATTTCACTTGGTGATTTCGATCAAAGAATATTTGATGGTGATTTAAAGGAGGAGACCATCACAAGTATGTCTATCGCAAAAAGACTGTATGACGTATACCGTTTCGATGAGCATATAGCTAATATTGTGGGAATGTTTTCGCTGAATGACAGGGACTTGAAAACATTAAGAAAAGATGCAAATCCGCCGCTGGTAATAGATTGCGACAACCATGCAGATGAAAATGAAAGCATTTTAAAATTTATTCAAACCAGAAAAACTGACGGAAAAACCATTGCTGTTATCTCGATAAGTAGAGATAGGTTGCAACAAATCCATAAATTTTTAACCGGCCGTAATGAACCCCATCTATATGCAGAGAGCAATGAGGTTTTTAAAGATTATGACTTTTCGCAAAATGGGGTTGTATTAATTACCTCTGCCAGCGCTAAAGGACTTGAATTCTCTACTGTGATTGCAGTGGGTTTTGACAATGGCAATAATGCTGTTTGGGGTTTCAGAACCCATGGCGGTTTAACTGAAAACATTTATGTATGTTTGTCGAGAGCTACGGACTACCTTTATGTTTTAAGAAATCCCCAAAGTATAAATGAGTTACATGCGATTCCTTCTTATGAATCAGAAGATAACGATAATGATTGGTTTTAAAATAAAATTGACTAAATGAAAATAGAACTTGACTTTAAGACAATAAAGGATTTGATTGGAAACAAAATCATTGTTCAATCAGAATTTTTAGAGAAAAGCGAATTATCAATTGGAATAGAGCTTTACGAAAATGAGAGCCCGCTTTTTTCAACAGGAAACCAGCAAGCAATTTTATTTTCACAGGTCAAAAAGATAAATATACAAAACAAGGACGAAAAAGAGATTTTAACCGCTCATTTTAATGTTCCGCCCGGAATAATAACCGAAAATGAAATTCCAAAAAGACTTGAGCTTCCATTTAATGAGAACACAAAAGGTGATATCACCAATTTACCCACTTATATTTTCCTACGCCGTGGCATAATTCATTTATTCATTAATACTTATGAAAATAGCATTGACAAAATAGATACGATGTGGGACTTTCTGCAATCTTTACAGCAAACTGATTTATTAAATAAGGTACTTGAAGGTTTTCTTGCAACGAATGATTTCCCTCTTGAAAAACTAACAGCCAAAACTGCTACTTCAACTAAAAATGAATTAGCCTATATTTGGTTTGGTCGTACCTTAATTAGTTTGTTTCTTAATGGGGTAGATGATGAAACCACTGAAAACCACAAATCCTGGTTAAGAAAATCAAATCCAACAAAAGACGAATTCAAAATTGAATATATCCCGGAGAATTTCTCCAAAGAACAATATCTGGTTATAGCATATCTGATGCTGATACGCAAAAGAAGTATTAAAATAAAGACTACAGAAGAATATTTCAAGCAGCACATTTCAAACCATTTAGTTTTAAACGATATTGACAATGATGCCGTATTTTTTTGGATGCTTCTTATAGAAGGGTGTTTATTGAGCAAATATGATGATTTTTTTGCTACACCCTACTCCAGAGAATGGATGAAATCTTTTGAAATAAAGGCTCTTGAATTAGCAGGTTTGAAAACAGGCGAATTTGAACAACCCTTAGCTATACAAGAATTGATTTCTCTTAAAAATGGCGATGCAGACCCACTACAGAAGTGCTTTACCAGCTACCTTAAAACGGTTTTGACTGACAAGGAAAGTATTCGTATGATAAATAAAACGCTAACCACCAGGAAGGATATATTAAACCAACGCGAAAAAAGCGTAGTTGAGATAAATAAGATTTGTTTAAACAACAAGAAACTATTATTGATAACTGCAAAAGATAGTGACAATATCAATAACTATCTGCAAATTACCAAGGTGATTAAGAGTTTGAGAAACGTGATGATAATTTATAAATCAAACGACCCAAAACTTTTTGAAGATGCTGTGAATCTTCAAATCCAGAAAAACAAGTGGGCATCTAAATTACAAAGAGATTTTAAAATAGAAAACATTGAAATCTTGTTCAAAAATATTGATGACACCGACGATAGGGAAATTAGAAATAATTTAAAAGCATTTTTGAGCAAATATGATGGTATTGCGGATTTATTGTTTGTTTCTGACAATAGCTCAAACAGTCCTGAATATCAAAGGGAACAAAACTGGTTGTTATCAGCAACATCACCCATACCAATCTTTAGCGAGGATGAGAACTATTTATTCTATAAGTAGCATATTCTCACTCAATAACATCCTTGTAAAGCAACCAGATAAGCAGAAATAAAGATTTTGTAAAAACCAACCACATGCCCACCATCTACGACAACATAGAAGAAATCCTTGCCCATGAGCTGAAGCATACCCTGGAAGAGTCCACACGTTCCGATTTTTGCGTAGGGTACTTTAATCTGAGGGGATGGAAAACTGTAACAGATATTATCAGCAAATACAATGGCACCGATGAGAACTGTTGCCGCCTGATTGTGGGTATGCAGAGGCCGTCTCAGGATCTGCTAAGGCAGGTATTGGTAAATCAAAAACAGGGTCTTGTGGACCAGGCTCAGGTTATTGCATTAAGAAAGGCTATGGCCATGGAATTCAGGGAACAATTGGCTTTTGGTATCCCCAGGCACGACGATGAAAAGGCACTGCAGCAATTATCATCTCAACTAAAAGCAAAAAAAGTAAGGGTGAAACTATACCTGAGCCATTCCTTACATGCCAAATTATATCTGTGTTTCCGAAACGACCGCAAATCGCCCGTGATAGGATATCTGGGCAGCAGCAACCTCACCATGTCGGGACTGGAAAAGCAGGGTGAACTCAATGTTGATGTGGTGGAGAAGGACGCAGCCAACAAACTTGCCGAGTGGTTTGAAGACAGGTGGAACGACAGGTTTGCCATTGATATTTCTGAGGAGCTTGCTCAAATCATTGATGAAAGCTGGGCCGGAGATAAATTGATACCACCATATTACATTTACCTTAAAATAGCTTACCACTTATCGCAGGAAGCACAAACAGGTGAAAGTAATTTTGATATCCCTAAAGAATTCTCACACTTGCTCCCTTTTCAGAAAAAAGCGGTAACACTTGCTGCACAGCACTTGTACCACAGAAATGGTGTTATGATAGGAGATGTGGTAGGTTTAGGTAAAACCATGACTGCCTCGGCGCTTGCCAAACTCTTTGAGGAAACTTTTGTAATTGAAACCCTCATTATCTGCCCCAAAAATCTGGTAAAGATGTGGAAAGACTATGCACACAAATACCAGCTTAGGGCTCATGTAATAAGCATTTCAAAAATCAACGACACATGGCTGGAAAATGAAAGGCGTTACAGGCTTGTGATTATCGACGAAAGCCACAACCTGAGAAACAGACAGGGAAAACGATATGGATTGATCAAAGATTATATCAATCTTTGGGAAACAAGAGTTATCCTCTTAACAGCTACTCCTTACAATAAAACCTTTTTTGATTTATCCAATCAACTCCGGTTATTTGTACCGGAAGATCAGGACCTGGGCATAAGTCCGGAATTGTACCTGGAGTCCATTGGCGGACAGCACGAATATGTTGCAGAACACCAGGGCAGCCCCTTCAGCATTGCAGCTTTTGAAAAAAGTGATTTTGCAGATGACTGGCGAGATTTACTGAAAATGTTTCTGGTTAGGCGCACGAGATCATTTATTCGCGATAATTATGCAGAAACAGATGAAAGCAACGGTCGAAAATACCTCTCATTTGAGAATGGCAACCGTTTTTATTTCCCTGATAGAATCCCCAGAAAAATTGAATTTGATTTTGACGTGGATGATCCTGAGGATATATATGCTAAGCTATTTTCCAAGCCAGTGGTTGATACAATAAACAAAATGTCCTTACCGCGTTATGGACTGGGATTGTTTATTGATGAAAAATCTTCCTCTCAGGCAAATGCGAATGAAAGGTTACAATTGGATAACCTTACACGAGCAGGTAAGCGGCTCATGGGGTTTTGCCGAACCAATCTTTTTAAAAGGCTGGAAAGCAGCGGTTATGCTTTTTTGCTATCTTTAGCAAGGCACGCAATGCGAAACAGTGTTTACATTCATGCCATTGAAAATGGCTTAAACCTTCCTATTGGGTCCCAGGAAACCCAACTCATGGATGAATTTCTTGAGGAACATGATGAAGTACTCAACGAGCTGGGTCTGATAAAAATGCACCATAAGCTTATTGAATACAAAACCGGTGCAGCAGCTATTTATGAAACCATGCTCAGGCAACCACAAAAATTCAAGTGGATCTCTCCCCGATTTTTTAAGCCTGTTCTAAAAGAAAAACTTGAAGCTGATATCAAACTCATACTGGGTATCATCAAAATTGGAAGAGAGTGGGATGCCACAACCGACAAACAAATAGATGCACTGGAAAAACTTTGCCAACAAGACCACAAAGAACATAAAATCCTTGTTTTTACCCAGTTTGCCGATACCGCCCGATACCTTGAAAAAGAATTGGTACGAAGGGGGGTAAATGATATTGTGTGTGTAACTGGCGATACTGAAAACCCAACAGATGCAGCATACCGTTTCAGTCCGGTAAGCAACGAGATGAAGCTTTCGGAAAAACAGACCAGAATCCTCATTACCACCGATGTGCTCAGTGAAGGTCAAAATCTTCAGGATGGACATATTGTGGTAAACTTCGACCTCCCCTGGGCGCTGATAAGGCTGATACAAAGAGCCGGCCGCGTAGATCGTATCGGGCAGAAATCGCCTGTAATCTATTGCTACTCCTTCTTGCCCGCCGAAGGTGTAGAAACCATTATTAATCTCAGAAGAAGGCTTCAGAGTCGTATCCAGGAAAATGCCGAAGTAGTAGGTGCTGACGAAGTGTTCTTTGACGGCGACCCGGTAAATATCAGGGATTTGTACAACGAAAAAGCAGGGATTCTGGATGAAGATGATGAAGCTGATGAGGTGGATTTAACTTCACTGGCTTATGAAATTTGGAATCAGGCCATCAAAGCAAATCCGACACTGAAAAAAACCATTATGAACCTGCCTGATGTGGTGTATGCCACCAAGGCTAAACCTTCCGAGGCGATCAATGAAGGGGTAATCACCTATCATAAAACTGCTGCTGGAACCGACGTACTTACCTGGCTCGACAGTTCAGGTAATGTCCGTTCACGAAGTCAGCACCGGATTTTGAAAATACTGGAATGTGGACTTGATGAACATGCACTGGAGGCCTTACCCATCCATCATACCATGGTTGGAAAGGCAGTGGAATTATCCACTCAGGCACAAAAAACAACCGGAGGTCATTTGGGCAAGAGGACAAGTGTAAGGTACAAGACCTACATGCAACTGCAAAGATTGTTTGAAGAGAACAAAAACACCCTGTTTGAAAGTGCAGAACTTAAGAAGGCCATTGACGATATTTACAAATTCCCCATGCAGGAAAGTGCAAAATCCCTTATCAACAGAAGGTTGCGACTGGGTATCTCTGACCAGGAATTGTCTGAGGTGGTCATTAACCTGCGCTCTGAAGGAAGGCTGTGTTTAATTGAAGACAGCGATACAACCAAATATAAAGTCCCCCATGTAATTTGTTCCATGGGTTTAAAAGAAATATAAGTATGGATTCCATTAACCGAAAACAGTTCAACCGTTTTATTGAAAAATTTCAGTTTGACCTTTTGTTTAATCAGCTGGGCTGGAATGCCATGGATGAAACCTTCCCCAAAAAGGCGGCAGGCCAAACCTTTGAATTCAGGCGCATTGCCGAAAAACATGGCTTCGTGGTGCTGGTATGCAGTGGTTGCAATAATGGGGATGTACCCGATGCACAAACCCGAAAAACCATCCATACAGAGATAGCAAAGCTGCACCATGAGCACCTGATCATTTTTACCAACACAGCCCAAACCACCCAGCAATGGCAGATGCTGATTCGTGAAACCAACAAACCATCACGCATTGTAAGCCATAAGTACACCACAGGTCAGCATCCCGAATTGCTGTATCAAAAACTTTCCGGCGCCTTCTTTACCATGGATGAAGATGAGCAGGGAAACCTTACTATCAGCGATGTGGTACAGCGCATGAAGGAAAATTTTGGGGTGAACGCTGAAAAGGTCACCAAAAAATTCTATACGGATTTTAAGAAACAGCATACCGCATTTCTTGCATTCATCAGTGGCATTGATGATACCATACCCGACAAGGACAATACCAATAAACAATGGTATGCATCGCTAATGCTCAACAGACTTATGTTTTGCTATTTTATTCAGCGTAAGGGCTTTCTTGACCTGGACAAAAACTACCTGCAAAACAAACTCAAAGTATGCAGGGAACTGGAAGGAAGCAGCAATTTTTACAGCTTTTACAAAAGCTTCCTGCTCCAATTGTTTCATGATGGACTGGGAAAACCTTTTACCCACAGAAGCAATAGCACACCGGTTGAATTGGGCAAAATCCCCTATCTAAATGGTGGGCTTTTTGATGTACACGAACTGGAACACCAGTTTAATCAAATCGAAATTGATGATGATGCCTTTGATAAAATCTTCACTTTTTTTGATCAGTGGGAATGGTATCTTGACACCAGGGAACATGCCGAAGGCAGAACCATCAACCCTGATGTAATTGGATACATCTTTGAGAAATACATCAACGACAGGGCATCAATGGGGGCCTACTATACCAAGGAAGATATTACCGACTATATTGGTCGCAATACCATCATCCCCTATCTGTTTGATGAAGTGCAACGCAACTACAAAGCACCCTTTCAACCGGGCGGAGAGCTATGGGAATTCCTTAAAAAGAGCGGTGATACCTACATTTACGATGCCGTTAAGCATGGTGTGCCACAGGCGGGCGGGCTATTCGACGACCTGCCACAGGAAATAAAAGATGGCTTCAGGCCCGATCTGGAACAAGACATTGTAAAAGCAGATGCTGCTCCCCACCTTTGGGAAATACGAAAACCATGGAACCAGAAAGCACCCCCTGAAATTGCCTTGCCCACCGAAATTTACCGCGAGCTCATTGAGCGAAGAAAAAGATACGCTGATGTAAAGGCCAAGATCAGCAATGGAGAAATGGAAAGCATCAATGACTTTATTACCTATAATCTCAACATAAGGCAGTTTATACAAGACTTTCTGGAAACCACCACCGATGCCGCTTTCATCAGGCAATTTTATAAAGCCCTGCAAAGCCTTACCATACTTGATCCCACAAGTGGATCCGGTGCCTTTTTATTTGCTTCCATGAATATCATGGAGCCCCTGTACGAAGTTTGCATCCGCCGCATGGAAGAGTTTACCGAAGAGCAGCCCGGCAAACACAAATTCTTTGAAGAGACCCTTGCCCAGGTGTTTAGCCCCGACCATCCCAATTTGCAGTACTTCATCTTCAAAACCATCATACTCAACAACCTGTATGGGGTTGACATAATGAAGGAAGCGGTGGAAATTGCCAAGCTGCGCCTGTTCCTTAAACTGGTAGCCTGTGTGGATGTGGACACCAAAAAAGATAACTTCGGCCTGGAACCATTGCCCGATATTGACTTTA
>CAYUYU010000084.1:0-10587 GCA_964449405.1 uncultured Thermotogaceae bacterium
AAAAGGGTTTGAACTCCCTTTTAACATCAGCGTAGAGCAAACTTTCGGAATTTCCCAAAATAATGGTCAGGGGAGTTCTCAGTTCATGATTGAGATTGGACAAAAATTCTGTTTTGTGCTGAATCTTTTTCTCTGCAGATCTTTTTGCGTTTTTAAGCATCAGTTCCGTTTCTTTACGGGTAGTGATATCTTTGAACGTTCCCACCATCAACGTAGGCATGCCTTCGGCATCTCTGCTCACTATAAAACCTGTGGAATTAATCCATCGCCAATCATTGTGATCGTCAAGCCATATCTTGTAATCAATTGAATAGTCTTGAGTAATCCCTTCCAAATATTTTGTTTTTTCACTGAATACATAATCCCAGTGTTCAGGATGTACAGAAGCTTCCCAGCGGATAAGATGATTTTCATCGAGTTGATAATCAACTTCCGAAGGCTTTTTAACTTTTTTAAAGTATTGACTGAAGGCAAAAGATTCAGGAACCAATTCGTTTTCAAAATCCCATACCCATATTCCGATATCACTGACCTTCAAGGCAAGTTCGAAATGAGCCTGGGTCTTTTTAATCTCTTCCAAAGAGGCCTTTAATTCCTTTGTCCTGAGCTTTACTGTTTCCTCCAAGTTGGTGTTAAGGGTTTGAAGTTCTTTTAAAAGGCGTTGTATTTGTTCATCTGCAATGCGTTTTTCCATATAATTTTGAAAGATCTGGGTAAACACCTTAATAATTGTCAACGTTTCTCGATTCCAACAGTTAATTGAATGGGTGTTATCCAAACCAAAAAAACCCCACAACTCACCATCACAATAAAGAGGACAGGCGATTGCAGAACGAATATCCTGCTTTAATAGGATATCGCGTTCAGCTTTTCGAAAATTGGGTATTGTTGAGGTGTTGTTGATCATGACACATTTGTTTTTTGAAAATTGTTTCAACCAATAGGGAGCTACTCGAAAAGGTACATTTTTTAAGTGTTGAATTTGTGGGGCCGCTTGTTTGGAGCACCATTCGTAAATATTGGACATCAATTCTCTGTCCCAGTCAAACTCAAAAATATAGGCCCTGTCCGCGTCGTTTAGCTGGGCAATGTCTTTTAGAACCTTGTTAATGGCTTCTTCGGCATCATCCACCTTTACAAATCTTTCTGCGATTTTTCCCAGATAGTGTTCAAATTTGATCTTTTTGTTGAGTTCCTGATGAGTTTTCTTGATCTCAGTAATATCTTGAAGCGTTCCTGTAGATAACACCACATCACCAAAATCATCCTCCATGGTTTGCAAGAATTCTTTGCAGTAGTTGATTCGCCCGTCCGGGAACAGTATTCGAAATTCCAGCTCAGTGAATCCAGCCTTTTCTTCTAATTGATAATCAGCAGCTATGACCTTATGACGATCTTCAGGATGCACTCTGTTCATGAAGGGCATGTTATCATGAGGTCCAACGGGTTTTTCAAGCTCAAATATCCGAAACATTTCATCGGAATAAACAACAGTATCGGTCAAAAAGTTATACTCCCAATTACCTATTTTTGCAGCCCTTTGGGTGCGATCCCACATGCGTTTACTTTCTTCCAACCGCCAGGTTTTTTCAATCTGCTCTGTAATATCTCGGGTGTTTCCCCGATAACCAAAGAAATCACCATTATTTGTGAATACAGGGGTTCCGGATACAAGACAGTATTTTTCTGTGGCCAACCGACTCAAATAAACCATCTCAAAGTCACGATATTCCTTTAATTGGGATGATTGATTTTCAAGAAAACCCATGACACGATTCTTTTCCCGCTCAGGTACCATCTCGCTAAGATGTTTACCAGCAATCTCTTCAGGGGAAAATCCCAATATCTCAGAAACAGCTTTTGAGCTCCATAAGAAATAACCAAGGTTATCCACAATCCAAAACCAAATATTACTGTTATCAATCATTTTTTCATAATCGAGATATTTTTGGAAGTCATTTGGGGTTGCTTTTTTTTCAGACAAACAATCACCTTACTGGTTTTTTTAAGATTTCCGCCAGAGAGAGAATGGAGAATTTAACCGCCGGAGTGATAAATGGCCTACTGATGGTGTCACATTTGATAGTCCATTCTCGTTTGTTTTTATAGACATCGATGAAATAATGTTGTTCAAATTCACCTTCTCCATGATCGTACATGTCAATGGAGATGGTTTTAATCAAAAAGGACTGTTTATCTTTTCCTTCATATACCGCCTTGAACACACAGATTTCGTTTTCCATTCTGCTTTTTTTGCTTTGGTTTAAGCCGTTGTAAAGATTTTCCGGGGAAGCCTCTTTCTCAGAGAGCCTTTGATGGGGCATGACAACACTCCTTTCAAGCAGTCTGTCACTTTTCTCATAATTGCCTCGGTAAACGATGAGGGTGTGAATATTCCTCTCGTAATGTCTCCACTTACGTTCAAATCGTGTCATGATTTCTCTTGGGCCGTTAATAACCATCTCTTCCGGGTTAAAGCCCATGGACTTAGACATCTTGTAAACATCCACTGCGTAATTGAGAACATCTGTTGCCAACTCAAGTCTCCCATTGGGAGCAAGAACCATTTGCAGCGTTCTGAAAAAATCAGGAACGGCGACCCGTCGCCTGAAATGTCTTCCCTTGCTCCACGGTGTGGGAAAGTTTAAGATTACACAGTCTAAACTTTCATCTTCAAAAAGATTCCTCAACCCAAATCTGCCATCTGTCATGACGATTCTCACATTGGTGAGCCCCTCTTTATACATCCGCCGGAGTGTTTTGGAGACGGAACTCTGGGAGGTTTCAAACCCCACGAAATTTCTTTCTTTGTGTTTTCTTGCCAGCTCTAATGTGTATTCACCGTTTCCAAAACCGATTTCCACCGTTAGGGGATGATCGTTGCCAAAGATGACTTGCCAATCCAAAGGATACTGTTCGTAAATACTGGCTTTGACGATGTAATCAAATGCGTTGTTTAACTTTGCGTTTGAGCTCATTGGAACGCCTCTAACCTTTCCAGCGTTTGTTCAAGTCTTCTCAATGTTCTTGTTTTACCCAATACCGCTACCGTTTCAAATAATCCCGGCGTGATTAGCCTGCCGGTTAAAGCCCCTCGAAGAGTTTGGAAAATGCGTTTGTTCCCCTCTCCCGTAGCTTCCGGAAGGTTCCGAATCACCGCTTCGACTTTTTCGTCTGTGAAATCGTGTTCTTCCAAGTCCGAAAAGGCTTTTTGTGCAGCCGTTAGTATCTTTGATGCACTGTCTTTGGAGAGGAATTTTTTGACCAATTGTTCATCGTATTCAAAATCTTCTTTATAAAACGGTTCGCTGAATTCACACAGTTGCTTGAACGTATTGATCTTTTCACGGCAAATTCTTACGGTTTCTCGAAGATATTCTTTATCTTGTGCCTTCAAACGTTCATAGTATTCTCTGTAATACATATCTTCTTTCATGTCATCTAACCAAGTCATCCACTGGGAAATCAAGTCATCCAACGCTTTTTTTCTCAGATGTTTTCCGTTCACCCATTCCAGCTTCTGATAATCAAAAATCACCGATTTGTTGGTAATGGAGGAGATAGAGAAGGAATCGATTTTATCAACCGGATCAAATATCTCATCTTCCACTGTCCAGCCTAAAAGTGCCAAGTAATTCATCAGTCCTGAGGTCATATAGCCTTCTTTTCGGAAAAATTCCACGGAAGTTCCTCCGTGCCGTTTGCTCAAAGGACTTCGATCAGCTCCCAACAACAGGGGAATGTGCATGAAAGTGGGAACTTCCCAACCAAGAGCCTGGTAAATCATGACTTGTTTAGGGGTGTTGGTAATGTGATCCTCACCTCGAAAAACGTTGGAGATTTGCATCTTGTGATCGTCCACCACGACAACGTAGTTGTAAAGAGGTGTTCCGTCAGATTTGACAATGATAAAATCATCGTAATTATCATTGTCAAATGTCATGTCACCTTTTAGCAAATCCTTGAAACAGGTTTTTCCTTTGGGTACTTTTAATTTTACCGTAACGGGATAACCTTCTTGTACCTTGCTCTCAGGATATTCATCTGAAGTCGCCATCTCTTTTGAAGGATCATCTTTATCGTATATCGCATAATATGCCGCTTTGTTTTCAATTAATTGTTTTAACGGTTCATCATAAAGACCCGCTTTAATTCTTTCGGTTTGCCGGTAAGGACCGTATGGACCGTCTTTTTCCGGTCCTTCATCCCAATCCAGACCGCACCAGTTCAAAGACTGAAGGATTTGCCACTCAAATTCTTCTGTCGACCGTTTTTTATCCGTGTCCTCGATTCTCAAGACAAATGTTCCTTTTTCTTTTCTGGCGAATAGCCAGTTAAAGAGGGCGGTTCTTACCCCTCCCACATGTAAATGGCCGGTGGGACTGGGTGCAAATCTGACTCTTATCATGTGTTTTGACTCCTTTATTATTGAATGACTGCACTATAAAAAAGGTGATTTCCCGTCATATATCTTTGGTATCATAAAACGCTGCGATTGCGGGCGGACACACCGGTCCGCCCCTACAGGTTTAACAAAATGCTGCAAGCCCCTTTTAAAATGTTGGCGGCAGACCGATGTAGGGTCAAACAAGACATTGACCTTGGAGAGTTTTTGCTTAAGGCAAAAACTCCCATTGCTTTTGTAGGGGCGGACCGGTGTGTCCGCCTGCTTTTCAGGGGAATCATTTTATTTTTCAAAGCTGGCAACCTTTTCACAACTGTCATTTTCCAGCTCCTCATACAGCTCCCCCATGGTCTTTTCACTCACAGGATCCACAATCATTCGGGCGATTTCTTTCAATGGTCTTAAAACAAAATCCCGGTTTCTGAAATCCGGGTGGGGGATTTGTAACCGGTCATCGTCAAGGATGATATTCCCGTAAAGAATGATATCCAAGTCGATGATCCTGGGTCCCCACTTTTTAGTCTCTTGCCGCCCCATTTCCTCTTCGATGGTCTTGAGTACATTTAATAGGGCTAATGGTTTATAAGGGGTGAGGATGCCAATGACGGCGTTGTAAAAATTCGGCTGGTCTTTAACCCCATAGGGTTTGGTTTGGTATATGTTTGACTTTAAAACCACCTTGTTTCCCTTTTCTTCAATTTTTTTCAGTGCCGACTTCAGATTGTCCAGTTTGTCCCCTAAATTTGTTCCCATGGCGATAAAAGCACCATATCCGTTAAATTGTTCCATCCTATCACCTTATAGTTTGATTTCACTGATGATTTCATATTGTGGTTTATTGCTTGTATCCGTTACTTTGATTCGCATCACCCGATTACCGAAAGCGATTTCTATTTCATCGTTCACCTTTAACTCATAACCCGGTTTCAAAGGCCGGCCGTCTTTTTTTATTCGGTCACTTTTTGCCATTTGTGCGGCAATCGTTCTTCTTTTGATGATGCGACACTTTTTCAAAAATAAATCCAATCGCATGGCTGTCTCCTTTTTACTATTGAGTTTATAACTCAAGTTGTGCGTGTAATGTAACAAAGCATTTTATAATCCGGAATTTCAAACTTGTGTTTCATCTTTTAAGAAGGGTCTGGGGTTTAGCGTCTAAGGTCTAAAAAAAAGCTTAAAGACTGTGTCGTTGTTATTTGATTTATCTAAATCCCAAACACCATAACCTAGACCCTTCATTAAGAGCAGCTTATAAAAAAGAATAAGAAACATCGTTTGACGAGCTGTAATAATGATGCACAACTTGATTTTATAACAGGATGATATCCGGTCTTCTGATCTTTACCCCGCTGAATTCAAATTCCAGGGCAGGCCATTGGCTTGTTGGTGGGAAAGATACGATTTCATTAGACCCATTTAAAAGAATAGCTGTATCTTCAGATTTCGTCCCTGTTATAGTGGGATTCCAGGCAATACAGTTTCCCTCCAGCAGAGTGTATCGGGTGTTGGGCGTGCAAACCAGTTCTCTGGATTTATAACCGGCAAGGCCTCCCTGATGGTGAAGCATCCATTCATCTGGATATCCTTCATCGGAATAAGCCTCATCAATGTGTGAGAACAGCTCATCCATTTTGACACCGGGTCTTGAAAAATAAATGATCTTGGCATCAATACTGCAGTTTTTCTCATGTTGTTCTCTTAGGGTAGTGCTTTCAGAGAAGAGAACGGTTCTTGTAGATGAAATGACAAGGCCTTTATGTCGGATACAAAAACTGACAAAACAGTGATTTCCAAGTTTAACATCCCTGGGCAAATTGTGACGGTATAACCTGGAGCTCTCTTCACCAAAAACCAGAATGAGTATGGGTTCGTAACCCATCTTGAAAAACTCATTGAAGAACAGGGCTTGTACTTCCAGCTCGGTCATGTCTGAATTCAACCGAGGCATGTTGTGGTAAAACACTTCATCAATGACTTTTCCCAGAGAACGCAATGTTGAAAATTCGATTTCACTTAAGACGTAACGATGAGTGTTAATATCGGTGGAGACGTTTTTGGTCATATACCTACCGGTATCGCTGATCAAATTCTTCAACTTGACCAGATCGGACAAATCGTCGAATTCGGTTTGCCACCATCTGTGCTCGATCTTTGTGAACACATCATGGAGGGCTTCGGGAATTTCCTCTTTGAACAACCGGTTCATCTCGATGTTATCGGTAAGAAAGTAACAATCATCGAGTGTGATCAATATACTGGCTACCCCTTCGGTGTTGTTTAGGGTGATGTGATTTCTTGCCCCGAAGGTGAGATAGGCGATATTCTCCTCCCGAGACAGAAGGAGCCCGTCTTTTTCCGTGTTTTTGATGATTTTTCTCAATCTTTGTATCCTGTTTTTGATGATTTCTTTCACTGCACTCCCCCCTGATACTTTTCCAAAGCGCGATAAAGCGCGCTTTGGAATGATAAGATTTACCGTTTTGTTACGGTGCTCTATAGACCCGAATGTCTTTGAACGGGAGCAACGCCATCTAATCTTTCCCAAGGGAATTCGATATCCGTTCTCCCAAAATGTCCGTAAGCTGCAGTTTTCTTGTAAATGGGCCTTAATAAATCCAATGACTGAATAATGGAGCCGGGACGGAAATCAAAGGTATTTATGATGGTTTCCAAAAGCCTGTTCTCGTCGATCTTTGCTGTACCGTAAGCATCAATCATTATGGAAACGGGGTTTGCCTTTCCAATGGCGTAAGCCAATTGAATCATGAGTTTATCCGCCAAACCTGCTGCCACTACATTTTTTGCAACGTATCTGGCCATATAATGTGCAGAACGGTCCACCTTTGTTGGATCTTTACCGCTGAATGCACCGCCGCCGTGGGGAATCCATCCGCCGTAAGTGTCAACGATGATTTTTCTGCCCGTCAGCCCCGTATCACCCTGCGGACCGCCTATGACAAAACGACCCGTTGGATTCACCAAGATCTTCATATCTTTGTCTCTGAGTCGTTCGGGTATAATCGGATCAATAACTTCTTCAATCACTGTCTTTCGTACTTCCTCATAAGGGACATCCTCATGTTGGGTGGAGATGAGAACGGTGTCCACTCTTAAGGCGTTACCATTTTCATCGTATTCAACCGTGACCTGAGCTTTACCGTCCGGTCGGATTAAATCAACTTTAGCCCCTTTTCTTACCTTCGCCAGTTGTTTCGTTAATCTATGGGCGAGAACGATGGGAAGAGGCATATACTCAGGAGTTTCGTTAGTTGCATAGCCGAACATCATACCCTGATCTCCGGCACCTACTTTTGCCAATTCGTTGTCTTCCAGTTCCTCACCATCTTTGATTTCTCTCGCTTTGTCAACTCCAAGGGCGATATCCGGGGATTGTTCATCAATGGACGAGAGAACCGCACAAGTTTCCCCGTCAAAACCGTATTTAGCTCTTGTATAGCCAATTTCCAATATAGTATCCCTGACGATCCTTGGAATATCTATGTAAGCCTTTGTGCTGATTTCTCCGGATACAAAAGCCATACCGGTGGTTACAAGCGTTTCAACCGCCACACGGCTTTTTTCATCCTGTTCAAGTAAGGCATCCAAGATTGCATCGGAGATTTGGTCCGCTACTTTATCCGGATGGCCTTCTGTAACGCTTTCGCTGCTAAATAATCTCTTTGCCATTTTTTTCCTCCCTTATTTACGATTTTTTATTGATCAGATTGGTATATTCTTCTTTCGTCAGCAACCTGCCACCGGAAATCTCATGGTCAATCTCCGCATAATTGGCCTTCAAATCAAAGTGAACGTTGATTTTGTTTTGGCAGGAAGAGCCAATGATCTCCTTTTGAATCTCATATTCACCGGCCCCTTTTCCATAAGTTCTGTACAATTCCGAGTGCTTTCTGACGATCACTCGAAACAGTTCCTTGCATTTCTCACATTCAACGAAAAAGACCAACAAGTCTCCTTCACTGTAAACATATCGTGGTTTTTTCTCCTTTTTCAGGAAATCAAAAAGTCCCATTGTCTCACCTTCTTTTCAACCAAAATTCTGCCTGTTGAACGGTTCCAAAAATATCCGTTGCTTCTACCTCAACCTTGATTTTATCATTAAATGCCTCGATTTTTCTAATTTCATTTTTCACAACGGGTAAAGTTGTCCAAGGAGTGGTGATTCGATACCAGAATGTCTGATGATTCGTCTTTTCGCCGAATACCCGTGAGGCCTTATCCCGCAAGTCCAAGGGAATTTGATCCATGCTGATGGCAAGCACTTCAACACCGTCTATTGTTACGCGTAGCTGATCTAACACCAATTTAAATTCAGACTTTGGTGATGCGTTTTCAATCAAGATATCCACCATGGGCTTATCTCCGGAATAAGGGTAAACGGCCCCTTGACTGAATGAATATTCCTGCATGTTCACCCTGATCTTTTTAAACAAAATCCGATAATCCCTATCTTCAAGTGATAGATCCAGGGTTTTCAACGGATTCAGTGTTTGAGATGTTTTCAAATCAATGAGTTCGATATACACAGAGGGGATTTTAAAAAACCCCGAAGCACCTGAAAAGCCTATAGGTTCCCCTTGAGGGATCCTAAACTCGCCCTCTTCAAAGGTAATGGATATCTCGGATCTTTCAAATTCCGCTTTAACCGCCTCATATATTTTTGTGAACTCTCCCGTTAACCGTGAAAGACCGATGTATCTTGCTTGGGTGTTGTCATGATGATTGATGAATATTGCCGTACCGAAATAGGCATTGTTGGAAACAATGCGCTCAACATAACCCTCTTTCATGTTTTTAATAACGATTCCACTCTTTTCTCCGGTGGATATTCCCAAACCCAACAGAAAGTTTAAATTCTTCAAATCATGTGACAACCTGGCTTCACCGTAGGAAGAAACCAACCTGTCCGCATTCTCTACGGGTAGTTGAAAATTTGCAAAGCTCAAAACAACGGAAAAAACGATCGCAATAAACAACAATAGACCTTTCAATATGCCCACCTAAACAAGAAGAGACGGGATTATCCCGTCTCAATTTTGTGTTTTGTATTTTTGATTATAAAAGCGAAAAAAGCTCAGCTGTCATCACTTTCATCGTTATCGTCAGTGTTCTCATTTACGGCTTCTGCTGCTTTTTTCTCCTCAGCTTTGGCCGCTTCTTCCTGTTGGTTGACATACCCTTCTTTTCCTTCAATGTAGGCATCTGCCATCTTTGACGTCAGTAGTCGAATGGCTCTGATGGCATCGTCATTTCCTGGAATGATGTAATCAATGAGATCGGGATCGCAATTGGTGTCCACGGTTGCGATAATGGGAATATTCAAATGATTGGCTTCTGCAACGGCGATCTCCTCTTTTTTGGGGTCGACTATCCATATGAGATCGGGAACGTCTTTCATTTCCTTAACGCCTCCAAGGTTTCTCCTCAGCTTTTCAAGTCTGTGCCTGTAGATGGATTGCTGTGCTTTTGGCATTGCGTCAATTTCCCCATTGGTTTCCATTTCTTCGAGTTCAATCAGCCTTTTGATCCGTGCCTTAATTGTTTTAAAGTTTGTCATCATTCCGCCAAGCCATCGGTTGTTGACGTAAAAGGCTCCGCATCGCTTTGCCTCTTCTTCTATGGCCTTTCTGGCTTGTCTTTTTGTACCAACAAAAAGGATGGTTGCGCCTTTTGCGGCTTCTTCCTTAACAAAATCATAAGCGGCATCGATCATCTTTAAAGTCTTTTGCAGATCCAAGATGTGAACACCCTTTCTGTGGGTGTAAATATATTCTGACATCTTTGGATCCCAACGCATGGTCCTGTGTCCGAAATGAACACCGGACTCTAAAAGTTGTTTCATTGAAACGACTGACATGTAGCACCTCCAAATTTGGTTAATCCGCCATCCGTCTATAACCGCCCCACTTTTCATTTAAAAAAAGCACCGGAACGGGAACAAATCACCCTTTCGGGCAACAACGGTCAGTTTTTTTAACAAAAAACCGTTCGGATGTGTGAATTTTAATCCGGGATATTATATCAAAACGCCCATTTAAAGTCAACACGTTAAAGGTACTTTCCGGTTACATTAGAAAAAAACAACCAGAGTTCTCTCGGAGCAAGGGGCGTGGCTTGACCGGCTTCGTGTTTTCGAAAAGAGTCCGATTCGCTCATACGCAAAA
>CAYUYU010000085.1:0-10553 GCA_964449405.1 uncultured Thermotogaceae bacterium
GTTTGTTGTAATTTCAAGAAAAAGCAAATTTCTCATGAATTTCCGTTTCAACGGGTTTGTCCATGGGACAATCCAGGGTAATGTTGTTTTTGTCGCAAAGAGCTGTGAATACACCGCTTTTAGTATTGAAAACCAACTCTTTTTGGTCGCAATAATCCTGAGACAAGACAAATGCCGCTGACAAAGTGCCATGACCACACAAGGGGACTTCCACTTCCGGGGTAAACCATCGTAAATCGTAAACCCCTTGTTCATCTGTTGCGATCACAAATGCCGTTTCGGAGAGGTTCATCTCTGCAGCGATATTTTGATAGAGTTCTTCACTCAGTGGTTCTTCCAGAACACAAACTCCAGCCGGATTTCCTTTGAAAACCTCGTTTGTAAAGGCATCGATTTGAAAAATACCCAGATTCATTTTATCCCTCCAATTGCTTTTTGTTCAAAAATCGTCGAAAATAGTTCGGTTATCTAAAGAATGTCGTAAATTTCTTTTAATTGATAGATTGTGTACGTGGGCTTCAGTTCCTCATCCGGATCGCTGTTATTGTAATTAAACCAACAGGTGTCGATTCCGAAATTGATGCCACCTTTTATATCGGATGATAGAGAATCACCAATGATAATGGTGCTTTCTTTATTCTGATGATTGGCCAGCTTTAAGGCGTGGACAAAAAAATCGGGATCGGGTTTGCTGACACCGATATCTTCTGAAACGACTATACCATGATTATAATCCTTTATGGTGGATTTGTCCAATCTTGAGAACTGAACGTCCTTGATGCCATTAGTAACGATGATGACGGTGTAGTTTTGATACAGGTATTGTATGATCTCTTGAGCATCTTTCATGAGGAAATTCGATTGCCCCAAGTAAGTCAGATATTTCTGGCTAAATTCCTTTGGGGGGATTTCCAAGTCGTATTTTTCAAAGAGTTGCTTGAATCTTTTTTCGGATAGTTCTTCTTTTTTTATGCCTCCTCTTTCAAGCAGCTGCCACAACTTTTTATTGATGATGTTGTAGTCCAGTCTGATTTGGTTTAAATCACCTTTAAATCCAAAATCCTTTAAGCTGTTCTCCAAGGCGTAGGCTTCCGCTTTGTTATAGTCGAATAGTGTGTTGTCTGCGTCTATTAATACCAATTTGTACATGATCATTGTACCTCCGGAGGACCCAAACCCCAGGGGGACAGGGACGCTGATACGTGGAATTAGAGAAACGAATACCTAATCATCGTACCTGTCCCCCCTACTTTTTAAGTCTTTTGTTGAATTATAACAAATAAACAGGCCGTCGAATCAAATTCGTATACCGAACAGGATTCGACGGTTTTTCTACTTCCCTCTTTTTTCGGAAAATCTGTGCATGATTATCAGAGCAACAAATAAAAAGATGCCTGCGATGACGGAAAGTAAGATAAATGAGGCTTTAAAAGAGCTGATATCTGCAATCCATCCGAAAATGGGGAATATAGCAATCATGATGATACTGAAGAGCATGCTTTCGATGGAGATGATCGTTGCCCGTTGGTGAGATGGTATATTCTGGTGTAAAAAGTTCTGAAATGAGACAAACATGCCTGACTCACCTGCCATGATAAAAGTTAGGGCAATAACGGATAAAACGGAGTGAATGGGGTTAAATCCGCTAAAAGCCAGTAAAAAGATACCCAAAAAGATGATCAAGGAGAAAAACAAAAAGGGGTATTTGGTGACATTATTGAATTTCTTCCGCTTAAGGAAACTTTCGATACGCTGGACATTTATTGACAGTAAAGCACCCGCCGCAGAGCCAATGGCAAGATAAATGCCGATGGTTGAAATGTTCAGACCTGTACTTTTCCAATAATTTTGAATATAGTAAAAAATCACCGTAGAAAATGCTGAAAGTGTCGTTGTAAATAAAGTGAGTGAGGCGATGATCTTTTTTGAAAAAAGGGTTTTAAAACTTTCAAGAGTATGAATGAGAAAGTTTTTAGCAGAGTGTTCACTGTTTACAACCTTTTCAATGGGAGGCTCATAGAATGTCATGGCAGAGATGACAGCAATCACAGAAACGACGATTGCACTTGTGAAGGCCAATGTAAAACTTCTTTGGCCTAAAATACCACCGATGATTAGAGAAAATATTGAAGCAGTTTGATAAATGGCTTCGACATTTCCAGCTACTTTTGTATAGCCCTTTTCTTTATTGATGACTTTCATGGAATCAAAAACAAGCGCTTCTCCCGAGCCTGATTCTAAATTGTATGAGAGGGCTGAAAAGAAAAAGGAAAGGGCAAACATCCAAAAGGTGTTCGAAAAGATCAGGATGAGCAATGAAATCAAGCTAACTATTCTTCCGGCAATTCGACTGGCTTTTCTTCCCAATAAATCCGCAATGGCGCCTGTGGGAACTTCCATCAAGAGTGAACAGATGTGAAAAAAACCTTCCATCATCCCGATTTCAAACAGACTCAACCCTTTATGTGCCAGGTAGAGCATCCAAAGTCCATGAGTGAAGTTCAAATTTGTGATTAGGGAGTACCAATAGTTTTTGGCGATGTTCTTTTTCAATTTTAATTCTATTTTATTCATAATCCTTCATTCCTCCATTAAAAAACCACGACTTTCGCCGTGGTTTTGTATCTATAAAAATGATTGTAATCTAACAGTTACAATAAACCGGGCGGCATTATCCCACATACGGTTTTGAGTGTTCCTGAAATCACATGTCCAAAAACGATCTGAATCAACATACGGGATAATCCTCCTTTTTTTAAGTCCGCAGATAATACCATTAAAGGCGAAGGGAGCCAATTGAGTGAAGTCTTTTTATTTTAAAGATAAGCCACTCTGTTCCTGCTGTTTTCTTTTGCCCTGTAAAGTGCTTTGTCTCCTTTTTTAATGAGTTCTTCCGGAGAACTTTCTTTGATAGGCATCATGGAGGAAGCTCCCAGGCTTACGGTGACATAATCAGAGACTTCGGATAATTCGTGAGGTATCTTTAGTGCTTCAACATCACTTCTGATATTCTGAGCGATGCGCATGGCACTGCTGAAGTTGGCTCCCGGTAGAATGACGACAAATTCTTCACCATCATATCTGGAAACAAAATCGGTTGAACGTTTCAAAGATTTTGAAATGGAGTCAGCTACTTCCTTTAAGCAATCATCGCCTGCAAGATGGCCATAATTATCGTTGTAGAGTTTAAAATGGTCCACATCAATGATAATCAGACCAATTAGTGCGGAATCCTCAAAAGCTCTTTGCCATTCTATCTTGAGCTGTTCATCAAAATAGCGTCGGTTTGTAATTCCCGTAAGCCCTTCAAAAGAAGAGAGAAATTCGAGTGTTTTTCGTTGAGAATAAAGATCGAGAAAAACTTGCACTTTGTTTTTTAAGATGATTTGGAGGAGTAAAAATAGAATGTGTAAAAACCCCATTCAGAAAATGAAAAGAGCGTGAAAAAGGATGGGTAAATACATTCATAACCCAAATCAAGAAATTTGAAAATGATGAAGAAGAAAGGATATTTCATATCTTTGGTGATTATAAAAATCTTTTTACCCTTCATGAATCTTTGCATGTTCTCTTCAGTAAATAAATTACTCAGGTTTTTTCATCTGTAATGTTTTCCTTCACTTTTTTAATGGTGTGACTGACTTTTCTTCTTTTTTGTTTTCAGGTTGTTTTCTTTGTTTTTAATCAACACTTGTGTAAGGGTAAGAATGCCGTTTAAAGGGTTTTTTTAATTCATGAGACATATTTGTAATACGATTAAAAAGAGTATAAAGAAAGCAATGGCAAATAAAAAGGATAAGATGACTAATAGCACAACAGACAAAATAGTCACTACTTTGTGTCAATCTGTGTGTGTCAAAGGACCATCATACGCCTTATCGTGGTTTTTTCTTTAGCAATAAGGCTTATCAAACCTGTTTTCGTAAACGCCGTTTTTTTTGAGTTGCGAATTCCAGTAAAGGTTACTAAATGAGAATTTTAACATGATTTTCATCCAAAAAAGTCGAAATCCCGATAATTTTTCTGGTTTTGCAATGGCCTTCAGTAATGTTTGGTCCAATTCACCTTCGTTTTCGAACATTTTACCCAACTCTGCAAGTCTTTGGGCATCTTTAAAGAACTTCTTTGGGATAAATCGGGCACCTTCCGAACCACCACGGATGATTGACCCCTTATAATTTCCTCCGATTCTCTTTGAAAATCTTTCACAGTATCTTTCCGCATATCTGCAATGCAGAGATTCAGGGAATCCACACTGAATGAGGTAAAGGAATTGCTTGCCCCTGTAAATTTTCTGGTGTTTTCCCATTTCTTCGAAAAGTTCTTTGACAAATCCCGGGGTCCAATCTGCATAAAGGGGAAATCCAATCAAGATAGAATCATGTTTTTTTATTTCTTTTATTATTGATTGGTAATTGTTGCTGTCATAAAACTCTTTTAAATGAATAACCGTTACAATAGATGGTGGGATGTCTTTTGTAAAGTACTCAATCAGCCTTTTTGTATTTGAGAGCCTTCCCCTTGGAGAACCGTTAATGGCCAGTAAGCTCATAAAGCTATCCCCCCTTTTGCTTCTTCAATGGATTTGAAAAACTGAAGATTCGTTTTGAAATTGATGGCCAGCCTTTGATATATTGCCTTGCATAACGCGATGTCTTCGACTGTATCTTCAGTTGAAGGCGCATAGATGACGGCTATCTCGGGGTATCGATCATATCTTTTCCGATGATGTATTTCACCTTTGACGATACTGAAATAGGGATGTATCAGGGGGATCAATCTGTCGTTGAGTCGTTTCATCAGTCCCGTAGTCATTCCCATCACCAGGGGAGAAGCAAAGATAACCAAGTCAGCGTTAATGACTGAGATAAGGATCTGTTCAGCATCATCTTTGATCACACATTTTCCCGGTGTGTTAGTCCAGCATTTGAAGCAACCGACGCATTGTTTGATGACCATCTTCTTGAGATTATAATAATCAACCTTGTCAATGTTCTTTGAGTTGACTAAGTTATGATGAACTTGATCTAATTTGTCGTCAAACTCCTCATGAATACCCTTTAATGAACCATTTAAAAGTGTTAATGTCATTCAATCACCTGTTAATTTAAAAGAGGCATATACTTCTATCAAACTGAGATGTATTTGTTGATCATTAAATAATAACATTTTTTTGAAGAAAAACTCAACAAAAATCTTTCAGCGACACTTAAGTAGTATCACTGATTGAATGACAGAATCACTTACTGTGTTATAATCTGCTAACCTAATCATCTGTTCTCTGTGCAAACAAAATTGAACCAAGGATGTGTTTGTGTGAATATCTATGAAAAGTATGCCATTGATCATGAATACTACAATCGATTTGATCAACGTGAGATTGTATTTGGGAAAATATACAACGATAAGACAGCCCCCTTTTATATGAAAGATTTTTATGATGACGTGGAATCCATCGTTCAGGAAAACAAGGAGGGGTATTCGCGACTTGATTTTGCAAGGATCAGAGGTGCCTGGTCCGTTTATGATAATTTCAGGGAAGCTTTTGGGGAAAGCTGGGGGAAAGACGTCAACGCCGTAGCCGGATTGGAGAAACAAATTCCTTTTAGACCGGAGTCAAAAGAAAAAATGACGTATGAGTTGAAACAAACAGCCAAGATGTATGGTGCTTTGAAAAGCGGTGTTGCTAAAGTTGATAAAAATTGGGTTTATAGTCATGATATCAGGGGAAGAACAATCGATATAGCGGATGATTATCAACATGCCATCGTCGTGTTGATTCCTATGGATCCTTATGAAATACAGAAATCCCCAACCTTTGAAGCTTCCATATCCACTGGATTGGCCTATTCACAGTTGGCTTTTATCGTTGCGTGTCTCGCCGGTTTTATCAGGAATCTCGGTTATAAAGCTTTATCTATGGGCAACGACACAGCCTTAAGTATACCTCTCGCCATTGATGCAGGCTTGGGGGAGTTGGGAAGAAATGGATTGTTGATTACTCCTGAAATGGGGCCTTGTGTCCGTATTGGGAAAATTTTCACCAATATGCCCCTTGAAATAGACCTTCCTATCGAGTTTGGAGTTCGAGAGTTTTGCAAAACATGTAAATTATGCGCCATAAAATGCGAATCCGGGGCCATTCGATCGGATGATCATCCTTCTTATAAAGTTGCCTGCCCTTCCAATAATCATGGTATCAAGCGTTGGGCTGTGGATCATTATAAATGTTATTCCTTCTGGGTAGAAAATGGCTCGGAATGTTCAACCTGTATTGCCGTTTGTCCATTTTTAAGGAAGATGATGGGAAAGTAAGCTTAAAGAGAAAATAAGGTTGAAAAATCCACTTTCATGAGGAGTGGTCCCGAAGGGTCTGGGGTTTAGGTTCAGGGGTCTGGAAAAAGGCGTAAAGACTGTATAGTTGTTTTTTGATTTTTCTAAACCCTAAAACCCACAACCTAGACCCGTCATTAAGAGCAACTTATAGAAAAGTATAAGAAACGCTGTTTAACGAGCTGAAATAATGACGCACAACTTGAGTATTAATTGAGGTTTGAAAATGATAAAAAAAGACGGACAGTTTTATAAGTTCGCCATGTATGGCTTTTTAAAGAACCTTCGTTTCTTTGAGCCTTTTCTCATACTGTTTTTTCGAGATGTCGGCCTCTCTTTTTTACAAATAGGTATTCTTTTTACCATACGTGAAGCGGCCATCAATATCACTGAGATTCCAACAGGAATACTGGCAGATTCTTTTGGCAGGCGGATTACGATGGTATTTTCCATGGTTGCCTATATCTGTTCCTTTGCCGTTTTTTTCTTTTTAAATACCTACGGTTGGTTTATTGTCGCCATGTCTTTGTTCGGCCTGGGGGAATCATTGCGATCGGGAACCCATAAATCACTGATTCTGAGTTATTTAAAAATGAATCATAGCGAAAATAAGAAAGTGGAGTATTACGGACTGACCAGAAGCTATTCGCAAATGGGATCGGCCATAAATTCTCTAATAGCTGCTTGCCTGGTATTTTTTTACGGAGATTACAAAATCGTTTTTCTGGCTGCATTGATCCCTTACATCATCAACCTTGTCAACCTGGCTACTTACCCGAGTGTGATTGATGAGGAGATTAAGGCAAAAAAAATTGTCAAACACAGTTTTTTGGCCACCTTTAAATCTGTTGATAATATTAGGATATATCTGAACTCATCGGTTTTTGACGCCTTTTTCAAGACAGTGAAAGAATACTTGCAACCCATATTGGCATCGTTGGCATTGTCACTGCCGTTTTTTGTCGATATGGAATTGGAAAAAAGGACATCCATCGTCGTGGGAATTTGCTATTTTTTCATTTATATCTTGACTTCTTATGCGTCAAAAAATTCGTATCGATTTGTAGAAAAAACAAAAAAGTTAAGTTTTGCTTTGAACGTCACATTTTTAACGGGGATGCTTTTAATACTTTCGGCAGGTTTTTTCAACGTCTTTTCCATCAATATCTTGCCGGTGATTCTGTTTTTGTTAATATTCGCCCTTCAGAATTTGAGACGCCCCTTGAACGTATCCCTCATCAGTGATATCATACCGTCGGAAAAATTGTCCACAGGACTTTCTGTTGAATCACAATTAAAGACTATCTTTATCGCGGTCTTTTCCCCCATTTTGGGGTTTCTTGCAGATAAAATGGGCGTGGGATGGGCTTTATTTGGATTTTCCGCCTTAATGCTGGGACTTTTTCCGTTGTTCAAAATTTCAGCAAAATATGAAGGTGAGAAAAATTAATAACACAATTTGCAAACAATTGAATGTACGTTATTCGGATTGCTTTTACCGAGAGCATACCAACATCGTCAGTATTCTGGGCTTTTTTAATGAAATCGCTCAAGAAGCTGGTTATTATTATGATAAGGAAAAGAATATCCTGAAAGATGAATCTCTCGCCTGGATCATCCTGAACTGGGATATTGAGGTCAACCGGTATCCGGCATACAGAGAACAAGTGAAAGTGTGCACCATCGCCAGGTCCATCGACCGTTTCATCGCGTTCAGAGAATTTCAACTGTTTGATGATAACGATCAATTGCTTGCCAGGGGGAAATCCAAGTGGATTCTGTTAAATCTGGAAAAAAGAAGACCCGCTGTTGCCCGGGATTACATGTACGCCCTTTATGGTGTAACCTCTACTGTTGCACCTTTTAATGTTAACAAACCTAAGGAATTAAAGGAACGAGACAATGACTCATGATGTGCGCCAACATTACAGCCTAAGACAAGCAAAAGAAACACATAAGAAACAAAAAGGGATATATAAAAGGAAAAAAGCCAAAAAGGTCATTGACAAAGGAAAGCGGAATAAAAAGGATTAAGGAAAATCGGTACTCCGTGTCGTATTATAAGAGTGTGAAAGAACCAACAATACAACACTGAAAGGAGTACCGACATGACTATTCTGACATCAATTCAGGCAATTGTCAAGTATCATTTTGGAGACTACTTTGAAAATATTTCAGAACATTATTTGAACAACCTTCTGATTTTGCTTCAAGGACTACTCTCAGACAGAAACCGTAGTATTAGCATGATTGCTTCCGACCCCTTAAACCGACGAGCACATACGACATTGACTCGCTTTTTGAATCATAATGAATTCTTCTGGACGGAATGAGAGAAACGCTTTTGTTCGGTTATTTCCAAACCTACGAATGGTAAAAGAATCTTCGTTGCCGATGACAGTCTCTTGGATAAATGCGGTAAGCACATCCCCTTTGTTTCAAAAGCCTTTGATCATTGTACGAATCAATTCAAAAACGCTCAGACGATTCTGACCATTGGTGAAGTCCTTGACGGGGTGTTTTGTCCGAACAGTATCTTATTTGCGACATCAAAAACCAAAGCGAAGGCAATAACCAAAAAAAGCCAACAAACTTCTAAAAACGATATGCTTGTGAATTGGTTAAAGGAAAACAAAGGAACGCATCAAGTACTGATTGGAGATAGCTGGTACACCAACAGTTATATCATTGAAGCCTGTCAAAATTGGTTTGAGGTTCCTTTTATCGGACAACTCAAGAAGAATCAGAAGGTCAAGATTGGCAATCAAGTGATGACCATTCAAGCACTCATCGCATCGGCCAAACTGAATCGCAGTGCGCAGGTCAATGACAAGCGCATCCGCTATCGCTCTTATGAGGCCTTTGTACAAGCCATCCGAAACCCTGTGAAGATTGTTGTCACCGAACTTGAAAATGGAACTCAAACCGTTTTAATCGCTTCCGATACAACGCTAGCCGGTGAAGAAATTATTTTGTATTATGCCCAAAGATGGTCGATCGAAGTCTTTTTCAAGTTGGCCAAACAACATCTTGGCCTTGGCGATTGCCACCTTAGATCAGCAGCCGGCCATAGGCATTATATGGTTCTCGTTTCGATTGCTTATCTTATTTTCAATGACCTGAAAGCCTTTTTGCAAAAACAAGGTCAAGACAATCGCAATAAAGCTGTATTAGATTTCATTCGTTTATCATTATCCCAATTGCTTGTAACTTACTGTGTTGAAGTTCGCTTTTCTTTTGCCTTGTTGAATTCTGATCCTACGCCCTTTTTATGCCGTTCTCCGGGTTTGTTACAAGAATCGTTACATTCGTGCACATCATGAGTAAAATATGATATAATATAATTTGTAAAGTTGCAATTTGACGGGTACAATGTGCCCGTGGGACAATCTTATCATATCAAGTATTGTAGATGCTATTATTAGTTCTTACTTCGAAATAATATTGGAGGTAGATAGTATGAAAAAAAATACTTCTAATTCTGTATTAATTTGTTTACTTATTTTAGTTGTAGCAACATTGATATGGTTGTTCCCGTGAGATTATGACTAAAAAAGTATCTTTTAAGGATGTAGTTTTTTTTGTTTGCCTGGTATGTTTATTGGGGTCGAAGGTTGAAAGAAACACTACCGCCAAACCGATAATAGGGAGGGAATGCGGGGACAAGTGGGTTACCGGTGACGACAGGTGGGTATTATAATAAATAATTAATTCTGGATAATAAAAACAATTTGACTTGCAAAAAAAGTCTTCCTTATTGACCCAATGTTTGCCGATTGCTTCCATTGTGACTCAAACAAAGCAAAATAAAAATTAGTATTGGAAAGAAAAACCTTCTCTCCGCTTCTTATCTTCTTCTTGCCCAAACCAAATGGAAGATACTTCCTCATGAGTCCGGCTCTTTCAATCAATTCTAAATAATGATAAAGTGTGTTTTTTGAAATATCCAGGTCTTTTGACAGTTTCTGAGGGGATATGGTTGGAACCGTACTCGTTGCAAAAAAGGCGATCAACTTCTTTAAAACAGAAATATTTTTATTCTTTATATCTCCTGCCACATCTTCATAAAGACTCTTATCAATAATATTCATCATTCGCTTATAAAGATACGCTTCTTCCTCAATAACGGGAAAACAACCATATTTCAAATATTCCCTGAAATACTTCAACGGTTCTATTTCCTGAATTTTACGAGAAAGCGCTACATGATTCGAAATCAT
>CAYUYU010000086.1:0-10447 GCA_964449405.1 uncultured Thermotogaceae bacterium
AAGGTAGAACAAAGATCATCTTGTTTATCGGGGTACACCGCTATCACAGAGCCCACCCCAATGTTGAAGGTTGAAAAACAGTTTTTTTCATTGACTCCCAAAGCGTCGCTATAATGGAATATGGGATTGTTTGGAATCTTAGCTTTTTAAATACAATAATCAAAAGGGTTTGAGGACATTCTGGGCACATTCTCGTAAAGGCCTCCTCCCGTGATATGGGCGATTGCCTTGATGGTGTATTTGTTTAATAATTGTTGAACCGTTTTAACGTAGATTCTTGTTGGCTTGAGCAACTCCTTCCAAATGGCCTCTCCATTGAAATCACGCTCATAATCTTTGATCAAATGTCTAACCAGTGAAAATCCGTTACTGTGAAGGCCGTTTGAAGTCAATCCGATGAGCCTATCTCCTGCTTTGAGCGAATCTCCGTTAATCAGTTCATCTTTTTCAGCAACCCCAACGGCAAACCCGGCAATGTCGTATTTGCCCGCCTCATAAAACCCCGGCATCTCTGCTGTTTCACCGCCCAGCAAAGCACATCCCGCTTGCAGGCAACCCTCACAAATCCCCTTGACAATCCCAGTCGCAGTCTCACTGTTTAATTTCCCACAGGCGATATAATCCAGAAAAAACAAAGGGTTCGCGCCGTGACAGATGATATCATTCACACACATGGCCACACAATCTATCCCAACACTGTTGTATATACCTTGTTTAAAGGCGATCTCTAACTTTGTTCCCACACCATCGGTTCCTGAAATCAACACCGGGTTTTTCATTTTACTCAGCTCAAACATCCCCGCAAAACTTCCCAAGTTGTTGAGAACACCGGGAATATGCGTTCTTTTTGTCATCTCTTTGATTCGTTTAACCGTTTCATAGCCTTCTTCGATATTGACACCGGCCTTTTTATAATCTTCCAAGTTAACCTCCTTATTGGCCCATGGGAGTGGATAACGGGTAAACACCACTGAAACAGCCGATGCAAAACCGGTCCCTTCCCCCCAACGATTCTATAAGTTCATCAGTCGTGAGAAATTCAAGGCTGTCCGCCCCGATAATCTCAGCCATTTTTTCAGTAGAATTGGTGGAAGCCATTAAATCACTACGATACGGGGTGTCTATTCCAAAGTAACAGGGATATTGAACTTTTGGCGAAGAGATTCTCAAGTGAACCTCTCGTGCACCAGCTTCTTTCAGCAATGTAATCAACCGTTTACTGGTTGTCCCCCTGACAATTGAATCATCGATTAAAACGATGCGTTTGCCTTCTACATTCGCTTTCAAGGCATTCATCTTCACATGAACCGAATGTTCTCTCATTTCCTGTGTGGGAGCGATAAACGTTCTACCTATGTATTTGTTTTTTACCAATCCGATCTCATAAGGGATTCCCGAGCCTCGAGAGTATCCAACGGCAGATGGGATGCCGGAGTCAGGAACACCGGAAACCACATCCGCATCCACGGGATGATGCTTTGCCAGAATCTCCCCCGCATGTTCTCTGGCCTTATAAATGTCGATACCATCCATTTTACTGTCTGGTCTGGCAAAATAGATGTATTCAAATGAACATGTTGAGGTCCTTGTCTGTTCTACATCGTAAATAGACTCAATACCGTCTTTTGTGATCATGACGATCTCCCCAGGTTTTACATCTCGCACAAATTGAGCACCAACCGCATCAAATCCGCAACTTTCAGATGACAAAAGATATTGCTCCCCCTTTTTACCCAAACACAGAGGTCTGATCCCATATGGATCCCGGGCGCCTATGAGAGAATTCTCAGTGAGCATGACAATGGCATAAGAGCCTTTCACAGCCTGCATAGCTTCGGTAACAGCTGACTTGAATCCCCTTTTGGCACTTCTGGCGATGAGGTTTAAAATAACTTCCGAATCGGAATCTGTTTGAAAAACTACCCCGCCATCTTCCATCAATTCTCGGATGACATCAGCATTCACCAGTGTTCCATTATGAGCAACGGCAATCGTACCAAGCTTGTAATTTACACTGATAGGCTGGGCATTAATTCTTTTGCTGTCTCCTTTTGTGGAGTACCTGACATGCCCGATGGCTGCAAATCCTTCCATCTGATCTAAATCACTTCTTGAAAAAACCTCTGAGACAAGTCCCATATCCTTTTTAAATTCTACTGTTTTACCATCTGAATAAGCGATTCCGCAACTCTCCTGCCCTCTATGTTGGAGAGCAAACAAGCCGTAATAAGTCATCAAAGATACATTTGACTCTTGAGCGGATGTTTCCAAAATACCAAACACGCCACATTCTTCACGGAACTTGTCTTGTGTTAAACGGCAAACGTTTCCGTTGCCTTTGTTCATATATTCTTTCCCTTTTCAAGCCTTTCAAGCAATTCTTTGTAAGTGTCTGTTAAATTCCCAAGATTTCTTCTGAAAACATCTTTATCCAATTTTTGACCCGTTTCAACATCCCAAAATCGACAGGTATCCGGTGAAATCTCATCAGCCAAATAAAGCTCTCCGTTTTGTTTACCAAATTCCAATTTAAAATCCACCACCTTGATACCCAACTTGATAAAAAATGCCTTTAACAAGTCGTTGACTTGACTGGCCACCGCATAAATTCCTTTCAATTCGTCGAAAGTGGTAATCCCCATGGCAACAGCATGATAATCGTTCATCAGTGGGTCGCCCAAATCATCACGTTTATAACTCAATTCGAGAACAGAAATCTTTAACGGTGTTCCCTCTTCTAAACCATAACGCTTTGCCATACTACCCGCAGCCTCGTTTCTGACGATGACTTCCAAAGGAATGATATCTACCTTTTGGCACAACTGTTCCCTGTCATTTAGTTTTTCAATAAAATGGGTCTTTACCCCGGCCTTTTCCAGCATCTCAAAGATGATGGCGGTAATCGTGTTGTTCAAAACTCCCTTTTCGGTGATCGTGTCTTTTTTCTCTCCGTTGAATGCCGTGGCATCGTCTTTGTAATGGACGATGACTTTTGTCTCATCATCTGTTTTGAAGATCTTTTTCGCCTTTCCCTCGTAAAGTTGTTCCAGTTTTTTCATGTCAACCTCCGCTCGTTTTTGGTTTTTATTGATTCGACTCTTTTCTATTAATATTTGTTGATGTTCTTTCCATTTCAGGATAATGAAAACAAAAATTAGGGGCAAGGGGTGGGGCTTGACACTTGGAGTTTCAAAGAACACTCCTCGGAATTTGCTTTTCAAATTCCATCTGCTAGGTTTTCAGAAAAGAGCCGTGAGCGATTAGTGAAAGGCGTTAAGAAAACTGCTTGTTTGAGCGTAGCGAGTTTGCAGTTTTTAGCCTTTTGCGTATGAGCGAATCGGACTCTTTTAATAACTAACGTGAAGTTTTTCCCGCAGGGAAAATACTTCAAGGTTAAACCCCAGAGGGGTTTAACACCGAAGCCGGTCAAGACACGCCCCTTGGTCCGGGGGATTTTTGACCCCTTTTCTATTGTAAAGGAAAGCCCAATGTTGATATTTTCATTACAATAAGGATTCGATGTTCTTGTTTTCTTCAAGAATCTTTTGTTTCTTTTCGTCTCGTTTCATTTTCAATTTCTCCAGCAACTGAGGTGCTTTCAACGACAGAATTTGAACAGCTAAGACAGCAGCGTTCTCCCCTCTACCAATACCCACAGTAGCCACTGGAATCCCCGGAGGCATTTGAACAATCGACAACAACGCATCCTCCCCATTCAATGCGGCTTTAACCGGAACACCAATCACCGGTTTGACTGTATGCGAGGCAACAACCCCTGGAAGATGAGCTGCCAGGCCTGCCCCAGCTATAAAAACCTCCACACCGGATGATTCCATTTCTTGCAACTTCTCCTTTAACAAATCCGGCATCCTGTGAGCTGACATAATAGCCGGAACGTATTCGATCCCATAGTCTTTAAGCGTGTCCGTCACCTTTTTCATAATAGCTTTGTCCGAAGAACTGCCAAATATCACGCCTACTTTCATGAAACACCTCCAAAAAAAAATAGCCCCACCATAGGAAAATCCCAAGGTGGGGCATATGCATGCCAAACCAAAGAATTCACCCATAGTAAGAAGATTTAAGGTCCTCTTGTAGAAACTGCCGGACCGTATTTCCGGCATTATACGGATGAAAATCTATTCAGACCGTTTTCGGTTTGATTATATCATAAGTGGTGTGCTAGGTAAAACAGCAAACCCTCTATGGGCTTCGGTGATTTGAAAACAGTCTGATTCGCTCATACGCAAAAGCCTAAAAACTGCAAACTCGCTACGCTCAGACAAGCAGTTTTCTTAACGCCTTTTACTAATCGCTTACAGCTGTTTTCTAAATCGCCTGCAGATCATTCGGGTTTACTGTTTTACCTTTTTTGAGAAGGAAACAAAAAAGGGGCCTTTTCGGCCCCTGATACGTTTATATTGTTTGCTTTAAAAACGAAGCGTAATCCCAAGTTCGATTGGTATGGAATTAAAAGACAATCCTCCAGGTGTTCCGTCGGCTTCTTTCGGTTTAATGGTGTAATTCCTCAACTCGTATCCAGTTCCAAGCGAAATGGTGAACCCGCCGATATCGTACCCGATACCGAATTTGGCTTTAACCATGTATCCCATGTGGTTTAAGTCTAAGAAAGAAACACCACCGATCAGATTTGCTTTCAACATAATCGGTTCCAAAGGATAGGCATAGTTGACGCCGATGATCCCATCCAAAGCGTAAGACATGGCAGTTTCCGATGCATCACCCGTTTGATAAGAAACCTTTCCCATGATAGGAACCGCTCCGCCAACTCCACCACCTATAGAAAAGCCATCGGCAATTTCATAATCCACAAGTAATCCCAAGTCTATAAAACTGGTACTTTGAGAAGCGGCACCTGTAAACTGATTCCCGTTTTGGAAAAACTTTACATCTGTTGATTCAGCTGTCATTGTTTTAATTCCAAGGTTATAGCCAACATAAACGTCAGTACCCAACTGACTGAATGATAGTGTAATGGCCATTGTTGCCATCAGCGCTAAGATAAGAAATTTCTTCATAAATAACTCCCCCCATTTAATTTACATCTCTTCTATTTTGATTATACTACAAATGTTCTTCAGAATGCAAAAAAAATATTATTTTGTAGGGTTCGTTCGGTCAGATTCAGATTCAATGATTTTATCCCACTCTTCGACAACTGCATTGAATTCATCATCATCTTCTACAATGGAAATGACCCTGTTCCCATCTTCTTCGCCTTCTTCAACGAAAATAAAAACTTCCATTTCTTCATCTTCAAAGGGATTTTCGAGAATCTCTTCGGAATCCTCATCGGTTTCCAGTTCCATTGTGATGAGGTATTTTTTGTGGTTCCATTCCAATTCCTGTAGACAGGCGTAATGCACCTCGTTTCCGTCTTCATCAGCAATCTTCAAGAGCGGTAATTCGTACTCCTCATCGTATTCATCTTGTGTATTGTGTTCTTCAATTGGTATATCTTGATTGTTGATTGATTCATCATTCATTGTCTCTTTTAATACCTCACTTATTATACAAGATGACAGGCAACAAAATGCCCATCTTTTTTTTCTTCAAATTCAGGGTCTTTTACCTTACAGATCTCCTCTGCAATAGGGCATCTGGTATGGAATCGGCATCCCGGAGGAGGATTGATGGGACTTGGTACGTCGCCCTGAAGAATGATCCTTTTCTTATCATAAGTTGGATCGGGAATGGGTATGGCGGAAATCAAAGCCTTTGTATATGGATGCAGCGGATTGTCGAAAAGTGTACGCTTATCGGTCATCTCAACTATCTTTCCAAGATACATAACCGCAATTCGGTCACTAATATGTTTAACAACGGCAAGATCATGGGCGATAAAGATATATGTCAGACCAAATTCCTCCTGAATATCATTCAAGAGATTAATCACCTGGGCCTGTATGGACACATCTAAAGCCGATACGGCTTCATCACAAACAATAAGATCCGGATTAACCGCCAATGCCCTTGCTACACCTATTCTCTGTCTTTGACCTCCGGAAAATTCATGGGGAAAACGATACATGTGATCGGTGGAAAGGCCGACTTTTTTCATGAGATCCGCCACTTTGTCATCCACTTCAGAACCTTTTGCCAAATGATGCGTTTTGATTCCCTCGGCAATGATATTTTTGACACGCATTCTGGGGTTCAAAGAACTGTATGGATCCTGAAAGATCATTTGTATGTCTTTTCGCATATTTCTCAATGGTGTACCCTTTAATTTTAAAAGATCACCGTGTCCCTTAAAGTTGGCACTACCGGCTGTGGCTTCATACAATCTCATCAGTGTCATCCCGGCTGTTGTCTTTCCACAACCTGATTCACCAACAAGTCCAAACGTCTCCCCTTTGAAAACGTTGAAATCAATTCCATCAACGGCTTTGACATGCGCAACAACTCGTTTGAAAACCCCCGCTCTGACCGGGAAATATTTCACCATATCTTTTACTTCAAGAAGAATTTCCTTTTCTTTTTGCTTTGTCACAGGTTTTCACCAGCCTTTGTTCTTGCTTTTTCTTTTTCAACCTTTTCTATGAAGAAACACCTTGCGTAATGATTCTTTTCAACCTCTATCAATTCGGGTTCTTCCAGTGTACACTTTTCCTCACAGAACGTACATCTGGTATTGAATTTGCAGCCTTCGGGAAAATGTAGCGGGTCAGGAACCACACCGGGTATATTATAGAGTGTTTCCTGTTCGATATCCAGTCTGGGTATCGCGTTTAGCAGACCCCAAGTGTATGGATGTTTGGGGTTTTTAAACAGAGTCACAGCATCGGCATATTCTACTACTTTTCCGGCATACATAACCACAACCCGATCAGCAACTTCTGCAATAACCCCTAAGTCATGAGTAATCATAATAATCGACATCCCGTACTCATCTTGAAGGCTTTTCATGAGATCAAGGATTTGTGCCTGTATGGTAACATCAAGGGCAGTCATTGGTTCGTCGGCAATCAGGACTCTGGGATTACAAGAAAGCGCCATGGCAATCATTGCTCGTTGTCTCATCCCACCGGACAGCTCATGAGGATACTCATCCACACGTTTTGTCGGCTCAGGGATACCCACTTTTCTCAACATGTCGATTGCCATCTGATGTGCCTCGTCGCGGCTTTTCTTCTGATGAAGAATGATAGCTTCCTCAATTTGGTTTCCAACAGTAAAAACCGGATTTAACGCTGTCATGGGTTCTTGAAAGATCATTGCAATATCGTTTCCTCGAATGCCACGCATCTGCCTTTCAGTTAATTCAGGAAGACTCCGTCCTTCAAAAGAGATACTTCCGCCAACATCCGCATTACTTTCTAAAAGTCTCATGATGGAAAGTGCATTAACGCTTTTTCCACAACCGCTTTCTCCAACGATGCCAAGGGTTTCACCGGGAAATACCTCATAACTTATACCATCTACCGCTTTAACAAGTCCATCTTCGGTATGAAAATGAGTTGTCAGGTCTTTTACCTCGAGAAGCGGTTTTTTGTCTTTATTCATCAAATCACCTCTATCATTTCAACTTCGGATCAAAGGTATCTCGTAAACCATCCCCGACCAGGTTCCAAGCCAATACAAACAAAACCATTGCGGTACCCGGATATACGATGGCAAACCACGATTTGTCTAACTCAGTCATCCAATTCCTGGAATAACTGAGTATTGTCCCCCAGTCTGCATAACCCGGTTCTGCTCCGACTCCCAAAAAGCTTAAAGCAGCGGCAGTAATAACCAATGCTCCAATCCTCATACTTACTTGGACAAGCACGGGAAATATTGTGTTTGGTAATATATGCTTGATAATGATCTTGCCATCTTTTATACCAAGTGCCTTGGCCGCCAGGACGTATTGTTCGGATTTTGCCTGAAGTATGTTCCCCCTAATCAGCCTAGCAACACGCATCCAGCCAAATATGATCAAAGCAATCATGACCTTATCCAATCCTTTTCCAAGAATGGTCGTCATAATCATAGCTGCGACAAGGAATGGGATAGACATGAAGATATCGGTGATTCGCATCATAATCTCATCGATCCAACCCCCAAAATAAGCGGATATCGAGCCCACAATAACACCAATTAAAGCTGAAATTAAGGCTACGCTCAATCCTATTTTAAAGGCTGCCCGTGTTCCCCATACAACACCGTAAAAGATGTCTCTGCCTCCGATAATCCCAAAAGGATGATCGGCTGAAGGCGCAACAGGTGTAGAACTCCAAGAGGATATAGGAATCTTAAAGGGATCTGCTCCTGCCTGAGGAGGGCAAATAACAGGCGCAAAAATTGCAATGATGATAAAGAATATTAACAACACCGTCCCCAAAATATTTGTGGGGATCTTAAAATATCTTTTAACCATTCTTTTTAATTCTGTTCTTTTAACTGACATATCACAACACTCCCATCAGGACAGCCTTATTCTGGGGTCTATGAAGGCATATGAAATATCCACAATTAGGTTTACCAAAACAAGGATGATAGAAAAGACTAATGCTGATCCCAGTATTGAAAAATAATCTAATTGAGTTGCAGCTTGTGCTGTAAAACGACCTAACCCGGGTCTGTTAAAAACTGACTCGACAATAACAACACCGGCTAATAAAGCAACAAGCATTCCTCCGGCAACCGTTACAACGGGAATCAAAGCATTCTTTCGAGCGTGTTTGTTGATCACGACTTGCTCAGAAAGTCCTTTTGCCCTGGCAGTTCTAATATAATCCTTTTTCAACACTTCAAGCATAGATGAGCGGGTGATTCTTAAAACATAAGCCCACCAAAGGTAAGCTATTGTCATAATCGGCCCAAGAAGATGTCTGAAAGCATCGATAAAAATATCAAAATTCCAGTTTAAAATCGAGTCAATGGTCGCCATGTTGGTGTATCTTGTCCATTCAGGTGATCTAAGAACGGCTTCCGATTCATAGGACAAATATCCCGGAGGGAACCACCCCAATATCGTGTAAAACAAAAGTAGTATCAACAATCCAAAAACGAAGTCAGGCATCGACCATCCAATTAAGGAAAAAATTCTGATTCCATGGTCAAGGGGTTGATTGTGATGCGTTCCGGAAATTACCCCCAGCCAAATCCCTCCAACTATAACCGGAATGATTGCCCACATTGCTAATTCTATCGTATAGGGAATCCTTTCCGCTATTGCTTCCTGTACAGGTTTTTTAGCGATATTTGAATAACCGAAATCACCCTGCAGGATATTTCCAAGCCATTTTAAATATTGTTGAGGGATTGGTTGATCCAGTCCATATTTCGCAATGAGTCGTTCTTTTGCATCATCTGTTTTTAATGCTTCAGGACTTTTAATGTATGAAGCAAGGAGTCTGTCGGGTCCGAGCATCCATATCATCGAAAATATGATCAATGTTATCCCTAACAGGATGATCGGAAGTATTAGCAATCTTCTTATGATATAGGCTGTCAAGTAAGCCACCTCTTTTCTTAAAAAAATCAAATTTTATAATATCTTACCATCTCTCCGCGCAAAACACAAAAAAATACAAGAAAATGAGCGGGATGTGAGTCCCGCTCATGTTTTTTTCTATTAAATCTCTAAATTATTCTCCTTTTGATAGAACGTAATACTGACTGGTTGATCTTGTCATATGAGGATACCATCCATCGACCCAGTCTCTGGTAACTTGAAGGCCAAGAGGCTGATAAAGAGGAAGACCAACATACTCGGCAATAACTCTTTCCTGCACTTCTTTGTAAAGCTCCGTTCTTTCATCAGGATCTGTGCTTGCGATTGCATCTTCAATCAGTTCATCTACATTCTCAACTGCCCATTCCTGGTACAGGTATCCACCACGTTTTCCGTATACACCCTCTGAATGGTAATAGGTGTAAATGAAGTTATGTGGGTCTGGATAGTCAGGAAGCCAACCGATGATGTAGATAGGAACGAGATTTTCGTTGGTTGCCTTCAGATATGATGGCCAGTTAACACCCATAACGTCAATCTTGAATTTCGGATTGAGTGATTCTGTGTAAACTTTAACCATTTCCGCACCAGTCTGTCTTGATTCGTTACCGGTGTTGTAAAGCAACTGGAAGTAGAATCCTGTTTCCCATACTTCTCCGTCCCATGCCTCTTTCCATGCCTGTTCGGCTTTTGCAAGGTCGAAGTCGTGGAGTGGGAGATCGGGATCAAATCCGAGGAATCCGGAAGGAAGGTCTGCGGGAACTCTCTGTCCAAGTCCGTTGAGAACCTGATCGATGAAAGCATCAAAGTTCAACAAATGAGAGATGGCCTTTCTACAGTTGATGTCGCTGAAGAAGTCCTGCGGGATACCTTCTCCGTCCAATTTTCCGCTTCCGATGTATTCACTGTTCGGTACAAGTGAATAGGCAAAATGGAGAGAAGTGATAACCGGATCAGGATAGCCCTGGATAACTCTTACGC
>CAYUYU010000087.1:0-10143 GCA_964449405.1 uncultured Thermotogaceae bacterium
ACAAACATTGGGGCTTTGACTCTGAAGGTAAAAAGGATGTGTTCAAAAGGGCTTTCATGACCGTTTTCCATCAAATAATCGATTAGTTTTTTATCTCTATTTTGACTCGAAATTCACTTTTGAAAGGAAACCCTCGCAGCTTCAACGGCTCTGAGATCAGATCCCATAAAATCAATCAGCTCTATAAATCCTTTATCCAAAACTTCAAACATCATTTTCTCAGTCATCATTCAACTCCCGTTAATTTTTTGTTTTTGACAAATTCCTTCATGGCATTTAACCCTCTTTTTGACTTTTCAATTCTTCTTTTCTTTTTGGGAACTCTCATTGTAAGTTCGGGAAGTAGTCCGAAATTGGCGTACATGGGTTTTAAATCTTCCGCCCGGGTGCAATAATTAAATAGACTACCCAGCATCGTTTCATTTGGAAAAGTTAAATGTTCCAAGCCCAACATTTTTCTATATAAACTCATACCAGTATAATAACCTGATGCAATCGATTCCACATATCCTTCAACACCCGTTATTTGTCCCGCGAAATAAAGTCTTGGATTTGTTTTTGATGAAAAATCATCCTGTAAAACAGCAGGACTATTGATATAAGCATTTTTATGCATAACACCGTAACGAAGTATATCTACTTCTTCTAAACCCGGTATCATTCGGATAATCTTTTTTTGCTCCGGCCATTTCATTCTTGTCTGAAAACCTACCAGATTATACATCGAACCGTTAGTGTTTTCTCTTCTCAACTGTACAACGGCATAGGGTTCTCGACCCGTTCTTGGATCAATTAACCCTACGGGTTTAAGCGGCCCATATCTCATGGCGTCTATCCCGCTCTTCGCAATTTCTTCAATAGGTTGGCATCTTTCAAATAAATGCTTCTTTTCAAAATCCTCTATCGGTAAAACAGCTGCATTACTTAATGCTTCTTGAAAGCTTTCGTAAGTGGTTTGATTCATGGGACAGTTTAAATATGCACCGGGCTTAAACTTTTTATACTCGTCAAATTGATCATATCTATCCGATGAAAAAACAACTTCTCTATCTATATCATTTGAATCAATAATGGGAGAAATGGCGTCGAAAAAAAACAACTCTTTACGGTTCAAAAAAGATGCCAAAGAATCCATTAATGACGCTGAAGTGAGTGGGCCGGTTGCCACAACTAAATATTCATCGTATAGATCAAATTCCTCAAGAGCTTCAACTTCTTTTCTAATGATTTCAATCTTTTGTGCTGCAGTATCTGTAACCATTTTAGAAAAAAGCTCTCTATCAACAGCCAACGCCTTTCCAGCTTCTACACGACATTGATTTGCGATTTTTAGCAATTGACAATTTAGGAGATTTAACTCATTTTTCAGCATTCCGGAAGCATTTTCAGGCATTTCGGATTTTAACGAATTGGAACAAACCAGTTCTGATAAAAAACCGGTTTGATGCACAGGAGTCATCTTATTTGGTCTCATTTCATAAAGTCTGACCTTTACACCTTTTTGTGACAAGTATAATGCACATTCACTACCGGCTAATCCTCCGCCAATGATGTTTACCGTTTGTGTCATTATTTCCCCACATCCGAAAACTGCTTTTTCATGTATAATATATTTCCATTTTTAACAGGTCTGTACTCAATTTCACTCATGATATTTTTCATCAAGTATACGCCCAGTCCATGATCTTTTAAATCATCAAGTTCCCGAGAACCAATTTTATTCACATCAACTGGTTGTCCTTTATCCTGAATCTCAAAAGCACACTCTCTTTTGTCATCATCCCAAAAGATCTTCACAATGATGATCTCATTAACCGTAAAGTGATACGTGTGCTCAATCACATTTGCCAGGGCTTCATTAACGGCTAATTCTGTATCAAATATTTCAGCATCGGAAACCTTTTTCAGTTTCAGAAATGTCTTCAAAGAAGATCTAATCACTCTGATGTTATCAATTTTGGAACTAAAAGTGAAAACAAACATATCAGTCATCAATTACCCCCTGAAGTCTTCAAAGACTACTTGTTCTGATATTGTAAAAAATGTATTCTTGAATGTATCCGCAAAAATCTCCAAAAATTTCTTGACCTACAATCATAAGGCTTTCTGAGTTGCCTGTTACTCCAAAATTTTGTTTTAAGAATCTTGATATCCAAACATCTACAGGAAAAGCCTTGAAATCCGAAAAACCAAACAACGCTACACAATTTGCCACTTTGTAACCGATTCCACTAAAACAGATCAGATAATTCAGTTTTTGTTCCAAAGGAACATTTTTTATGCTTCTAAATTCTCGAATGTCTATCGCTCCGACCAAGTCTTTTAACCATTTGGATCGATACCCGAACAACATCGTTTGAAAATCCTGTAATTCTAATTTTCTTAATTGATCCACAGTCGGAAAAATGAAAAAAGGTTCCTGACCTACGAAAACTTGGTTTTCAGGAAAAAAACTTGCCAGGGTTTCGCAACGTTTTTTTATCGTTGATATGTTAGATTGTGTTGATAACAGATATTCAACCAACATTTCCCAGGGATCTTGTCTCAGAAGTCTTATACCTAACTTCGTATCAACTATTTCATTAAAAGACGGAACAAATTCGGGATAGTTTTTTTCAACTTGTTTGAGGGAATTTCCTTTGATGCTTTCAAGTGAATCATTCAAACCAAGATAATGAATAATACCATTTTCAAGGTTTTCGCCCATAATTTCTTCGCAATTGGATTGAACCTTTAAAATGCCTTTTGTTTTATTATAATTTAAAATTAGTGGTGTATTATTCGCTACCCCGTACCAATTGTCGTTTTGTTTCAACCATCTGAAGGTTTGTCCACAAGTTAAGGTTCTATCTAAATCAAATGAGACGTTGACGGGAATTTCAACTTTAATCACTTGTGTGTTAATCACTCATCACCATCTTTATTGTAAATTGAATATTCACAACCACAATATTGTTGTCTGTATAATCCCATGGACTTACTTTTTTTGACACTGTATAAAAATCCATCACGTTTTCTAAATAGTTCATGATAATAGCCGATACCTGTGCTTCTTTCCACAGCTTTTCCCGCCCTTTCTATCCAATCAGCATCCTTATGAGGGCTGGTCATTAAAGATGTCGTAAACAAGCTAATACCATTTTCTCTTGCCACCTCAGCGGTTTCCAAAAGGTTTAAAAAAATACACTTTCTGCATCTTGCCCCACTCTCTTTTACAAGCTCCAAACCTTTCATTTCTCTCTTCCAACCTACAGGATCATAATTACCATAATAAAGCTCAATGTGATAATAATCCTTGAGAATACGGACGGCTTCTTTTCTTTTTCCATATTCCTCTTGGGGTTGTATATTCGAATTTGAAAAAAAACCGATGACTTGGAACTTTTCAGCAAGTCTCTCTATTGCTGTTGTTGCATCAGGTGCACAACATATATGTAAAAGGATTTTTTCGTTCAAAACAGTTTCTCCGAGTCCAACAAAATAGTGACCGGTCCATCATTAACCAGAGAAAACAACATATGTGCTTGAAATTTTCCATACTCAACGGTAATACCTTCTCCTTTAATCATGTCACCACACTTAAGGTACAACTCCTTAGCTTGTTCTACACTCGCAGCTGCTGTAAAAGATGGCCTTCTTCCCTTTCTGGCATCGGCATAAAGCGTAAACTGTGATATCAACAACACCTTTCCGCCAATGTCTTTAACTGATCGATTCAATTTTAGGTTGTCATCTTCGAATATTCTCAAACCCGTAATTTTCGAAGCCATCCATTGGGCATCTCCTGCTTGATCTTGATGTGTAACTCCCAATAAAACAGCTAATCCTTCTTGAATACTGCCTGTTATTTCTCCATCAACTTCCACTTTGGCCTCTTTAACCTTTTGAATGATTGCTCGCATCATTTCCTCCTGGCTCTATAAACTCTGGATATACCCTTTAAACCTTTCCAGTATTCGATGATATCGTTTAACTGTCCGGCTGATCTAACATACACTGTAATCGTGTAAATAACATAATCCCAGTTGTTAAATTTGGTATTTACCTCTTTCATTTTTAGATTCTTTTCCTTTGTTTTTTGGATAATATCATTTAATACTTTTCCAGATGTATCGGAAGATTCCAGAACGATTTGTGCCAAGTAAAACTCGTTATCCGTATCTCCCCATTTTACATCGACAAGCTCTCCTTCTTTTATTTCCTGCGCATTGGGACAATTTGCAGCATGAATGGTAATACCCTTTTTACTCATGATACCCACCACCTTATCTCCTGGCAAAGGATTACAACAATGGGCGATTTTAACATCTATTCCTGATTCACCATTAACGAATACTGTGTTTTTTGATTTAATTTTTTCTCCATCTACGATAAGCGGCTCTTCTTCTTCATCTTCTGCGAAAAGCCCGATGATTTGTTCAGGTGAATAATTGGAATCACCGATTTTCATCAGAATATCATTCTCTGTAAAATTCTGGTTTAAGTTAAGAAATTCTGTCAATTTTTCGGAAGATAAGATTTCATCAATAGAAATATTTAATTTTTTAGAAGCCTTTCTCAATATGTCTTTTCCTTGCTCGATGAGTCTGTCGCTGTCTCTTTTCTTGAAAAAACGTCTGATCTTAGCACGTGTACTTGACGATCTGGCCCATTTTAACCAATCAAGGCTCGGACCACTTCGATTTTTGTTAACGATAATTTCAACAATATCACCATTGTGTAATTCATAACTATTTTGAACGATCTTCCCATTGACCTTGGCACCGGCAAAATGGTGTCCTACTTCAGTATGAACGGAATAAGCAAAATCAATGGTGGTTGCTCCTGCCGGTAAATGCTTAACCTCTCCTTTGGGAGTAAAGATGTACACTTCCTCCACTTGGAGTTCGTTTTGGAAATCCTTGAATCCAGTATAACCTTGTTCATAATCCTGATGCCATTCCAATAATTTCTTTAACCAGTTCTGCTGGTATTTTGACATCTTACCTTCTTTATAAATCCAATGAGCTGCCAACCCATACTCCGCTTCGCTGTGCATTTCTTTGCTTCTAATTTGAATTTCAAGGGGTTCTCCCCGATGTGTAATGACTGTTGTATGTAAAGATCGATAACCATTGGATTTTGGAGTGGCAATGTAATCTTTTACCCTTCCCGGAATGGGCTTCCAAAGGTTATGGACCAAACCCATGACATAATAGCATTCACGTTCTGTTTCCGTTAGGACTCTTAAAGCAATTAGATCGTATATTTCATCAAAAGCCTTTCCCCTTTTTGTCATCTTCTGCCAGATACTGTAGAAGTGTTTCTCCCTTCCAGAAATATCACATTCAATTCCTTGTCTGGCTAGTGACAGTTGTAAAAGGCTTTTATACTCTTCGGTAATCAATTCTCTGTTGGCCCTTTTTTCATCTACCATATCGGCAATTTTTTCGTATTCGTTTGGATATAGATGTTTAAAAGCAAGATCCTCAAGTTGCCATTTGAGTGAGTGAATACCAAGTCTGTGAGCTATCGGCGAAAAGATCTGAAAGGTTTCCTTTGATTTTTCTTCTTGTTTCAGCCTTGGCATTGAGTCTATGGTACGCATGTTATGAAGCCTATCAGCCAATTTCACCAAGATGACACGAATATCTTGAGCCATGGCAAAAAACATCTTGAGTATTGTTTCGGCCTTTTTATCGATATTGGTTTTAGAGATGTCAATTTTATCGATCTTGGTCACACCATCCACGATGTGGGCAACTTCCTCACCAAATTTAATTCTGATATCTGCAAGGGTTGCGTTGGTATCTTCAGCCACATCATGCAGAAGTCCTGCTTTGATACTTACAATATCCAAATTTAATTCTGCAAGGATCAAGGCAACATTTAAGGGATGTTTGATATATGGTTCTCCAGATTTTCTTAATTGTGAGGTATGACAAATCTTAGCGTATTCGTACGCTTCTACAACACTTATTAATTCTTCTTCTGTGTAGTTTTTAAAAAGGTGTCCCAATGTCTTTCTCAGTTCCTCTGGAAGCCTTTCCATCTTTAATTTAGTCATAATATCATGCCTCTATTCCTTTTGCTTTATTTTAACATATATAGCGTTCTATTTTTTTGAACTGAACAATTATAGCCCTTGTAAAAAAAGCGTTTCATCCGCAGATATCCAACAAACACCCTCTAACCTTATCGTATTGATTTGGTAAACTCTCAAACTGTTCTTTCAGTTGAAGTCTTTCCTTTAACCTATTGGGTATTTCGATTTGTTTTTTTAAGATCTTTTCCATGTCTTCTTTAAATTTGGCCGGATGCGCTGTTTCTAAGGTAATACCTTTGATGCCTTGCAATTCGGAGTCCTTTCTTAGGATTTCTTCCAAAGCGAGATATCCAACTGCCCCATGTGGATCAAGTAAGTAGTGATAATTCTGAAAAACCTCTTGAATCTTCGACTTTGTTTGTTCATCTGTAAAAGACAATCCGAGGATCTCCGCTCTAATCTTTTGATAATCTCCTCCATAGATTCCCAAAATACGTTCAAAATTGCTTGGATCTCCAACATCCATGGCATTTGAGATTGTTCTCTTCGAAGGCTTGGGATGGTACTTTCCAGTTATGAGATATTCGGGAACAACATCGTTGACATTTGTCGCTGCAATAAATTTGTGAATACTCAACCCCATTTTTTTTGCAAAGATTCCCGCACATAGATTCCCGAAATTTCCACTTGGCACACATACATACGTCTTGAACTCTTCAGATATTTGCGAAACAGCCTTAAAATAATAAACGATCTGGGGTAATAACCGGGCAATGTTAATTGAATTGGCCGTTGTAATGGCGTGGTTTTTTCTTAAAGACCTATCGTTTAAAAGGCGCTTTACCATTTTTTGACAATCATCAAAATTTCCTTCTATTTCCAAAGGATGAATGTTCTCACCATAGGTGGTAATCTGTTTTTTCTGGATCTCGCTGATTTTATTGGAAGGATACAAAATAAACACTTGGATGCCATCCACGTTGAAAAAACCACTAGCAACCGCACTGCCCGTATCTCCGGATGTCGCAACAACGATATTGATTTCTTTCTTATCTTTTTCTATTAATTTCGACATCAACCTTGACATAAATCTAGCACCAATGTCCTTAAAGGCAAGTGTTGGCCCATGAAATAGTTCGAGTATGGAAATCTGATCCGTGATAGATTTCAAAGGAGTATCAAAACTTAAGGCTTCATCTACAATCACTTCAAAATCTGACTTGTTTATGTCATCACAGATAAAATCTTGAAGGACAACTTTTGCAATATCGGTAATAGGCATTTGTTTGAATTGAGATAATGTTTTTAAAGGGATCTCGGGAAATCTTTCAGGCATATACAAGCCACCATCAGATGGCATCCCAGTAATAACCGCTGTTTTCAAATCGGCCATCATTTCTTTGTTTTTTGTGCTGAAATAATACATGTGTTATTCCTCCAAACATTCGACAGTGCTTGCTTCACTGTTTAAACGAAAAAGATAATGTTGGTTCTTTATTCCATTAATGTTTAACAGGTGTTCAATGCCATCTTTCACCTGTTGAAGTTTTTTGATGCTATCTGCTAAGGCGAAAACTGTAGGGCCTGATCCTGAAATTGAGAGATTAAATGCATCGTATTTTAAGGCGATGGTCCTCATTTCGTAAAAATGCGGAATGAAAACGGCCCTATTTTTCTCAATTAAATAATCAACTAATGAATTTTTGATCAACTCTTTGTCGTTGAGAAAAAAACCGGATATCAAAGCGCCGATATTCGACCATTGCTTGACTGAAAGTGAAAGGGGAACAGTTTTTGGAAGTACCGCCCTGGCTTTTTTTGTATTCACTTCTACTTCGGGGTGAATCAACAAGCAATAAAGCTCATCCGGAATGGGTATAGGAATGACTTTGACAGGGTCAGTGTGTTTGATCAGGGTAATCCCTCCGTATAGAGATGGTGCAATATTGTCCCCATGGGCAGAACCACATGCTAATTTTTCACATTTTAATCCAATTCGAAAAAGTTCTTCTTTTGTTGCCAAATTACCATAAATGGCATTTACAGCCAATAGTGCCGCCACTGAACTGGCTGCACTGGAGCCCATACCACTTCCCAAAGGCATACGTTTATCCAATTCAATAAAAAGTCCGTCCTCATAATTACCAAACTGCTTCAAATATTCTTTTACCGCAAATCCTGCTGTATTTTGATCCGGATCAACAGAAAGTGTTTTGTTGTTGAATACCTTTAATTTTATACCTTGAAAAGCCGAGCAGCGCCGAATCCTCACAATGTCATAAAGGCCTTCCACAGAAAATCCCAAAATATCAAATCCACATCCTACGTTGGCTACGGTTGCCTTTCCAATTGCCTGTACGTATCTCATTAATAATCCCACCGCTTGTTCATGGTGTTAGCTATTCGAAAAACATCCGACATAACTCCTCCGGCTGTTACCTCAGCACCAGCACCCGCCCCTTTAATCACTAAGGGGTTTGAGTACCTGTGGGTGTAAATGGCTATGATATTATCTGTTCCTTTAAGAGAATAAAAGGGATGTTCGTTATTTATCATTTCAAGAGTTATCGATGCCTTTCCATCTTCATACCTACCAATCCAGCGAATAACACTCTCGTTTTTTTCAGCTGTCTTTACCAAATGTTGATATCTTTCGTCTTCTAATTGAAGTTTTTGATAAAAATCTTCTAAAGATTCTTCTTCACATTCTTGAGATGGTATCAGTTGCTCAATTGTAATATCCTCAAATTCCATGTCAACTCCCGATTCTCTTACCAGAAGCAGAATTTTTCTTGCAAAATCAATTCCTGAAAGATCAACCCTTGGATCCGGCTCAGTGAAGCCTAAATTCTGTGCCTTTTTGACAATTTCGCTGAATGTGACAGAGTCAGATAGATGATTGAATAAAAAGCTAATGGTTCCGGATAAAATCGCTTCAAATTTTGTAATTTCATCTCCTGTTTCTTTCAAATTACGAATGGTGTCAATGATTGGCAGACCAGCTCCGGCATTTGTTTCATAAAGAAAATATACTTTGTTTTTATTTGCCGTTCGTTTCAATTGCTCATAGACTTGCATGGGTTTTGTGTTGGCAATTTTGTTTGCAGCAACAACTGACATTCTGTTCTGCATCAATGACATATAAGAATCTGCAATGCTTTCACTGGCGGTACAATCAATAAAGACCGTGTTGATGATATTATTTTCCTTCACAAGTGTCACCAATCTTGTTATATCATTTGTTAACGTCGATCGATTCAACAAATCTATCCATCCATTTAAGGGAATCCCATCGGGGTCAAATATCATTTTTTTTGAATCAAGGATGGCGATCACCCGAAGCTCAACATCTTTTTCGTTTAAAAAAGACTGTTTTGTCGTTTTCAATTGCCGAATAAACTCCGTACCTATCAATCCTTTTCCTGCTATGATAAGGTTTAACACGCGTTTTTTTGTAAAAAAGGCATTATGAAGACTGTTCAGCCCTCTTTCTTCATCATCCTTACTGATAACGATGGAAATATTGAGTTCGGAAGCACCTTGTGCAATTGCAATAACATTAACACCATTTTCGCCAAAAGCGTTAAATATTCTACCTGCAACACCTGGAGTATTTTTCATTCTTTCTCCAACAACCGCGACAATAGAAAGATCATAATCTACTTCAATCTCATCGATCATCTTTGTCATCATTTCTAACTGAAATTCCTTACGGAGGCTATTACAAGCAGTTAATGTCACTTCCGGTTGTACAGCTACACATACCGATTGTTCTGATGAGGCCTGGCTTATCAAAATGGCATTGACATCATTCTCTGCCAATGTTCTGAAAATTCTGGCGGAAATCCCTCTTACACCAACCATCCCACTTCCTTTAATACTAATCAATGATACAGAGTCAATAGAAGTGATTCCCTTTGCAAAATCTTTTAGTGGAATAGTCTTTTTCGATACTCGCGTACCTTTAAAAGATAGGTTAAAGGTGTTCTTAATCACTATTGGTACACCCTTTTCCTTTGCAGGGCGTATAGAATGGGGCAACAACACCTTAGCCCCAAAGTAGGACAACTCCAGAGCTTCGTCATAACTTAAGACATCCAAACTAAATGCCTCTTTGA
>CAYUYU010000088.1:0-10130 GCA_964449405.1 uncultured Thermotogaceae bacterium
CTCCTATGAAACGAACTCCAACCTGTAGATTTTATCCCACATGTTCAACCTATGCCTTGACAGCCTATAAAAGGCATGGTTTTTTTTTGGGAACTGTATTAAGTATTTGGAGAATCATTCGATGTAACCCATTTGGTAAAGGTGGTTACGATCCGGTTCCAATCAATATTCATCTCAAAAGAGGAGGAAAAATCGATGAAATTAAATAAGATTCATTTTTCGATACTAATATTACTTTCGTTTTTTTACTGTTCTATGCTGTTTGCAAGTAACGAAATTAACGTTACCTATTTGGATGGCATGATTAGTATTAAAACAAGAATTGCTCATTATGTTTTAAATGCTCAACAAGGGGTATTAAGTGAAGTCACATTAACAATGGAAAATCAAAAACTCATATATAGAAATGATAACGATGGGTTTTACACAACACTTGATGCAAGTCCCGTCTACCCTTCAGAAATCACAGTAAATGGAAAAGAGGTTTCTGATTTTTTAAACAATACCCAAAAATACGGACAGGATGTTGTTGTATCATTTGATTACGGGGATTTTCAGAAAAATGTCACAGTTGTTTTTGGCCCCTTATATCAGATTGATTTGGCATTAACCGGTGAAATACCCGATCATTTAAAAGTAACATTTCCAAGAGTGGGGTATGTTGCACAGGACAATGTCAAAGACGACGGCAAGTTAATGACAAGCTACTATGAAAAGACAAAAGCGTTGGCAATATGGAAACTGTCCAGCCAAGGCTCGTCTCATTTTAAAATAGACGGCTCTGAAGAAGCCAACACAGTAGAAGTTTCTTATCATGGTCTTCAGGTGTCGGGATACATGGGACCTGCAAAAAAGATGACATTTATAAACAGGGCATTTCCTCAAGAAAATGTTTGGATCTCAAGAGTTGTCAATAGCTATCCAGGTGCCTCAAGTTGGTATGACCCGATCTTTTATCTCTTTGTTGGATTGATTGATTGGTTGAAAAGTGTCACCGGAAATTACGGTTGGGCGATTATTTTATTCACCCTAATCATCAGAACATTACTTTACCCACTTTTCCATCTTCAGACAAAATCAATGATTGATAGAAAAAAACTTGAAGATGATCCCGAATATAAGAAGATCATGAAAATTGAAGACAAGCAAAAGAAACAAGTAGCCTTAATGAAGTTCTACAAAGAGAAAAAGGTTAGTCTTGCAGGAGGATGCCTACCGATGCTCATTCAGATGCCTTTCTTTTTCTTATTGTTTGCCGTTATTCGATACGAATCCGAACTGTTTATTTATAGTCCGGGTTTTTTAATCTGGCAGGACTTATCGGTAGGCGGGTTCATCCAAAACATACCGCTTGTTCTGATTTCAGCTGTCATTGGTTTCTTTAACAGCTTAATTACCACATCCGATTCAAAGATGGCCATGCAGGGTGTTTTGATGGGAGCTTTATTCCCCTTCTTATTCATCATGTTGCCAACAGGATTGCAACTTTACTGGGTAACATCTACCCTTTACCAATTTGTTGTTACATACTATACCTACAAGAAAAACGACATTCATGGTTTATCAGCAAAAGAATTTTTCTCCAGTATAAAAAAACGATGAGGTGTCTTTGATGAAAGAGCTCGAAATCACAGGCAGAACGATTGAAATGGCTTTAGTGGAAGCAGAAAACCGATGGGATTTGAATGCTCACGAATACGAATACGAAGTGATTGATCCCGGCTCGAAAGGCTTTTTAAAGATAGGTTCGAGAGATGCCCTTGTAAAAATAACCATGAAAATCGATTTCTTTGCCCGAAAAGTCTGTGATTATATCAGAAGTATTTTAGATTTTTCTAATGGTATCAGTCAGGAACTTAAAATCAAGTACAACATAAGAAACGGGAAAATCTATATTAACCTTTTTGGAGAAGAAATGGGTAGAATCATAGGAAAACATGGTAAAACAATTAGTGCTTTACAACACATTGCCAATATTTACGTCAACAGGATAACCGATATTAAGGCGGTTGTTCTATTGGAAGTTGGAGATTATAAAGACAGGAGAAAAGAGATCATTGAGAAGATTGCATTTCAAAATGCAAAAAAGGCAAAATATCAAGGAGAGAGAATTGAACTTGATCCCATGTTTTCTTTTGAAAGAAGAATTGTACATGAAACGATCAAAAAAATGAATGGTGTAAGAAGTTATTCAAAAGGCTTGGAACCTTACAGGTTTGTGGTAATCGAACCGCAAAAAAGATCAAAAGGCATTTCAACACGGAGAAACGATAGGAGGAATGAGAGATGAAAGAGGGAAAAGTCATCAAATGGCGAGATATTCGTCCTGAAATCATCAATACTCAGGAGATAAGAGGGGTAGAGAAAAGAGTTGTTATTGGGGAATTGGATGGAGCCCCTAATTTCATACTTAGGGTTTTTACGCTCTCACCCGGTGGGTTCTCTCCAAAACATACACACCCTTGGGAGCATGAAGTCTTTATTCTAAGAGGAGAAGGGAAGGTGCTTCTTGGAGATGAATATACCCAAATATCAGAAGGGTATGCCGTTTTCGTTCCTGAGAATGTTGAACATCAATTCGTCAATACATCCGAAGGTGTAGAGTTGGAATTCATTTGTGTCATACCAAAAGGGGGCATGTAATAAACTTTTACAAAAGAAGTTACCTGTGTTATAATTCCAGGAATTAAAAACAAATCGGGGTGATATACATGACAAAGAGCGAGATTTTTAAGCATTTGAAAAAGATGCTTATGGAAAAATTTAATCTTGAAAGCGATGATGTGAAGTTGGAATCTACATTTGTTGATGATTTCGGTGCCGATTCATTGGATTTGGTTGACTTTGTGATGGCTATTGAAGATGAATTTGGTATTAGAATAGATGAGGATGATACGGACAAAATCACTTGTGTAGAAGATGCTGTCAATTTTATCTTTGAAGAAATGGGTGGCTCAGCCGATGAAGAAGATATCATAGACGATGAAGAAGATGAAGAGCTGAACTGATACCAATAAACATCCACAAAGGGGCGAAGATTAAATCACGCCCCTCGTTTTTTTGAGGAGGACATATGATAAAAATTGCACCGTCTATACTTTCTGCTGATTTTTTACATCTTGAAAGGAGTATCTATGCGATATTAAAAGATGCAGATATGCTGCACATTGATGTAATGGATGGTCATTTTGTACCCAATATCAGCATTGGCCTCCCGATCGTACAAGCCATTCACAAAAAAATAAAAATTCCCCTTGATGTACACCTGATGATCACCAATCCCGATCAATATATCGATGATTTTGCCTATGCAGGTGCGGATATCTTGACGGTACATTTTGAAGCTTGCCAACACTTAAATAGAACCATCAATCATATTCAAAAGTTAGGGGTGAAAGCGTTTGTTGCACTGAATCCGCACACACCTATTTATTGTCTTAATGACATTGTGGAATACATCGATGGTGTATTGGTGATGAGTGTTAATCCGGGATTTGGCGGACAAAAATTCATTGAGAATTCCACACGGCGGATTCAAGAGCTTTCCAAGTTGAAAGAGGAAAAGAACCCTAACTTTTCAATATCTGTTGATGGGGGTATTCATTCTGGTAATCTCAAAACGGTTGTTGAGGCAGGAGCAGATATAATTGTTGCTGGAAGTGCAATCTTCAAATCTGATACTCCTGCAAAAACCATTAGAGAAATGAAAGGGCAATTATGACAAAGGCGGAAGAAAAGGCAAAAAAAAGGATAGAATATTTACGAGAAGAGATTGAAAAACACGATTACAATTATTATGTATTAGCTTCTCCAAAAATCAGTGATCCCGAATATGACCAGATGTACAAAGAACTAGTCGAGTTGGAGAAAGAGTATCCACAATTCTTTTCAAAGGATTCACCAACCCAGAAAGTGGGCTCAAAGGTTTTAAAGAATTTTCAAAGGGTTGAACATTCTCATCCAATGTTATCTCTTGATAACACTTACAACGAAGAGGACGTTTATGCATTTTCTGATAGAATCAAAAAAAACATCAAGGAATCTGCAAAATTTTGTGTTGAATTGAAGATAGACGGTGTCTCTTTTGCTGCCAGATACATTAATGGACGGTTTGAACGAGGTATATCCAGAGGGAATGGTGTCATCGGTGAAGATATCACCGAGCATTTAAAACAGATCAAAGGATTACCCAAATTGCTTAACGAAGAGATTACCATTGAGGTTAGGGGAGAAGTGTTTATGCCCGAAGATATCTTTGTGCAAGTTAACAAAGTCAGAGAAGAAAATGGCTTAGAGGTCTTTGCCAATCCTCGGAATGCAACTGCCGGAACTTTACGGCAGTTGAATACCATTGAAGTCAGAAAACGGGGAATCAGTTCATTTACATATTCTGTTGTTGAACCTGAAAAGTATGCTATCAAAACGCAAACTCAGATGCTTGAACGTCTTGAATCACTTGGGTTTGCAGTAGAAAGACATCATGAAACTGTAGATACCATACAAGATGTGATTGACCATTGGCAGTCTTGGATGCATAAAAGGCATGAACTTAACTTTGATATCGACGGACTCGTTGTGAAAGTAGACAATCTGGATGTACAGAAAAAACTTGGCAGTACCTCTCACAGTCCAAGATGGGCTATTGCCTTCAAGTTTCCTGCTGAGCAAATGGAAACCGAACTTAAATCTGTCACATGGAGTGTGGGAAGGACCGGTGTGATAACACCAGTAGCTCATCTTAACCCTGTAAAACTTGCTGGAACCACTATAAAAAATGCTAATCTTCATAATATTGATAACATTAGGCAAAAAGATATTAGGATAAACGATACGGTGATCATTGAAAAGGCCGGTGAGATTATTCCGCAAGTAGTTGGCGTTCTAAAAGAGAAAAGAACGGGTAGGGAAAATGTGATTGAACAACCTGAAAGTTGTCCGGTTTGTGGTGGAGAAGTGGGAAAAACAAAACGTGAAGAAGTCGCCATAAGATGTTTGAATCCTGTTTGTCCTGCAAAAGTCAAACGAGCTTTGCAAATGTTTACTTCGCGAGAGGCCATGAATATCGAAGGCTTGGGAGAAAAACTTATCGATCAATTGGTTGATCATGAAATGGTAGAAGATGTTGCTGATATTTATTTTTTAACCGAAGAGCAAATCATTTCTTTGGAAAGAATGGGTCAAAGATCAGCCAAAAACCTTATGGATGAGATCAAAAAAAGCAAAAAACAACAACTTCATCGCCTATTAACCGGATTGGGAATACCCAACATCGGCAAAAAAACGGCGAAAGAGATCACTCAACATTTTAATTCCATGGATGAGATAGTTCAAGCAGAAGTTGATGATCTTAAAGCCATAGAAGGTGTTGGAGAGGAAATGGCGCGAGGAATCGTTCGTTTTTTTGGGAATGATCGGATTAAATCCATGATCAAGAAGTTTAAAGATGCCGATGTGAATCTGTCAGAAGAAAAACAAACCCCTCAAGGAAAAGTCTTAAAGGGATTGAAATTTGTCATCACAGGAGAACTTCAATTGGTTACAAGAATACAAATCAAAGAAATGATCGAATCACAAGGTGGAAAAACAACCAGTGTGGTATCCAAAAAAACGGATTATTTAATCTGTGGTGAAAAGCCTGGGTCAAAACTGGATAAGGCCAAACAGTTCGGTGTGAAAATTATCAACGAACAGGATTTCTATCAGTTACTGAATCATTAGATTTTCTTATTGAACACTTTGAAAAAAACTGGGTGAATCGTTATGGGGATATTTTAGAAATCCATTCTTTAAAACCGTATAAAACCTGTGTATCAAGAAGTAGGTAAAAAATAGTCCCTATAAAAACAAAAAGCATATCAGGCCCCCAAGTTGCCAAAATTGGATTGATATGCCATGGACTCCAACGATCAGCTCGTCCCATAGCCGCCATCCATTGAGTTGAACCTTGGTACAAAGCGATAAGCAAGAAGGTGAAAATGACACTCCAAGCCTTACTCTTAATATTCAAAGCCAAAGAAAGAGGGACGCCTAATATTGCTATGACGAGAGGTCCCAACGACTGCGCATAACGAGAATGTAGTTCCACCTCAAATGTAAAACTTTCCCTATTGTTAATACCTCTTCTTTTGTTTTCCCGGATGATGTACAACAACTCTTGTGAAGTCATGTTGTACATATTCTTGTTGGTTAGCAGGAAATAATAATCAATGTCGTCAATGATCATGTTTTCCTGATCGCTTGTCATTGGAAGTCGTATCATTTTTGAATCGTTTGAAGTAGTGTATACTTTCATCTTAGAGAGGTCCCAACGATCTTTTTCGTTGTCATAAGTTATTTCATCTGAATAAAAAATTTCCATATACTTTGCGTCGGTGTTGACATCATATATAAACACCCCGTTTAATTCTTTTCTGTTTGCATAGACCCTTTTCATAAACAAATAGCGATCTTCGCTGAGTAGTTGAAATTTATCAATCCCTGAGGATAAGTATATTTCTGCTTGCCTGTTCCTGTAGATTTGAGGAACAACATATTCTTTAAGGAAAAATGTAAAGATGGATAATAAAATCCCTAAAATCAAAAACGGGGTGACAATTCTTTTTAATTTAATCCCATGTACCTGCAATGCAATGATTTCATTGTTAGACTCCATTTTTGAAAGTAGCCAAAAAATAGATAGTAAAACACCAACCGGAATGGCTTGTGGTATATATCTTGGAATTTGATAAAGGATAAACGGAAACATCTTCCAAAAGGAGAGATCGTTCCGGATGATTTCTGAAGAAACCTCTATTAAGATAAAAACATTTGCATACAGTAAAAAACCTCCAAAACCAAGAATAAAAGGTAATATCGAGGATTTAAATATGTATCTTTTCAAGATACTCAACTGATTTTTCCTCCATTCTTATTTTCTGACAAATTGTTCCTTGATAAAGAACATAAACTTTGTATCCAATAAAAGGAACAGCAGCAGGCCAAAAAACAGAAAAATCAAATTTGGTGTCCAAACCGCCAAAGAGGGGTTAAACTGATACCTTGTGTTGGAATATGAAGCAGCATTGTGTAATGCCACACTTTGCATAAAGATTTCAGCAGATTTAAAACCACCTATTAAAAGAAAACTGATAACAATACTCCATGATTTGCTCTTGATATTCGAAGCGAGACAAATGGACGTGCCAATTAACGCGATGATAAAAGGACTTAAAGATTTTGCAAACCTCGAATTCAGTTCTAAAAAAGCCCTGTCCTTTTTTTGGGGTTGTTTCAGCATGTTGATTAATTCTGATGAAGTTGAGTATTTATAGGGATTCTGTTTGTTATTGTCCTGTTGTCCATAAATATTGACCTCGGAGAAAATGCTCATGGCATCTTTAAGTGAATCGCTCAGTTCTTCTGATAGTTCTTCAAATTCAGTCTCGTCAAAATCAACATTTAAGGTCAGTCCCCTTTGATCATCTAAATTCATCACTTGTCCTGTGACCATTTTCCAGCTATCGTTGTGGATCTCTTTTTGTAGTTCGTCTGCGAAGATCGTCTTAACGGAAGATTGTTGAATCTCGTAGACAATGACATCATCGAGTGTTTCATCATCAATCGGCTGTTTGACATAAAAATATTTGTTACCGGTAATGGGGAGAAATTTATTGGAAATCGTTGAATATCCAATATTTTCGGACATAAAATTAGATAATTCCCGTTCTTTTTGTGCATTAAAAACTGGAATAAGGTAATCGTTCAACATAAAATTGAAAACACTCAACATAAATCCAAAGATTAAAAAAGGGATTACCACGGACTTAAAAGATACACCGTGTACCTGTAAGGCCATCAATTCATTTCTAGTAGACATCTGTGAGAGTATCCAAAAAATGGACAGTAAAACCCCAACTGGAATAGCCTCGGCGCCAAGTTCAGGCATAAAAAAATAGAGGAGCTGAAATAATCTCCAGGGTGGGATGCCATAATCTATGATATTCAATGAAAGAAAGTAAAGCAGATTAACACTGACAAATATTATAAATCCAAAAAATCCCAAAAAAAATGGGGAGATACCGTTCTTCCAAATATACCTGTTTAGTGTTTTCAAATCACGACTCCTTCAACAAGACTCAAGTAACATTTTATCATATTTTGCGTTTATTTCCCATTTTTATGGGGTGTTGAAAGACGGGTGTTGACTTTTACTGTACTATCTGTTATAATACACTGAAATTTAAGGAGGGTGATAATATGAAAATGAAACTGATGATCGTTTTGTTTGTCTGCTTTACAATGACAGTTGGTTTTGCAAATGATGAAGGAAGACAACTCTTTGAAAGATATCTCGATGCATTTTTAAGTGGAAAGTACGAAATGGCCATAGAGTATCAAAATGAACAATTAACTGCGGCTTTTTCAGTTGAATCCATGAAACAATCTGCTGATGTCATAGTGAGTCAATATGGAAAACCCGAAACCGTTTATAGCACTGAACTTGTTGAACAGGGAGAATATAAGTCATATATCAGAATCATGAAAACAACGCAAGGGTATATCAAGTTTACAGTAACTGTCGATAAGAATCTAAAAATTGCAGGTTTTTATGCCACTCCTGTTCCAGATCCCAGGAAAACGTTATCTGATCTGGATAAAAAGGCTTTTGAAGAACATTCAATAACGTTTGGGAAAAAAGGTTGGGAATTAGATGGCGTGTTAACCCTCCCTAAAAATCAAGAAAGTTATCCAATTATGATCATCGTTGGTGGATCCGGACCGACAGACATGGATGGAACTGTTGGACCAAACACCCCGTATAAAGATATTGCAGAAGGATTAGCTTCTTCGGGGGTCTCTGTGATGAGATACAATAAACGGTCAGCTCAGCACGGACTTAAGATTAATGAAGTTACGGATGAAATTGAGAATATGGTTGATTTTGAATATGTTGAAGATGTCAATTTGGCCATTGAATATGCCGCAAGCATTGATAATGTCAATGGTATTATTCTTGCAGGACACAGTCTTGGTGGAACTGTTGTGCCAAAGTTCGCTACTTGTTCTGAGCGAGTTGATGGTCTCATCTTATTGGCACCAGGTGTGAGGAGACTGGCACAGATTAGCATGGATCAAAATCGATATGTCAAAGATCATTTTGGTATTTCAGATGAGCAAATCGAACAGGTGGAACAGCTTTTTACAAAAATCATGAATCATGAACTGCCTGAAGATTTTCAGATTCAAGCGGGTTTAACTGCGAGCTATTATTACGAAATGGATGAATATGCCCCTTTAGAAGATTTATCTCAATTTGAAAAACCGGTTTTAGTTCTACAAGGCGAAGAGGATTTTCAAACGACAATGGAGGGTGATTTTTTACCCCTCAAAGAGAAATATGATGAGCAAGAACATTTCACCTTTATTTCATTCCCAGCCCTTAATCATTTATTTATGAAAACTGAAGAAGGAATATTTCATTGGACAGACGAATACAATACACCAGGGTTTGTGGATGAAACAGTTATTAAAACTATAAGCGAATGGATTCAAATGCATTATTAACATCTGTGCACACCGAGAGATTTCTGTTATAATCTCTTTGGTGATGAATATGAATAATGAAAAGGCCATCTATGAAAGCCTTAAATGTTTGTACCCTGATAACGCAGATTATCTGAATAATCGGATAAAGAAAAAAATCAATCAATTTAATAAAAGACAAACTGAACCTCATAGAACACAATTAGAAGATATCAATGGAATCCTCATCACTTATGCCGATACACTCAGAGGTAGTGGTTCTCCTCTGAGTGTCTTAAAGGATTTTCTGTTGAAATACATAGGCTCTGCCATTAATACGATACACCTCTTGCCTTTTTTCCCTTATTCATCCGATGATGGTTTTTCTGTTATTGATTACGAACAAGTGAATTCGAAATGTGGAAATTGGGAGGATATTAACGAACTATCTGCACATTTTTATTTGATGTTTGATGCGGTGGTAAATCACATATCTCAAAAAAGCACTTGGTTTCAACGATTCTTAAGATCAGAAAATGAATATGAAGATTTTTTTATCGTTTTTCATGACGATCAAAGATTATCTCAAGTTACAAGGCCAAGGACGACCCCTTTATTAACAAAATTTG
>CAYUYU010000089.1:0-3707 GCA_964449405.1 uncultured Thermotogaceae bacterium
AGGCATACATCAGCTGCTTTATTCGGCGAATTAGCCGGCTGAAAGCCTTGAACTATTGAAAATATGCCGTTGGCAATTCTTCAGAAATATTAAAGCCATGAAGTGGTATATGCTTATTAAGAGCTGAAACATAATTAGAAATGGAAGATTCTCTATATCCACTTATTCTGAGTATTTTACGATATAGATCAATATTTTCATTTTTCATTCGCAATATCCGCCTTTTGTTCTGGTTATACGCAAGTTATTAAAATATTTTGTAAAAAAATAGTATATTGCGTATAAAAATGAGTTGTAGGCAATACCGCGCCAAGACAAAAAGAAGAGGATAGAATGGAAAAGTGGAAGATCTTAAAATCCCCGCGCCCCAAGAAACCCGCCGTCCGTGGCGGGCTAAGAGAAAGAAATAATTGAAGATTAAGAATGAATAAAAAAGACTTATCAGAAAGAGACATCATTACTCAATTTATAATGCCTGCTATTAAGAAGGCGGGTTGGAATATTGAAAAACAGGTTCGTGAAGAAGTCTATTTTACTGATGGTCGGATTTATGTAAAAGGCAACAAAACGGCTCGTGGTGAAAGAAAGTTTGCAGACATTATTCTCTATCATAAACCCAACATTCCTATTGCCATTATAGAAGCCAAGGATAACAAGCACACAATAGGTGCTGGTTTACAGCAGGGCCTTGGTTATGCAGAAAATCTTGATATTCCAGTTGTATTCAGCTCTAACGGTGACGGCTTTTTAGAACACGATCGCTCCGGCTATTCTGCTCAAATTGAAAGAAATCTTGATTTGAATAGTTTTCCCTCCCCTAAGGAGATTTGGGAGAAATACAAGCGCTTTAAAGGGATTGCAAATAAAGAACAGGAAGAGATTTCATCCTTTGATTATTTCTTTGATGGCTCCGGTAGAAAGCCAAGGTATTATCAGCAAATAGCAATCAATAGAACCGTTGAAGCCATTGCAAAAGGCCAGAACAGAATATTGCTGGTCATGGCGACAGGTACAGGTAAAACCTATACAGCTTTTCAGATCATATACCGCCTTTGGAAAAGCGGAACCAAGAAGCGAATCCTTTTTCTGGCTGACAGAAACGCCCTAATTGACCAGACAAAAAGAGGAGACTTCAAACACTTTAAAGATAAAATGACGGTTATCCGTAAAAAGGTGATTGATAAAGCCTTTGAAGTTTATCTGGCTCTTTATCAGGGTCTAACAAATTACGATGAAGACAATGATGCATACAGAGAATTTAGTCCAGACTTTTTTGATCTGATTGTTATTGATGAGTGTCATAGAGGAAGTGCCGCAGAAGACAGCGCATGGCGTAGTATTTTGGAATATTTTTCCACAGCGAATCATATTGGTTTAACCGCTACACCAAAAGAGACAGATGAAGTATCGAATATCGAATACTTTGGCGAACCTCTCTATACCTATTCATTAAAGCAAGGAATTGATGATGGTTTTCTTGCGCCTTATAAGGTTTTAAGAATTGGGTTAAATGTTGATCTTGAAGGTTGGAGACCTGACTCAACTACTCTTGATAAAGATGGCAATCCTATTGAAGACCGCATTTACAACACAAAAGATTATGATAGAAATCTTGTTATTGACGAACGGACAAAGCAAGTAGCTGGCAGGGTCGCTGAATTTCTCAGAAAAACAAACCCATTAGATAAGACAATTGTTTTTTGCATTGATATAGAACACGCGGAGCGAATGCGACAAGCTCTTGTGAACGCTAGCCCTGAAGAAGCACAAAAATCCAGCAAGTATGTTATGCGTATCACTGGAGATGAGCAAACCGGCAAAAGAGAACTCGATAACTTTATCAATCCTGAAGAGACCTATCCGGTAATAGCAACTACTTCAAAGCTGATGACAACCGGGGTTGATGCTCAGACCTGTAAGCTGATTGTTTTGGATTCCAACATCAATTCCCCGACTGAATTCAAGCAGATTATCGGGCGTGGTACGCGAATCAACGAAGAATACGGCAAGCAGTTCTTCACCATAATGGATTTCAGAAATGTAACAGATCAGTTTGCAGACCCTAACTTTGATGGTGATCCGGTGCGGGTGAAAGAGATTAAAGAGGATGAAGAGCTTAGCGACGAAGATGTTTTCCCTGAAGAGGAAATTGTTATTGATGAGGTAAGCGGTGAAGAGGTTCAATTTGATGATGGTGAAAAAGAGTATCCGCTAATACCGGAAATTATCAGTGGTGGCGATATCGTTGGAGAACCGCAAGGCAAAATCTATGTGGCTGGAATTGATGTTTCCATTTTGAATGAACGAGTACAACACCTTGATGCGAACGGCAAGTTAATCACAGAAAGCTTAAAGGATTATACCAAAAAGGGACTTCTAAAAGAGTTCCGCAGCCTCGAAGATTTTTTAAACAAATGGAACAGTGCTGAAAAGAAAAAAACAATTATTGATGAATTGGAAACACATGGGATTATTCTTGAGAACCTGATGGAAGAGGTCAAAAAAGACATAGACGTTTTTGATTTGATATGCCACATCGCTTGGGATATGCCTGCATTAACCCGTAAGGAGCGAGCAGAACAGGTCAAAACGAGGAACTATTTTACCAAATACGGCGATAAAGCAAGAGATGTACTGAATGCATTATTAGATAAATACGCCAGCGAAGGCATTGAGAATATTGAAGAATTATCTGTTTTGAAAGTGGACCCCTTTAATAATCTGGGAACGCCATCGGAGATAATCAAATTATTTGGCAATAAGGAAAATTACCTTAACGCCATAAGAGAACTTGAACAGGAACTTTACAAGGTGGCCGCATAAATGAAAAACATCGGAAATATTATCAAGACATTGCAGAACATCATGAGAAAAGACCAGGGTGTTTCCGGTGATGCACAGAGAATTGAACAGCTGGGCTGGATGATAACCCTGAAAATTATTGACGACAAAGACACAGAGCTTGAACTGATTCAGGATGATTATACTTCTCCTATTCCTTCAGAACTGCAATGGCGCAATTGGGCGGCAGACAGCGAAGGTATTACAGGGGACGAGTTAAAAGAATTTGTAGATCAAAAGCTCTTTCCCGGATTAAAAAATCTGGATATTTCCAGCGGTAATAAACGGGCAGTTATTATCAGAGAGATTTTTGAAGGTACCAACAACTACATGAAAAACGGTACCATCATCAGGCAGGTTATCAATCAGTTAAACCATATTGATTTTAATGTTTCCGAAGACCGTCATCTCTTTGGTGATATTTACGAAAGCATTCTCAGAGACCTGCAAAGTGCTGGAAATTATGGAGAATTCTATACTCCCCGTGCTATTACCGAGTTTATGACCGATATTATCAATCCCCGTTTGGGTGAAAAAGTGCTTGATCCTGCCTGTGGAACCGGTGGCTTTTTAACCTGTGCCATTGAGAATATCCGAAAGCAGGATGTAAAGGGTGTTGAAGACTTAAAAACACTGGAAGCGACGATTCACGGCAAAGAGTTTAAGCCGCTCCCTTTTATGCTTGCGGTAACTAACCTAATTTTGCATGATATTGAAGTGCCCAATGTGGATTATACCGACAGCTTAAACCGTGAATATACCGGGATAGGGAAAAAAGAACGGGTTGATGTTATTCTGGCAAACCCTCCTTTTGGTGCCTCCGTTTCCGATGGTGTTCAGACTAATTTTCCCTTGAATTACCGAAC
>CAYUYU010000089.1:3807-10109 GCA_964449405.1 uncultured Thermotogaceae bacterium
TTGGTGCCTCCGTTTCCGATGGTGTTCAGACTAATTTTCCCTTGAATTACCGAACTACAGAAAGTGCCGACCTCTTTTTACTGTTGATGATTCGATACTTGAAAGACGGTGGCCGTGCCGCGATTGTTCTGCCTGATGGTTCACTTACTGGTGATGGGGTAAAATCCCGTATTCGTCAGCACTGGCTGGAAACTTGTAATCTGCATACTGTTGTAAGGCTTCCCAATTCCGTTTTTCAACCCTATGCCAGTGTGTCTACCAATCTACTGTTCTTTACCAAAGGCGAACCGACAAAAGATATCTGGTATTGGGAGCATAAACTGCCTGAAGGTGTAAAAGCATATTCTAAAACCAAACCGATTCAGAAAAGCGAATTTGACGGCTTGAAAAAGTGGTGGAACAAACGCAAAGAAAACGAACAGGCTTGGAAAGTACCGATTAAGACCTTGGAAGAAAACGGCTTTAATCTTGATATCAAAAATCCGCATATTGCGGAAGAGGAGCATGCTTATTCAAGCAAAGAACTGTTGTCCATGCTTCATGATTCGTTCAAAAGGAGTGATGAGCTTTTAAGCAAACTAAAAATGGAGCTGGATAATGAATAGTTGGGCATATAGACCATTATCAGATTTTCTGATCGAGCGTGAAGGTCGCTTTAAACCGAATGATCCCGAGATAAAAAACTATAAGAGGCTTGATAAAATTGATTTTTCTGGACAAATACATATTTCAGAAAAACCTTCAAAGACTGATATGATCATAATTGAATCCGGTGATCTTGTAATATCAGGAATTAATGTTGCTAAAGGTGCCCTTGCAGTTTACGAAGGAAACGAGCCGGTGACTGCAACGATACATTACTCATCTTATACATTTAAAAAAAACGAAATTGATATCGCTTTTTTAAAACGATTTTTGAAAAGTCCTACATTCATTTCTGAATTGCAGGATCAGGTAAAAGGCGGAATAAAGACTGAAATAAAACCAAAACACCTATTACCATTGAAAGCTCGGATTCCTAAATTAGCAGAACAACAAAAGATCAATCATCATTTTGATGCTATCGAAAATGAAATAACAGAGTTATCAAGCGAGGTTAGTACCCAATCCGCTTACCTCACCAAACTCCGCCAAGCGATTTTACAGGAAGCCATTGAAGGAAAATTGACTGCCGAGTGGCGAAAAGAGAATCCTGTCTGCAAGGGCGATCCTGAATATGATGCAGAAGCTTTGCTGGAGAATATAAAAACAGAAAAGCAGATGATGTTTGCTAAGGGATTAATAAAACAAGAAAAGCCACTTTTACCAATTGATCAAAAAGACATTCCATTTATTTTACCTGAAGGATGGGTTTGGTCCAGACTGGGGGAAATTTTGAAAAATCCCCCAAGAAATGGATATTCACCAAAAGAGGTCAACTATGTAACCAAGGTGAAATCATTAAAGCTTGGTGCAACAACGTGGGGAGTCTTCAATCCATTAGAGCATAAGTTCATAGATGAAGATATCCCAGCCGACTCTGTGTTTTGGCTTAAGCCTAATGACATACTCATTCAAAGAAGTAACTCAATCGACTATGTAGGCGTTACTGCCATTTACACAGGTAAAGAGAATGAATTCATTTACCCTGATTTAATGATGAAGCTAGAAATAATTAAACCAATTTCTGTTCTTTATTCTCATAAGGTTCTTTCTGCTCCATTTTGCCGAGAATATTTTCGGAAAAAAGCTAAAGGGGCTCAAAAAAGTATGCCCAAAATTAATCAAGGCGTAGTAAATAATACGATTATCCCAATTCCGCCCCTCGCCGAGCAACAAGCCATTGTTGAAAAAGTTGAAAAACTCCTTTCCATGGTTGATGAACTAGAAAAGCAGGTATCCGAGCGGAAAGAGCAGTCAGAAAAGTTGATGCAAGCGGTTTTACGTGAAGCGTTTGAGGGAGGTAAGTAAATGACAGATACAGAACCCAAATTGATTAGCTACACCGATGTACTGCAAGAATTGGAAAAATCAAAACCTAATAACCACTTGCTACTTGGTAACGGCTTCAATCTTTCATTAGGGATAAAAACAGATTACAACAGTATCCTGAATAAAATGAAAGAAAATAATAAAGACTTTGAGTCAGTCATTACAGATGATTTTGACCTCGAAGAATTTATTGGTGCTTGTAAGTCTCAAATCATAGAAGCTGATAATCCATATTTTGATTTCATGAAGCGTTACTACCATAACAAAATAAAACTGGATTTCATGAAGGCAGTAACGGAAATTGTTAGTAAGGAAATGAAAAATATCATCCAAGTTGAAAAAGAAGAGATTTATTTGCTCCTTGAACAATTCGATAGTTATTTCACCTTAAACTATGACCCTTTTTTATATCAGCTTTTGATGTCCTACAAGAAGGATGACAAAAAAGAAGTTCTTATATTTGAAAACACATTGCCATTTATTAAAGAACAAATGGAAATTAGTACCCAAGTAATATTGAAAGAAATTGAAGACGGTTATCAGTCTGGAATTTTGATTATTAACATGGGTGAAGACCAACAACAACTTGAGTTGAGAAGACTAAGCAAGCAAGACTTTGAAAAAGAAATGAAGCACTACTTTGGGAAAAGAGTTTCTAAGTCAGAATTAAAAAAGGTCATAGATCATTTCTGGAAAAATAAAGACTTAACGGAAAGAAGAGAGATTGAAAAAATTGATGATGGCTTTGGGTTGTTCGAAAAAGAGATAATATTTAAAAATCCCAAAACACAAAACCTAATTTTTCTGCATGGAGCTTTTCATATCTACCAGCGGGGAAAAGTTATTCATAAAATCACACAACAGAGTGAAAAAGCTCTTTATAAGAAGATAGAAGAAGTTGTTGAAGATGCGGATGAAAAAATTATTTGTGTTTTTAGTGACACGAACAAAGAAATCGAAATATCTCAGAACGAATATTTGAGGAATGGGCTTAATAAATTGGCAGAAATAGAGGGTGCTTTACTGATTATAGGAAGTTCCCTTGCAAAAAATGACGCACATATTTTTGAAAAGGTGAATCAAAGTAAGATTCAACGGATTTTTATTGCATCATGTGACAAGGACAAAGCAAAAGATTTCAAAAATGCAAACAAATTCTGGTCAGGAAAAGAAGTCATATTGTTAGATAGGGATACAGTTTCGTATGCGAAAAAACGGAATATATAAATTTACGAACGCTATTTTAAGAGAAGCGTTTGAGGGAGGTAAGTAGATGGCAAAAGCAATCAATATTGATAAAGATAAAAACGAACTTATAAAGATTCTTCAAAAAACAGTTCAATCTTGTAATCTAAATTTTCTAATTGGTTCGGGTTGTTCAATTCCAGCAATGAAGGCTCTTGGGCCGATTGAGCAAGATGTTGAGGCATTATACAAAGAGAACAAAGAAACAGAAGCCAAAAAGAAACTTGCTGATTTTTTAAAGCCATTTATCGAAAGTACAAACCAGCTTATCAATGATACACCTAATGATAATCAAAAAATTACAATTAAGAATTATTCGGATTTTTTAAAAGCAATCTCCCTGCTACTTTTTGAAAGGAAAAGCAATATTCTGCAGAAGCAGGCAACAATATTTTCTACAAACTATGACATGTTCATTGAAAAAGCAATTGAAGATTTCTCTGATACAATTGTTCTAAACGATGGCTTTTGCCGTAATCCATCTTTGACAAATGCTTATATTTTTTCACCAAGATCATTTTTCAATACAGTATCAAATACAGGTAATCTTTATAAATATCAGGTTGAAATACCTTCCATAAACCTCATTAAAATTCATGGTTCTCTGAATTGGCAAATCTGTGAAGGGAAAATCTATCAGTCCCTTGAGCATTTGAAAAATACAGAATCAAAAGCTGAAAAAGATTTAATAGATGCCTTTGCTCTTATTTTGCCACGAAAAGACAAATTCAATGAGACCTTACTTAATCAAATCTACTATGATCTTCTCCGTATCTATTCAAATGAACTGGATAAAGAAAACACATTACTTATTGCTGAAGGTTTCTCTTTTGCCGATGAACATATCTATGATATAACAAAACGGGCATTAAAAAACCCAACGATGAGATTAATCATTTTCTGTTTTCAGAAAAGTGAATTAGTTGAATACGAAAATAAGTTTAACACTTTTAACAATGTTAATATCATTAATTCGGATTCTGACAACATAGATTTCGGCAAATTTATAACAATCCTCTCTGAAATACTACCTCAAAAAGAAGAAACACCTGTGTATAAGGTAGAAATCAAGGAGCCAAAAGATGAATGAGGCTCTCTTAAAAGATGCTGTGCTTCGCGTAGGTGAAGTTTGCGGTATCGAAGGGCGGAAAGTATTTATTCGCCTTGATAAAGAAAAAAACTCATCAGATTTACTATTAAATGGCAATATTCTTAAAAACATCTCTGTTGGCAGTTATGTAGAAATCCGAAAAGGGTTTCTGAGTATTATTGGTAAAGCAGAAGGCGAAAAACTTGAAGAGGATAATTTCAAATATAAAGACAATGAAAACCAATATAAAATCATCGATAAAAACAAAAGAACTCTTGTTGTTACGCTATCAGGTTTCATAGGTTCAGATGGTCGCTTTATTGGCGGAATTAAAGAATTACCGCTCATTGGAAATGAAGCGTTTATCCTTACCGAATCCAAAATCCATACCATACATGATCTATTAAAAAAAGAGAGTTCCTTAAAAATCTGTATTGCCAAGACTGATATTGAGGAGGTTCCGATAAGTCTTCCTGTCGATGGACTTTTTAATAGTCATATTGCCATATTTGGAAACACTGGAAGCGGGAAATCTAATACTCTGGCATCTCTATATCAATCAATGATATCTGTGCTTTCAGCAAAATCAAACTTCCAATCAAACTGTAAATTATTCTTCTTTGATTTTAATGGTGAGTATACAAAAAAATCGTGCCTTAGTCATTCAAAGAAAGTTTATAATTTAGCTACAAAAGGTGACAACAAAGATAAAATTCCGATGACCTTTGATGAATTGATGGATATTGAAACTCTTTCAATTCTTCTTGAAGCGACAGAAAAAACGCAAAAACCATTTTTAAAAAGATCATTGAAATATTATAGACAGGTCAAGCAAAGCATAGATGAAAGCGGCAATAGTGATTATTTGAATTATTTTAAAAATATTGTTAAACGTAATATAAAAAATGCTTTGAAAATGACCAACAAGGATACCGCCTTTAAAATTCTTGATTATCTGGAGGAAATAGCGGCGTTTTTTGTTGATGAGAGTACTGAAAAAGCTCTTCGTGATGACATTGAATACCATAACCAGTCTAGCTGCTTTTTTAAAAAAGGAACATGTCAGTATTTTTCAAGTGATGATAGTGCTATCGAACAAACAAACTTATTTAATGCAGTTGATTCTATCGATGATAGTAAGTTAAACTCTCTTTCCGAATTGAACCAGTTCTTTATTTTTATTCTTATCCAGTTAATAAATGATCTGTTCCGTTATAAAATTCAGATTGATCATGTGGTTCCAGTGATTAATCGCTTTAAGGCAAAACAAGCCAGCATTGAGCATATCTTCAAAATCGAATCAACTACAAATATTTGGGGTGATTTTAATATAGTCGTTCTAAATCTGCACGATGTAAACCTTGATATGAGAAAAACGATTCCTTTGCTTATGGCAAAGCACATCTATAATGCTCATAAACAAGAGAACAACCAGAAATCACTTTCAATTATTATTGATGAAGCTCATAACATATTATCAAAAACATCTTTTAGGGAGACCGAAGACTGGAAAGACTATCGCCTTGAGACTTTTGAAGAAATAATTAAGGAAGGTAGAAAATTCGGTGTTTTTGTTACCATTGCCAGTCAGAGACCCAATGATATTTCAGAAACCATAATCTCACAAGCGCATAATTATTTTATTCATCAGCTGATCAATCAAAAAGATTTACAGACCATCGGAAACGCTGTTTCCTACATGGATAAAATAACCGAAGAATCAATTCCAACTCTGCCTGTCGGCACTTGTGTGTTCAGCGGTATCGCCACTCCAATGCCACTAAAGATTAAAATTAATGAATTAAAAGATGACCAGAAACCTGACAGTAACACATTGAAATTTGAAAAGATAACGGAGGTAACTCCATGAACCACTCCGAAATCATCCTCTACAAAACCGAAGACGGCTCAGTAAAAATAGATACCATCTTCCAAAATGAGACCATCTGGCTGACACAAAAGAAGATGGCCGAACTCTTTGATGTCCAGAGACCAG
>CAYUYU010000090.1:0-4018 GCA_964449405.1 uncultured Thermotogaceae bacterium
ACGACCGAAGGAAGAACATTTGGAAGAATATAGCGTATGACGATCTCCCAGTTTTTAGCCCCAATCGATCTTGCCGCTTCTACATAAAGCGAACTCTTAATGGAGGAAACCTGATTTCTGATAATCCTGAAATAGGTGGGGGCGAAGACAACCGCTATCGACATACCAACATTGAACACCCCAGGACCCAGTACAGCGGCTATCGCGATTGCCAGAATCAACCCCGGAAAGGTGTAAAGAGCATCCATGATAATGGTGAGTATTCTGTCCAAAACTCCGCCAATATATCCACTGATGAGTCCGAGCGGAATTCCGATAGCAGCTGCGACAACAACTGAAATGAAGGCGATTTGGAGCGCTATTTTTGATCCGTACACAACTCTACTGAAGAGATCTCTTCCCAAATTATCTGTACCGAACCAATGTTTCAGTGAAGGGGGTTGAAAACTTTCGCCGGCCTTTGTAACCGGATTGTATGGGGCTATCAAGGGTGCTGCCACGGCAAAGATTATGTACATTGCAAGTAATAACATCCCTATAAAGGCAATGACGCCGGTCTTTGTTCTGAACAGTTCTTTTATTCCCTTTACAATATAATAGGAAATGAATTTTTTTCTTTTTTCGTCTACCATCGACAATCCCCTCCTAATACCTTATCCTAGGGTCTATCCAGGCGTTTATTATGTCTATGATAATACTGACTGATATAACGAGAAGGGCGAATATGACAATTGTTCCCTGAATGGAGATAAAGTCCCGATCCTTTATCTTTTTAACTAGGAATGTTCCAATACCGGGCCATGAAAAAGTCGTTTCTGTCAACACAGCTCCGGCTAAAAGCAGGGCAAACTGCAGTCCCATAACCGTTAGAATGGGGACAAAAGAATTCTTTAATGCATGGCGATAGATGATGGAACCTCTTCGGATGCCACGGGCTTCAGCCGCTTTAATAAAGTCTTTTGTCAAAGTAAGTATCATGTTGCCTCTAACCATTCTCAGAAAGATACTGGAAATCACAACACCAAGTGAAATTGCGGGAAGGACTAAATGTCTTATGGCACTGAAAAAGGCATCGATATTTCCTTCTATCAACGTATCAATGAGTAGAAAACCCGTACGCTCATAAAAACCCGGAATGAATTCCAGTCTCCCGGAAACAGGCAACCAACCAAGCCAAACGGCAAAGATCAATTGCATAATCATTCCAAACCAAAAAACAGGCACTGAATAAATGAATATGGCATAAACACGCGCTGTAATATCCACAGGCTTTTCCCTTTTTCGGGAGGCCTCGCACCCCCAAAAAATCCCAATCATCACCGCAATGATGAAACCCCAGAAGGTCAGTTCAAGCGTTGCTGGAAATCTTTCAGCGATCTCCTCATTCACAGGGCGCCTTGTAAGCATGGAATTTCCTAAATCACCCTTTAAGAGATTTCCGATGTATATCACAAACTGTTCTCCAATAGGTTTGTTAAGTCCGAGTTGTTCTCTTTTTGTCTCGATTACCTCTTGAGGCGCTTTCCCGCCAAGCATTGCAAGAACCGGATCCCCCGGCATGATTCGCAAAACAAAAAAAATGACTGAAATTAGAATAAAAAACATGGGAATTGCTAAGAGGATCCTCTGTAAAACATAATATTTCATAGAAGACAACTGTTTTCACCTCTTTTAACTAAAAATTTTCTGCCTCCGAAGAGGCAGAAAATCCTTGCCTTAATATTTTTTTTCTAAATAATCATTCTATAGAGATAATGTAATATCTGAATATCTGGGTCGGCTCAAGATTGATACCTTGAACTTCCGGTCTTGCAACACACTGCTGCGTTCCCTGCCAAAGTGGTACATAAGGAGCTTCTTCTACGAGCATATCCTGAATTTTGGCATAATCCATGGTTCTGTCCAAAACTTCACTGTGCTCTCTTGCCTGAAGCATCAAATCCGTAATGGTGTCATTTTTATAGAAAGCACCCATGGACTTAGCACCAGCTTCACTCAGGAATGGCCACATGTAATTATCTGGATCAAGATAATCCGGGAACCATCCGAGAAGGAACATCTCCATTGTCCCGTTGAGGAAGTATTCAACATAGGTTCCCCATTCGGCATATTTCAAATTGACTTTTACCATTCCGGTTTTCTGAATATTCTCAGCCAGAACCTGAGCAACATCAGCTTCCGTGGAACCGTAATGGCTTGGTGTGTACCAGAAATCAACCTCAAGGGGATTGTCTTCTGAGTAACCCGCTTCTCTTAAAAGGGCTTTTGCCTTGTCAAGATTTCCTACAGGCATCGTTCCCTTATGTCCCCACATGCCGCCGGGAATAAGGGTGAACAAAGGTTCAGCCGTTCCAGCAAATACATCTTTAACGATCGCTTTTCTATCAACTGCATAAGATAAGGCCTGTCTTGTCTTCTTGTCGCTGAGATTCTCGGATTGGCACTGGAAAACAATCTCTCGAATCATTGGACTTCTCCCCTCATAAACGGAGAATTCGCCTTTTTCCTTGAATGTTAAGAAATCTCTCGGATCGAGTTCTCTGTATGCAAGATCAATCTCTCCGCTTTCAAGGGCGAGGCGTAGCGTACTTGCATTTTCATAAAAATTGATAACAACCGTTTCTGTCAGAGGTTTTGGTCCGAAATAATTCGGATTCTCTTGAAGCACAATCCTGACATCTCTTTGCCAATCAGCGACATAGTAGGGACCGGATGCAGTGGGAATACCTGTAAAGAACTCATCAGCCGGTGTTTCCTCAGGATCAACAGGAGATGCTACGGTGTAACCGAGTACTGAAACAAAGGCACTGAAAGGTCTTTGAAGTGTGATCTTCACTGTATATTCGTCTACTACTTCCACGGACTCAATAATATCTGTTAAGAGAAATGCAGGTTGTCCATCAAGTCTCATGGATCTATCAAGATTCCATTTTACAACTTCAGCATCAATCGGGTTGCCATTCATAAACTGAGCGTTTTTGTTAACTTTAAACGTATACTCAGTGGAATTACTGGCAACCTCCCAGCTTTCAAAGATCCAAGGCTTAAGATCTGCAGTTCCAACCTCATAATCAACTGGACCTGCAAGCGTATTCTGTAGGATGTTTGAAGAGAAGTAATCATAACAGTCAGCGGGATCAAGAATCCTGATCTTATCTGTTGTACCTACAACAAGATGATCCTTAGCGAATGACATAACCAACATAATTGAAACAAGCAATAAAACAACGAACAACTTTTTCATAAACATAACCTCCTTAAATTTTTTAGGGGAAAATACCCCTAATATAAATCTTATATCCTTTTTAGATTTATTATTTATGAGGCGTAGAACAACAAAAAATATTTATTAGTTAGACAATCTGAATATTATTCCATTTCAATTCAAAAGATTATACCATAAATTTTATTAACCTCTCAAGTTGCTCGTCATTTTTTATTAATAGCTAAAAAACTCTTCTTTCAAATAGATAGTCATTTTGATACAAGAATACAGGTTTTTGGATCCTATTATTGCTAATACTTTAAAATCTTCTGTCTTTTTCCCCATATCTCCAAAGCCTATGCCTGAGAACAACCATAAGTTTAGAATCTTCAAGTTTTATTTTAGGCTTATGCTTTTTACGAAATAAAGACCTCGTTAAGGATCCTTTGAAGTTTTTTGTTTTACTGGAGCCCACTCAGGAACTACCGTAGGATTTTGTTTTTATGCATTCAATTTTTCCAACAGATCTTGCAGTATCTCTTCCGTAAACTGTCCTTTGCTGAAATTGATAAGGGCTCTCAAGGGCATGTAACGCATGATGTTAAAGGTGATGTCGGGGTTTTCTTTGGAGATGTCCGATAAGCCCATTTCAGCGGTGATTCGTCGGGCCAGGTTTTCGATAACGGCTTTTGCCTTTGGGTCTTCCATCAGTTCTCCAACGGTGGTGTTTCTGTGGTATTTTTTTTGAATGGTGATGGTGGAGATCACTTGTACTTGGGTAGTCAGTCTGATGTCCTCAGATGAGGTCCCCAC
>CAYUYU010000090.1:4118-9728 GCA_964449405.1 uncultured Thermotogaceae bacterium
AGTCCGGCGAATATGATGGCAACATCACAATTTTGTGCCTTCTCTTTTGCCTCTTCAATCAGTTGGTCATTTGTTTCATCTTTATCCAACCAATAACCCGCAGCATATTCTACTCTCGTGTTGCTCATTCGCTGAATTTCGTCAAGTGGTGCATCTACTTTGAAGGGTTTGATATGCGAACTGCCTCCACCCTGATAACGTGGCTTTTTTGCAAATTCACCAATAACGGCTATCTTTTTCTCTTTTTGCAGGGGTAATATCCCCTCCTCATTTTTCAACAGCACAATACTTTCCATAGCGGCCCTTTTTGCCCGTTGATGATGTTCATTTTTATCGTAAGGTTTCTCATCTTTTTTCTTTTCAACGGCTGTGAAGACGATGTTTAAGATTTTCCTGACCGCTTCGTCAAGCACTTGTTTCTGAAGCGTACCCTCTTTGACAGCTTGAATGATTTTCTTCTCGCCAATCCCGTCACTTGAAGGCATCTCCAATTCCAGACCGGCTTTCAAGCCATCTACCCTTTCATTTATTGCCCCCCAGTCTGACATGACGAAGCCTTCAAACCCCCATTCTTCTCTCAGAATTTGTGTGAGCAGATAGGGATGCTCCGAGCAAAATTCCCCATTGACCTTGTTATACGCACACATAACGGTCCAGGGTTTGGCTTCTTTTACAGGCGTTTCAAAGCTTGAGAGGTAGATCTCCCTAAGGGCTCTCTCGTCGATGATTTCATTGACACTCATTCTCATGTGTTCCTGATTGTTGGCTACAAAATGCTTTAAAGATGTTCCCACACCTTGACTTTGTACGCCTTTGATATGACTGCTTGCCAACTCGGAGGAGAGATAGGGATCCTCAGAAAAATACTCGAAATTTCTTCCACAAAGAGGAGAGCGCTTGATGTTGGCAGCTGGTCCAAGAATGATTGCAATATCTTCAGCCTGACACTCGTTACCGATGGTCTCCCCCACACTTCTCACAAGCTCTCTATCCCATGTACTGGCCAGGTTAACAGCAGGGGGAAAGCACACGGCCTCAACTGTTTCATTTTCACCATTTTCATGTTCAATGACCTTACGCAACCCATGAGGACCATCAGACATAATAATGGCGGGTATATCCAACCTGTCAATGGCCTTTGTATGCCATGCGCCAACAACTGAACACAGTGAAGCTTTTTCTTCTAACGTCATTTTCTCTATCAGTTCGAATATCTTTTCTTTCATAATCTGATTCTCTCCTTTGTTGTTTTTTTATAACCTGTTGATCACCCTTGTTCTCTGAGAAAGGGTGTTTTGAAATATTAAGTATCAGGCTTTGTCAAATTTGCGGGCGGACACACCGGTCCGCCCCTACGCAAGAGCGTGGGGTTCAAAAATTTTTGACTGCCTTTTTAATGTTTTGATTGTTTTAGAGATCGAGTGGTATTTTTAAGCGGGCAAAACTATGTTATAATCATCAAAACTTAAAAGGGAGTGATGCCTATCAAGCTATCTATAGTCTATCACAGTGTAACGGGAAACACAAAAAAGGTCGCAGAGTTAATTGCTCAAGGAGCGGAAAAAATAGATGGTGTTGAAACGGGTGTAATGAGCATTGATAATCCTGATTTTTCATTTATGAGCGATTCAGATTGCGTTATCTTTGGCACGCCTACCTATCTGGGAAACTTTTCCTGGCAGATGAAGGCGTTTTTGGACAAGGAGTTAAAGGTGAAGTTGGCCGGAAAGTTGGGTGCCGTCTTTGCAACGGAGAAATATCTGGGCGGTGGGGCGGATTTTGCCTTGATGACACTCATTGGACACTTGTTGGTGAAGGGCATGCTGGTTTATTCTGCAGGCGTTTCGCAAGGTGATCCTTACACACATTTTGGTGCTGTGTGTATTCAGGATGGGGATGAGAAGCAGCAGGAGAGGGCACGACTCTTTGGAGAGAGGATCGCAAAGAAAGCTGTTGAAATCTATGAAAAATAATCAAAACTAAAAATTTAAGAAAACTTCTTTTGTCATAATTCATATTAAGTAAAAAAAAGATCCTCTTTCGAGGATCTTTTTTTTGTTATGAAAGAAGTGCTGCTTTTTTCCTTTGCCAAGCATGCATAGCCAAAGCAACGCCTATGACACCGTAAGCAATAAAGACTCTGAAAAATTCTCCAATTTGAGCAATCCCAAATAAAGATTGGCCTGCCAATGGGGATACAACAAACAAGGTATGAAAGAGGACAACCCCAAGAAGTGCTTGTGAGATGGTGGCTTTCTTGGTATTGGCACCGCCAACCAGTAATGCTGCTATTGCAAACATACCTACCTGTTCATGGCTGTTGTAGGTATTTAACGTACCCATATCCTGCAAAAAGATCAATTGCCCCCAAGCTGCCAAAACAGTTGAAAGAATGATGGCAATAATTCTTACTTTGTTTACTTTGATGCCTGCAACTTCAGAAACATGCATATCCTGACCAACCGCTCTCATTTGCTGCCCTATCTTAGTCTTCATAAAGTAATAAATAATAATACTTAAAATAATCACTAAGATTATTGGGAAAATCGGGATTTTGATGCCTTCTACCCTTATCAGCCATATGTTGTTCAAAGCCCCTCCGATTGATCTATAGATATCCACGGTATTTCTCAATCCTACTCCACCGGGCAACATCAGTCTTCGGTTGCTCATAGGAATGATGGTTCCCACGAAAAAGAGGAATATCAATTGATAAACCCCATTGGATAGAAAACCCAACATAAGAGAGGTAATCATTTCTCTTCCTTTGGCTTTATTCAAAACTTTACCCACTAAAAACCCAGCTCCAATGGCAATTGGCGTGGAAATGGCAATGGCCCATAGAAACGCTCCAATGCCGCCATATTCTCAAAGCCCATGATTTTTGATGTGAGCCAGTGCGTAACAAAAATAGCTCCTGTTTGGCCAGCCATCGCACCAAGTACAATCCCAAAATTAAGTCCTAACCCGGCAATTACCGGTATTATCAAAGATAAAACAAGAAAAGAATTTCTTGCAAATCTTGTTATCAGCTCATTAAGCAAAAACGTTAAACTGATATCTGCCACAACGACAGTGAATATCGAAAACACAATAAAAAAGATAGGGACGGAGTTTTTTACAAAGAAATTATTTTTATTATTCATAGTGTTTTCCCCCCCTTACCTGTACCTCTTGTTAAGGCGTAGACAATCATTCCATTACTAATAATGAGTCTGGCTACCTCAGAGACGTCTCCTTGAACATATTGACTTGTGACAGGCAGAGATATTGTTAATACTGTTTGGAAAAGAATCGTACCGATAATTGCATTTGTGATGGATGCTTTATGTAAAGTAGCACCACCGATCAAAACAGCTGCTACTGCTGGAAAAGCCATAAACATCGGTCCATTGTACAATTGTAGGAACCCATAACTTTGAGCATAGACAATTATTCCCACTGCCCCTAAAACATTAGAGATAACGACACCCAAAGTTCTCATACGATTTGTATTGATTCCGGATGATCTGGCGTATTCTTCATTTTGACCGGTCGCATCAACAGCTAATCCGCTTTTAGTCTTAAAAAAGACAAAGATAATAAAGCAAAATAGTGCATAAAATAACAATAAACCGGTTGGAATATTGACGCCGCCTATTTCAAACGCTAATGCATTATTTAAGATCTGGGCATAATGATTATTTAATGTGAGGGTGTATCGGAGGCCCTTTCCTCCAACTGCCCAAATCATTTCGGGGTTATTGAAAGGCAAAATAAGCCAGAAGATGTTCATAAATGCGACAGATGAAAACCCAAAGTAGGTACCAACCATCATTTCCTGACCTTTAACTTTTAAAAGTAACCATGCATAACCTAAACCAGCGGCAATGGCAAAAGGAAGGGCAAAAAAAATTGCCATTAAAAAGCCTGTTGCACCTGTAAGCTCCATTTGCATACTGATCAAAGCTCCAATCAAGCCACAAACAATACCCAGAGGTAAACCGAAATTAAGCCCAACCCCGGCACGAATTGTTGGCACCATTGCTAAAACTAAGATTCCCGCCATACCAATTCTTCTTATGGAATCACTGATAAGAGCTGTTAAATCAATCCCTTTAATTCTTGCTAAAACGAATAAGACAATCACAAAGCCCAATATGATTAATCTGGGGAGCTCTATATTTTTGAAAAAGTCCCAGGTTTTTTGGAGCACACTTTTTTGTGCTGCTTCAACTCTCATGCGATACCACCTCTTTCTTTGAACCTGACATGAGCAATCCGTAAGAGACATCATCAGCTTCTGGTGGTAGTATCCCGGTCAGTTCACCTTCAGCAATAATTGCAATCCTGTCACAAATTCTTCTTAACTCTGCCAATTCACTCGAAGTCATGATAATGGTAACACCCATTTCTCGATTCAATTTCACAAGAAAATCCAACACTAGTTTTTTAGCACCAACATCAATACCTCTTGTTGGTTCAGAAACAAAAAGCAGTTTTGGATTTAGAGTAAAGGCCCTGGCAAGACAGACTTTCTGTTGGTTTCCTCCACTTAATCTCCTAACAATTTGTTTGGGGCTTCTACAACGAATATCCAGCTCTTCTATCATTTTCCGAGCGTATTTTTCGATTTCTTTATTATGATATATCCGCAAGGCTTTCAAGAGAGGATTGGTTTCGTGCAGAAATTTATTTTGCACCTGAATAGAGGTTGTTACGATATTCATATCGATTCCATGATCTAATAACAATCCTGCCCCTCTCCTATTTTCAGAAACAAAGGCAAGGCCCTTTTTTAAAACCCCTAAAGGATTATTTAACGGCAAGCGTTCTCCATCAAAGAATACTTCTCCAAAAGACGGAAATAATCCCATTATCCCGTTTGCTATACCGATTTTTCCTCCTCCTGCCAAACCACCAATTCCAAAAATCTCTCCTTCATGAACTGAAAAAGAAATATCTTTGACTTTTTCACCAGACATATCAACTTTCAAATTTTTTAATTTTAATATCTCTTTTTTATCCTTAAAATAATCTGTTGATCTTTTGATCATATCGCTTTTCTCAAGCATGTGTCCGATCATTTTTTGGGCAATTTCTTCAACAGTGATATTTTCTTTCGGCTTTGTTTCAACAAGCTGTCCATCTCTTAGTATAGTTATGTTATCAGCAACTTCCAGTATTTCGTCTAATCGATGGGTTATGAATAAAATGGCTATCCCATCTTTTGCAAGTTCTTGCATTGCTTTCAGTAATTGATCGGCTTCACTTTCAGTAAGGACGGCTGTAGGTTCGTCAAAAACCAGTAGTTTCAAGTTCTTCTTGTCAATCTCTCTGGCAATTTCAACAAATTGCATATAGCCTACTGGAAGACTTGATACTGGTGTGGTTTCCTTAATTGACATGCCAATTTTGCCTAATGCCTTTTTGGCATCTTCGTTCATCTTTTTAAAATCCAATGTTTCAAGAGATTGACCAAAAACCTTACTGAATATATTTGCATTTGTCTTTTCACGATTTAATTTTATGTTTTCAGTGATTGTAAAACCAGGCAATAACATGAATTCCTGATGGACCATTCCTATTCCCATATCCATGGCTTTTTTCGGAGAATTAATGCGGGCTTTT